>NZ_CP015102.1:1200000-1500000 GCF_002214485.1 Thermococcus pacificus
TCCTCAGGGAGATGAATGAGAGGATTCAGAAGGACGCGAGGGCCCTCAGAGAGCTCAAGGGGCAGGGTGTTGATACCCGCAGGGCAGAGGCTCAGCTTAAGGTCGCTGTCCAAGAGCTAAAGGTAGGGGTTGAGCTGCTCAAGGCTCAAAAGCCAGCAGGGGCTAGAGCGCACTTTGCAGTGGTGCTGGAGATGCTCCGCCGCGTCGACGAGTTCATACTAGCCCACTCCTGACCTTTCCTTCTTTTTACGGAGGGATGTTAATGAAGGGGCTGAAATTGTTTGTTATCCTCCTGCTCGCGCTCATTCCAGTTGCTCATCTGGTTAGCGCTTATACCGTCTCTTCCCTCATTCTGACCGTTTACGGGGACGGTTACGTTGAGGTAAGCTATGAGATACTCCCCGATGATTATTCATCTCAAATCGTCCTCCCCCTGCTTGGCTCCTACTATGAGAACGTTATCGTGGAGGATGAGAACGGTGAGCCCCTGAACTACCGGCTTGAGAACGGGACGCTGCTCATCTACAACAGGTAGCGCGGAGCTGGTGAACGTCACCTACTACACCCCCGATCTGACCTCCAAGGAGGGAATTGTGTGGACGCTGAGCGTTTCGTCCAACGAGTCCTTCACCGTTGTGCTCCCTGAGAGCGCGATAGTCGTTGACCTGAGCGACATCCCGCTTGAGATAGCCGGAAACTCAATCACCATGCCGCCAGGGAACCAGAGCATTTCGTATACCTTAGAGGGGAGAACGACAACGTCCGGAACCGGCGGAGCTGGAGGGGAGCCAACCGGGGGCTCAGCTACCGTTCTCTTTGTCATCGTGGCTATCGCCCTCGCCGTGGGGGCTGCTTACTTCGGGCTGAAAAAGAAGTCCGGAAGCTTCGGCGGCAAGATGCCGACGAAGGAAGAATTTGAGGCAAAGCTGGCCAACCTCGACCTCACAGAGGAAGAGAGGAGGGCCCTGCTGTATCTGTTTGACAAGGGCGGAAAAGCGAGCCAGGCAGAGGTCAGAGAAGCGATAGGTCTGCCGAAGACGACCGCCTGGAGGATGTTCAAGCGCCTCGAGAGAAAGGGCCTCGTGAAGATACTGAAGGGGAAGAAAGAGAACTGGGTGGAGCTCAGGTTCTGAGCTCCCTCACCTTATTCTTGAACCAAGCTTTATTTCTTTGTCTGGCATGAGCAGGGCGACGTTCTCTCCATCGTCGGCAGCGAGGAGCATTCCCTGGCTCTCAACGCCGCGGAGCTTCTTGGGCTCGAGGTTCGCTATAATGACGACGTAGTGGTTGAGCAGCTCTTCCGGCTTGTAGTACTTCTTCAGCCCGGCGACGAGCTGCCTGACCTCGTCTCCGAGGTCGACCTTTACCACGTAGAGTCTGTCGGCGTTGGGGTGGTCCTTGACCTCGATTATCTTTCCAACCCTCAAATCAAGCTTCGCAAAGTCGTCAAAGCTTATGTACTCCATCTTTTTACCCTCCTTTTTTGCATTCTCCTTCTTTCCGGGAGATTTGGCCTTTTCGGCCTTTCCACCTTTTACCTCGGGAACCTCCTTGTAGATAGCCTCAAGGAGCGCAAGGGCTTCCTTCTTTCTCTCCTCACCGAAGCGCTCGAGGATGACCTTGAAGACGTCATCCTTCTTGTAGTACTTCTCAAGGAGCAGTTTGGCACTCTCGGGGTTGCCCCTTCCTATGTAGTTCACGATGAAGTGGATTATCTCCTCGTCGGTCACCTTCCTGAACATCGGGAAGGCCTTCCTGACGCGGTGGCCAGCTTTAAGCTCGCTGAACTCCCAGCTCTTTGACTCCTCAAGGTTGAGGAGGTGCCATATCTTCTCGCTCGCGTCCGGTAGGAACGGCTCGAGGAGGATTCCAAGGGCCTTGACGATCTGGAGCGAGACGTTCACTGTCGTTGCCGTCCTCTCGCGGTCGGTCTTGGCAGTCTTCCAGGGCTTCTGGTAGTCGAAGTAGCGGTTTCCGAAGATTGCCAGCTCCATAACGCGCTTAAGGGCATCCTTGAAGCGATAGTTCATTATAAGCTCGCCGACCTCTTCAAACGCCTTCTCAATCTCCTCGAAGGCTTGCCTGTCGAGGTCGTCGAGCTCTCCCCTCTCCGGCACAATGCCGTCGAAGTACCTGTTCACGAAGGTCATTGCACGGTGCACGAAGTTTCCGAGGTTGTTGACGAGCTCCTCATTTATCTTACTCTTGAAGTCGGCGAAGTTGAAGTCGCTGTCCCTCGTTTCCGGCATTATGGCTGTGAGGTAGTAGCGCAGGTAATCTGCAGGGAATGCATCCAGGAACTCGTGGACCCATATCGCCCAGTTCCTGCTCGTCGAGAACTTCCTGCCCTCGAGGTTGAGGTACTCGTTGGCCGGGATGTCGTAGGGCAGGTTCCACTCTGCCTCGACTTCCTCATCCTTGTATTTGCCGTAAGCCATCAGGAAGGCGGGCCAGAATATCGCGTGGAATGGCACGTTGTCCTTGCCGATGAAGTGGATGACCTTAGTCTGCCCGTCGAGGTTGAGCCAGAACTTCTTCCACTCGTTTTCCCTTCCTTCCCTCTTCAGGTGCTCGATGGTGATGCTGATGTAGCCTATCGGGGCCTCGAACCAGACGTAGAGGACCTTACCCCTGACGTCCTCTTCGTCGAGCGGAACCGGGATTCCCCAGTCGAGGTCGCGAGTCATGGCCCTCTCTTCAAGCCCCTCGTTTATCCAGCCGAGGACGGTGTTGCGAACGTTCGGTTTCCAGTGCTCCTGGCTCTCGACCCACTTCTTGAGCCTCTCCTGAAAGTCCTGCATTTTTATGTAGTAGTGAGCCGAGCCCTTGAAGGTCACCGGGTTGCCGCAGATGTTGCAGCGCGGGTTGATGAGTATCTCAGGCGTGAGGGGATGGCCGCAGACCTCACACTGGTCTCCCCTCTGGTTTTCCGCTCCACAGTAGGGGCAAGTTCCGATGACGTATCTGTCCGGCAGGAACATCTTGTCGTGCTCGCAGTAGGCCTGCTTGCTGACCTTCTTAACGAGGTGGCCGTTTTCGAGCGCCTTTAGAAAGAACTCCTGGCTGAGCCTGTAGTGGACGGGCAGTTCAGTCCTTCCAAAGAAATCGAAGCTTATCTTCGCCCTCTCGAAGGTCGTCTTTATGTGCTCGTGGAACTCATCGACGATCTCCCTTGGGCTCCTACCCTCTTTGAGCGCGCGGAATGTTATCGGGGTTCCATGCTCGTCGGTTCCGCAGATGAAGAGCACTTCCTCGCCCTTGAGCCTTAGATAGCGCACGAAGATGTCCGCTGGAAGGTAAGCCCCGGCGAGGTGTCCCGCGTGAATCGGCCCGTTAGCGTAAGGTAACGCCGAGGTGACCATGTACCTGACCATTTTAACCACCGTCCGCCAATGATTCTGCTCCCTTATAAGCCCTGCGGGTTTTAAACATTACGGTGAGTTATTAAGCGGTGGAGAAAATATGTAGATTTTGATATAAAATCACTCCCCAGTGAGATTCTTCAACTATTACGAGGGGACTTCTCCTTCAGCTCGAGGAACTTTTTGAAGACCCCGGCTCGACGAAGACGAGAACCCCAGCGGTTATAACGCGGTTGGCACTGGCGGTCATGCCGCAGCCCACAGGCACCACCCTAAAAGTTTAAGACGTTGGGGCTGATTTGATTTTCGGTGTGAAAAATGAAATCCCGCGTCATAGAGCGCTTTAAATTTGAGGCCGCCCACGCAGTCGTCATAGATGGCCAAGCGGAGGAGATACACGGACACACCTTCCGGCTTGAAATAGCCGTTGAAGGTCCGCTGAGGAACGGCTACGTCATCGACTTTCTCCAGCTGAGGGCGATCGTTGAGGATATCCTCGAACAGCTCGATCACAGAAATCTAAACACGTTCTTCGATAATCCGACGACGGAGAACATTGCCCTCTGGATTGCCGGTGAGGTTGAGAAGAGACTGCCGGAGGGGGTTAAGCTCCACCGCTTGAGGCTCTGGGAGGGCGACGAGAACGGGGTTGAGTTTGAGTTCTGAAAAAAATTCTGTTTGGAATACAACGGTAAAAAGTTCTTCGGCCCTTTAACCCTCTCTTGGTCGGGGTGAATCGGCTCTAACTTCCTTCACGCTTTCAACCATCGCCACGCCGTTCTTAGAGCCGTTCAGGTCGATCTTTCCCGGAAGCAGGGACTTAACTGGAATGGCCTTTCCCTTCTCCTCTGTTGGAGACCAGTCTATCAGGTCGCCCTCTTCCACTTCAAGCGTCCTTATCAGTCCGACCGGGCCCTCGATGATGTACTTCGCGGCCTTCTTTGGGGAGTAGAGCCGCCACTTTTTGGCCCTCTTGAAGTCCACAACGCGCCTCGCCGAGTCCAGCCAGATGACGTCTATCTCCGAGAGCATGAAGAACATGTGAATCGAGGCGTTGGCCTTTGTTTCAGCTGGCAGAACGAAGACTAGGGCGTAGTTGATGTTCTTGGCCAGCATTAACCCCCTGAAGCGCTTGAAGAAAGTGTCCGCCATCCTGACGGGCCCATGCCAGACCCTGCCCTTGGTCTCGTTGGTTATCATGGTAAGAAATGGAGGGGATAGATTGATAAGGTTTTGGGAGGGAAGAAAAAATCAGAGCTCCCCTGCCTTGGCCTTTTCCCCGATCTCAAAGCCTTTTTTGAGGGCTCTTTTGTTTATCTCCTCCGTGCCCTTCGGGACCGTGTCGAGGACGGCCTTCTCAATTGCCTCCTTGCTTACAACGTCTGTCCACGCCGTCAGAATTCCGAGGGTCAGGATGTTCATGGTAAGGCTCAGCCCGGTGGTCTCCTCGGCTATCTCTGTCAGCGGGAGGGCTATGACGTCAAGCTTCTTCTCGAACTCAAGATCACGGTGGGGAACGAGATCCTTCTCGATTATCACCTTCGCACCTTCCTTAACCGTGTGGAGGTACTTGCTGTAGGCCTCCTGGGAGAAGAAGACCGCGTAGTCCGGCTCAAGAGTCTTGGGGTAGTCTATCGGCTCGTCGCTGATGACCACCTCCGCCTTACTTGCACCGCCCCTTGACTCTGGGCCATAGCTCTGCGTTTGGACCGCGTAGAGGCCCTCATAGACGGCAGCGGCCCTTCCGAGGATGACACTCGCTAATATGACTCCCTGGCCGCCGAACCCGCTGAAGAGAACTTCCTTTCTCATTCTTCCCACCCCATCATCTTCTTGGCGCGCTTCTTATAGGCCTCGTACTCCCTAACCAGTCCGGGCCTGTCCCTGTCGGCGAACTCACCGATGACTATCTTGCCCTCGAGCTCTTCCGGCGGCATCTTCTTGGCCTTTGCGAGCGGGACGGTTATCTTCTGGTACCAGCGGAGCAGCTCTGGCGAAGTCTTCATCCTGTTCCTCCTTCCGAAGCTGATCGGGCACGGCGAGAGGAACTCGACGAGCGAGAAGCCCTCCTTCTGAAGGGCCTTCTTTATGCTGTTGATGCCCTGGAGGTAGTTGAAGACGCTCCACCTTGCCACGTAGTTGGCTCCAGCCGAGACTGCTAAATCCGCTATGTCAAAGGGGTTCTCAAACTGGCCGTAAGGGGCGGTGGTGCCCTTGAGCCCCTTGAGGGCCGTTGGTGCCACCTGTCCACCCGTCATTCCGTAGGTGAAGTTGTTGATGAGTATCACCGTAACGTCGAGGTTCCTCCTTATGGCGTGGATGAAGTGGTTTCCGCCTATCGCAGCGGCATCGCCGTCGCCCATGAAGGCGATTATCTTGAGGTCAGGGTTGGTGAGCTTTATCCCGGTAGCGAAGGCCAAAGCCCTCCCGTGGGTGGTGTGAAGGCCGTCGAAGTTCACAAAACCAGGAACGCGGGAGGAGCAGCCTATTCCGCTGACCCACACTATCTCATCCTGGTTGAGGCCGAGGTCGTCTATCGCGCGGAGCGTGTACTGTAACGCCGAGCCTATTCCACAGCCCGGACAGAATATCGTCGGAAGCATGTCCTTCCTCAGGTACTTCTCGCGGATCTCGTAAGCGGGCTTCAGGTACATCATCCCACCACCCTTTCAACGATCTCCATTGGAGTGTGAACCTCACCGCCTATCTTCGATATCAGCTCGACCTCTGCCTTTCCGTTTGCTCCTTCCTTAACGAGGTGGTAGAGCTGTCCGAGGTTCATCTCCGGGACGTATATCTTCTTCACGCGCTCCGCCAGTTCTTCGATCATATCGAAGTCGAAGGGCCATATCGTGTTGAGCTTGAGAAGTCCCGCCTTAACACCGCGCTCGCGGAGTATCTTGACGGCCCTTACGGCTGAGCGCGAAACTATTCCGGTTGTAACTATCGCTATCTCAGCGTCTTCAAGCTCGTAGGCGTCGTAGGTGATTATATCGGCCTTGTTGCACTCCAGCTTGTCAATGATTCTCTTGATGAGCCTCTCGTGAACCTCAGCATCCACGGTTTTCGGCCTCCCGCGCTCGTCGTGGGTGAGGCCGGTCACGTAGGTGCGGTAGCCCTTTCCAAAGACGGGCATCGGCGGGACGCCGTCGCCGTGAATGTCCCCGAAGGGGTACTTCGCCTCCTCCTCGTTTGCCGGGAGCTTCCTGTTGACGATTTCAATCTCATCCGGGTTCGGGATGTGAACTCTCTCGCGCATGTGGGCTATCTCGGCGTCGGTGAGCAGAACGACAGGGGTTCTGTACTTCTCGGCGAGGTTGAATGCCCTTATCGTGAAGTCAAAGGCCTCCTGGACTGTGGACGGGGAGAGCACTATGAGGCTGTGGTCGCCGTGCGTTCCCCATATGGCCTGCATTATGTCGCCCTGTGCCGCGAGCGTCGGCTGGCCGGTGCTCGGGCCTCCACGCTGGACGTCAACGATGACTATCGGCGTTTCAGTCATTATCGCGTAGCCTATGTTTTCCTGCATCAGAGAGAAGCCCGGGCCGCTCGTTGCGGTCATCGCCTTCGCCCCTGCCCAAGAAGCACCTATTATCGCGGCTATGCTCGCTATCTCGTCCTCCATCTGTATGCTAACCCCATCGACGAGAGGCATGTAAAGGGCCATTGCCTCGAATATCTCGCTGGCCGGTGTAATTGGATATCCGGCGTAAAACCTGCAGCCGGCAAGGATAGCCGCCCTCGCTATGGCCTCATCTCCTTGAATGAAGTCAGATTTTCCGACGGGAAACGGGTATCTCATTTCAATCCCTCCTCAAATCCGGCTCTAAAAGCCCTGATGTTTATCTCCTCAGTCCCCTTGGGGACACGCCTCCTTATCGCTTCTTCAACGTTCTCCTTCTTCACGACTCCGGTCTTTGCAACGAGATATCCAAGGGCCACCATGTTCACCGTCAGGGCAAGTCCAGTTGTTTCCTCGGCGAGCCTCGTGAAGGGGGCACCTATGTAGTCCCTATCTGGCTTGACCAGGTCCGTGTCAATGATGAGCAGGCCGCCCTCCTTCAGCTCGTCCTTTACTGTGTCGTAGCCGAGCTGTGCAAGGGCCACGAGAACGTCAGCTTTAGTCACGATAACGTCGTAAATCGGCTCCTTCGAGATTATAACGTCAGCTATGGAATGACCACCCCTGCTGGCAGAGCTGTAGTCCTGGGTCTGGACGACGTTGAGGCCCTCTATGGCAGCGGCCTCCCCGAGGATGACGCCGGCCAGGACGACGCCCTGGCCACCTATACCGGCGAACCTAATCTGCATCTCTCACTCCCCCTTAAGCCCGAAGTGCTCCTGGACCTCATCAATCAGCTTGTTAAGCTCGGTAACGAACTCCGGCCTCTCCCTGTTGACGAACTCACCGATGACGAACTTACCCTCAAGCTCCTCCGGCTTCATTTTCTTGGCTTTGCTTACCGGCACGCTGTTCTTGAGGAACCAGCGGAGCATCTCGGCCGGCTCTTTCATCCTGTTCCTCCTTCCGAACTGGACCGGACACTGGGAAACGACCTCCACGAGCGAGAACCCCTTGACCTGAAGGGCCTTCTTGATGCTCTCTATGAGCTGGTAGACGTGGGCTGTAGTCCATCTGGCAACATAGCTCGCTCCCGCAGCTGCGACTGTCTCGCTTATGTTGAGCGGGTGCTCGATGTTCCTGTAGGGGCTGGTGGTGGTCTTTGCCCCAAAAGGAGTCGTAGGAGCAACCTGTCCGCCGGTCATGCCGTATATCATGTTGTTAACGAGGATGACCGTTATGTCGATGTTCCTCCTCGCGGCGTGGAGTAAGTGGTTTCCACCAATGCTCGCCAGATCTCCATCACCGCTTATGACGACGACCTTCTTGTCCGGCAGACCAACCTTTACTCCGGTTGCAAAGGCTATCGCCCTTCCGTGGGTCGTGTGGAGTGTATCAGCCAGGAAGTAGGGCGAGGCTATCCAAGCGGAACAGCCTATTCCACTTACTACCACCAGGTCCTTCGGGTCAATCTTGAGCCCGTCAACAGCGTTGGCAAAGGCGTTCAGGACGGTTCCACCGCCACAACCGGGACAGAGGGCCGTGGGAAGGGCCTCCTTCCTCAGATACTTGATGAGCGGATACTTGGAGTAAATCTCCTTGGCCATCAGGCAACACCCCTTATCTCGCGCAGGATTTCCTCAACTGTCAGCGGGACGCCGCCTATCTTGTTAACGCCCTTAAGCAGAACGTCGTCGTTGACAAAGCGCTGAACCTCAAGGATCATCTGTCCGAGGTTCATCTCGGCGACGAGGACTGCCCTGACCTTCTTTCCGAGCTGCTTCATCCTCTCACCAGGGAACGGGTGGACGGTCTTCGGCACAAAGAGGCCGGCCTTTATTCCCTCTTCCCTCGCCTTGAGAACCGCTCCGAGGGCCGGGCGAGCAGTTACACCCCAGCTGACCACAAGGATTTCGGCGTCGTCCGCGAAGTGCTCCTCGTACTTTTCGTAAACGTCTCTATTCTGTTCTATCTTTCTGTGGATTCTCCTGACAAGCCTGTCATGAACCTCAGGGGTGTAAACGTCCCTCAGTCCGTTCTCCTTGTGGGTTGAACCTGTGACGTGGGTGAAGTAGCCGTGGCCGAAAAGCGGCATTGGTGGAACGCCGTCACCGTGCGGGTCGCCGAAGGGGAGTCTCGCTTCCTCTTCGTTGGCAGGGAGCTTGCGGTAGGCTATCTCGACCTCCTCAACGTCGGGAATCCTTATCTGCTCCCTCGTGTGCGCTAAAACGCCGTCGAAGAGCACAACGACGGGCGTCCTCAGCTTCTCTGCGATGTTGAAGGCGCGAATGGTTTCCCAGAAGGCGTCCTGCCCGCTGGTGGGGGAGACTGCAACTATCGGGTGGTCTCCGTGGGTCCCCCACCTGGCTTGGAAGAAGTCTCCTTGAGCGCCCTTCGTTGCCTGTCCTGTGCTGGGTCCGCTCCTCTGGACATCAACGAGAACGAGCGGTGTCTCGGTCATCACGGCGTAGCCGAGGTTCTCCTGCATCAGGCTGAAACCGGGGCCGGCGGTGGCGGTCATGACCTTGAAGCCGGTCCAGGAGGCCCCAACCATCGCGGCGATGCTTCCAATCTCGTCCTCCATCTGGAGGTAGTAGCCGCCGAGCTTCGGAAGCTCCCTGGCCATCGTCTCGGCTATCTCACTCGACGGCGTTATGGGATAACCAGCGTAGAAGCGGCAGCCCGCGAAGATTGCCCCGTAGGCAACGGCCTCGTTGCCCTGCATGAAGTAGTTGCCGGGTTTGTAGAGCTTCTTTATGAGCCTGACCTGTTCAGGCTCGTCGCCGCGGATGATCATGCGTCACCACCTTACCGCGATGGCGAAGTCCGGGCAGAGGAGCTCGCAGAGCTTGCACTTGACGCACTTCTCGGCGTGAACCGGGACAGGGTAATGCACACCCTTTTCGCTTAGCTCTTTGCTCCACTCGAAGACCTTCCTCGGGCACATCTCGACGCAGATTCCGCAGCCCTTACAGAGAAAAGTGTCGACGTCGATTTCAACTATTCCCTCCGCCTTACCGACCACGAGGTAGCCGTTCTTTTCAACGGTGGTTTTCCCTTCGACATCTGCCATAACCATCACCCGCGATTTGCTAAACCCGTTTACGTTTGTCAACATTTAAAGGTTTCGTGGATGTCCAAAATTGAACATCAAAGAACCGCGGAGGGGGTTATAAACCCCGCGAAAAGAAAGCATGAAGATACATTCAAAAACGAAATAACTTCACCAGGTCACCAGCTGCCAGTCAAGGAGGCCGTTCTCAACTATGTACTCCCAGCGCTCGCGACACTCGGGCTTGAGACTCTCGATGTGGCTGAGATCCTGGGTGGCAGAGAACTTCTTTATCGCCCTTCCAATAACCCTGTCGTAATCGGTGAGGCAGTTGTGCGGTCCACGCTTTGAACCCGCTCCTACCGGATCGCTGAGAATTCTCTTCTCCGGGAACTTCCTCTTGGCCCAGATGAGAAGCTCAACCGCACTCCAGAGCCATGGCGGGCGGTACTCCCCTTTCTCCCAGAGCCTCTCATAGAGCGTCCCCTTCTGTATATCGGTTATGTTAATCGAGAAGGTATCGGTGTAGGGCTCGGCCTTGATTATGCTCTCCTTTGCGTCTCTTATCCCGTCCCTCTCGCTCAGGAAGATTGGCTTGAGGAGAAGGTAAGTTTTGACCTTCGCCCCGGCCTTGTGGACTATTTCAGCGGCCTTCACGAAGTCCGCGAAGGTGTTGCCCTTGTTGATGGAGATGTTGGCAATATCGTCGTTCGCGGTCTCCAAGCCGATGGCAACCTCAAAGTGCTTGTCCGGGACTATCTCGGCGAGCTCCTTAACCGCATCGTAGCGCACAAGCTCGCTCCTGCTCTCGATGACTATCTCCTCAACGTTGTCCATTTTTGCCAGAATCTCGAAGATTTTCCTCCTCGTCTCCGGCTTCAGCTCGCCGTTGTCGAGGAAAGAGCCCGAGGTAAACATTCTCACCGCGAAGGGTCCTTTCTTTCCTTCAATCTTCTTCAATGCCTCGCGGACGTAGTCCACTATCGCTTCTTGACTCCACTTTATCTTAGGCGCGGCGGTTGGATAGGCACACATGTAGCAGGCTTCCCCTATGCGGAAGCGGTAGCAGCCTATCGTTGGCAGGATTATGAAGAGCGCCGTTCCCGGCTTTCCGGCCACGTTGTCCTCACTCGTCCAGTACGTCATTTTCTCACCTGAAGGCCGCTGGTGGTTAGGGTTTTTAAAGGTGAGTGCTGGCGGAAGCTATTTATATCTGGTGGGCAGATTCCAAAATGGTGAGAGAATGGAAGTTGTGGTGAAGAGGATAGACCCTCAGGGGAGGATTCTCCTTCCAAAGGAGATTAGGGAAAAGCTCGGAGAGGAGGTAATACTCGTTGATCTCGGTGATAGGGTTGAGATATTGCCGAGGAGAAAGTGGGACCTTACACGGTTCTTCGACACGGTTGAGGTCGAGGAGCTGAAGGAATGGGAAGAGCTGAAGAAGGAGCTGTGGGAACGGTGAGGTTCATAGACGCCAACGTCTTCATATACGCCTTCCTCAAGCCTCGCAGAGAA
The DNA here is from genome assembly GCF_002214485.1 of Thermococcus pacificus. Classification (NCBI taxonomy): domain Archaea; kingdom Methanobacteriati; phylum Methanobacteriota; class Thermococci; order Thermococcales; family Thermococcaceae; genus Thermococcus; species Thermococcus pacificus. The sequence goes on from NZ_CP015102.1 coordinate 1,211,492, forward strand.
CCTCCAGATACCGTCAAAGCCATCAAAGAGAAAGCCAAAGGGATTCTCAGGAGGGTCAGCGATGGTGAAGAAGTCGTTACGACTGTGATCCACCTCAGCGAAGTGGCAAATGTCGTGGAAAGCAGAGCCGGAAAGGGGAAGGCAGCCGAAATCGTTCTTTCAGTGCTTACCTCCCAAAATATCAGGGTCCTTGACGTTTCAACTGCGGATTACCTCCGGGCGGCGTTGATCGCTGAGGAAAGGAATCTGGGGATAAACGATGCACTCGCATACCTTAAAATGCGGGAACTTGGTATTGATGAAATCTACACCTTTGACAGGGATTTTGAAAAGCTCGATGTGAAAATCGTGAGGGAGTAGCGATGAGAATCCTACTAACCAACGACGACGGCATTTACTCCAACGGCATCAGGGCGGCAGTGAAAGCCCTGAGCGAGCTCGGCGAGGTCTATGTTGTCGCCCCGCTCTTCCAGAGGAGCGCCAGCGGGAGGGCGATGACGCTCCACAGACCGATAAGGGCAAAGCGCATTGAGCTTCCAGGGGCTAAAGCCGCTTATGGGATAGACGGCACCCCCACGGACTGTGTCATCTTCGCCATAGCGCGCTTCGGAGACTTTGACCTCGCCGTCAGCGGCATAAACCTCGGGGAAAACCTGAGCACTGAAATAACCGTTTCGGGGACCGCTTCTGCCGCAATTGAGGCAGCAACTCACGGGATTCCGAGCATTGCCATAAGCCTTGAGGTTGAGTGGAAGAAGACGCTCGGTGAGGGAGAGGGAATAGACTTCTCGGTTTCAGCATATTTCCTTAAGAAAATAGCCAGGGCAATACTGGAGAACGGCCTTCCAGAGGGTGTTGACATGCTCAACGTTAACGTCCCGAGCGATGCAACTGAAGAGACTGAGATAACGATAACAAGGCTCGCGAGAAAGCGCTACTGTCCAACGGTTGAGGAGAGAATAGACCCGCGGGGGCACCCCTATTACTGGATAGTCGGAAAGAGAACCACCGAATTCGAGCCGGGGACTGACGCCTACGCCCTGAAAGTCGAACGGAAGGTCAGCGTGACGCCGATAAACATAGATATGACGGCGGAAGTGGATTTTAGGATGGTTATGGAAATATTAAATCTGATCTCCTCCGGCCCTGAAGGGTGAGGCTTTCGGAAAAAAGTAACCCTTTAACTTAATAAAAGTTCACAAAAACTTTTAGGGAGTTTTGCACATATTGAGTTCAGTAATTCCCAGGGGATGTGAACCCATGAAGCTTCGCTCGCTCCTCTATCTTCTCATCTTTCCCGCATGGGAGTTCCTGCTCATGATTTTGCTCCCCCCAGAATACTACGTCGGGGCTTCTTGCCTTCAGACTCATCCCTATCCAATCTGCAGCTTCCACTTTAGCCCATCAGCAACTTTTGTCCTTCTCGTAATAGCACCGTTTCTAATTTCAATTATCCTTGGCCTCTGGAAGGAATGGAGTGAACTCGTGGCGTTTGGAGTCCCTTCGCTTGCCCTCGTTTTAATAGCAGTCATCCTCCTGTATCTCTTCGATGGGTCATTGATTTCCTTCCTCGTGCCTGCAACAGTCTCGGTGGTCCTGTACAGCCTCCCACGGATAAAAAGAGCGGAAAGGCCAATATGGATAGCCACGTCACTCATAGTCTTGTTTATTCTCTGCACTATGGTATGGAGTGGAACCTCCGTTTCGGTGTGAAATATTTCACTCCTCCCCGAAAATCCTCTCCACGAACCACTTCTCGTCGAAGGGCCTTAGGTCGTCGTAGCCCTGGCCGACGCCGACGAAGAGTATCGGCGCTCCAATGGCGTGGCTTATGCTCAGCGCCGCCCCACCCCTGGCATCTGCGTCGAGCTTCGTCAAAATCACGCCGTCTATCCTAACCGCCTCGTTGAACTGTTTTGCCTGCTCGACGACGGAGTTTCCGCCGAGGGAGTCGCCGACGAATATGACGAGGTCCGGCTTGGTAACCCTCGCTATCTTCTTCATCTCGTCCATGAGGTTCCTGTTGAGCTCGTTCCTTCCGGCGGTGTCGATGAGGACCACATCAATTCCCCTGGCCTTCGCGTGCTGGATCGCGTCGTAGGCGACGGCGGCTGGATCGGCGCCGTAGGAGTGTTTTATGACCTTGACACCAACCCTTTTCGCGTGCTCCTCCAGCTGCTCTATTGCACCGGCCCTGAAGGTATCGCTCGCCGCGATGACGACCGAAAGGCCGTTCTTCTTGAGCCCGTGGGCGAGCTTGGCTATGGTGGTGGTCTTTCCGGAGCCGTTGAAGCCGACGAAGGCTATGACGAAGGGCTTCTCCTCCTTTGATTTGATCATCTCAATGAGGTCTATCCTCTTCTCGGGGGTGAGGATCTCGGTTATCGCCTCGCGGAGGGCCTCCTCGATGATTTTCCCCTTGTTCGTTCCGACCCTTACCTTTCTCCCGACGAGCTTCTCCTTTATCTTCTCCCTGAGGGCTTCAACCGTCTCAAGGGCAACGTCCGCCTCGAGGAGCTCCAGCTCAAGCTCATCGAGGGCGTCCTCGATGTCCTTCTCCTTTATTTCGACCTGGAGGAGCCGCTCTATGAACCCTTTCTTCTCCTCAGTTTCTTCGGGGGTTTTCTTCTCAACGACCTTTTCCTCTTCCTCTATCTTCTCCTCGACGGTCTGTGTGAACTTTTTGAGCTTCTCCCTGAGCTTTCCAAACATCTTCACCACCTGATTAGCGGGCGGCTCTTTCCTATATAATAGTTATGAACGCCCTCGGCGATAGCTGGTGTCATCATACCTCAGACCCGAAGCCACTCGTCATCGGGCGAACCACCTTGTCTCTGCGGTTTATAAATTCTCCCGCTTCAGTCAGTATCTCCTGATGTAGGTTTTACTCCCCACGACCTTCCCTTCCTCAAGGCGCATCACATCCACCTGCTCGAAACCGACGGTCTCCCTCTTGTATGCGATTAGATAATCGATGAATTCCTTAATTCCATAGCGCGCTATCGAGTCCTTGACATACTTCTGCTCGTAGAGGAGGATGAGTTTGTCCCTGTGCCCCGCGAGCCAGCGGTGGAGCTTCTCCCGTTCCGCCTTCGGGCGCGAGAGGGGATTGACTATCAGGTAGACCTCGAAGTCGTCGCTCTCAAAGGGCGAACCGATGTAGACGTCACCGTTCACCTGAAACGGCAGGTATTCTGCAAGCACGCGCCTTCCGCCCCTGCTCCAGGCATTGATGTATATTCTCGCAAGTCTCTTCCCGTCTCCAGTTATTAAAACGGCTCCCGAATCCAGTTCGGCTAGTTCCTTCAGCATGGTCATCACAAAAAACTTTTACCGGATGGTTAAAATCCTTTCCCAAATTTTCGGTTTTCAGGGGACCGCAAACTATATATTCCATGCAGGGGGTATCCTTTTGAAAACTCGCGGGGTGTTACTATGAAGAAGTGGCTGAGTCTGTTTTTAATCGGCCTCCTGGCCATAAGCGTCGTGGCCAGCGGCTGTATCTCCTCCGGTGGAGAAGAGTCCAAAACGGGTGCCATTGCCATCGTTTACGACGTCGGTGGCAGGGGTGACCTGAGCTTCAACGATATGGCCTATCTCGGTGCCAGCAAGGCCGCCAAGGACTTTAACCTCGACCTCGTTGAGCTTCAGAGCAACAGCGAGGATGACTACGTCGAGAACCTTCGCACCCTTGCCAGCGAAGGGAAGTACGCCGTTATCATCGCCGTTGGTTTCATGATGACCGATGCCGTTAAGCAGGTTGCGAGCGAGTATCCGGACCAGAAGTTCGCAATCATAGATGGTTCTGACCCCGAAATGCCCGACAACGTTATGATGATCCTCTTCAAGGAGAACGAGGGTTCGGCCCTCGCCGGAGCCCTTGCAGGCCTTATCGCGGCCAACGACGGTAAGGACAAGGTTGGAATAGTTCTCGGTATGGAGATTCCGGTTCTCTACAAGTTCGAGGCCGGCTACCGCTTTGGCGTCAAGTGGGCCGAGGACTACTACAAGCAGAAGGAGGGCAAGGACGTTAACATAGACGTCCTCTACCAGTACACCGGCTCTTTCGGAGACGCCGCCAAGGGTAAGGCCGCGGCCCAGGCTCAACTCAGCCAGGGTGCGTGGGTTATCTACCAGGTGGCTGGAGGAACGGGACTCGGTGTCTTCGATGCCGTTGAAGAGGCCCTCAAGGCCCAGAACAAGAAGATGGGTCCGCCGTTTGCCATCGGTGTCGATTCAGCCCAGGACTGGATAAAGCCGGGCGTTATAATCGCCTCAATGACGAAGCGCGTTGACGTCGGTGTGTACACCGCCGTTAAGGATGCCGTTGAGGGCACTTTCAAGGGCGGTGTTGTCGAGCTTGGCCTCGAGGAGGGCGGTGTTGGTCTCAGCACCGTCGACGACGTCATGGCCATGTTCGACTCCCTCCCTGAAGACACCCAGAAGCAGAAGCTTAAGGACCTCGGCTTCAACAGCAGGGACGAGCTCAAGCAGTACCTCGAGCAGACCAGGGGCCAGGTTCCTGACTGGATATGGGACGCCGTCAAGCAGCTCCAGGACAAGATAGTCAGCGGCGAGATCAAGGTTCCCGCCCCGATGGACAAGGACGGCATAGAGAAGGTCAGGCAGGCCAAGACCTGGCAGGACATGCAAGAGCTCGCCCAGTGAACATTTACTTTTTTCTCTCAACTTTCTTAGCATAGGGGGTGTGGCAATGGGGACAACGGAGAGAAGGCCGATAATCGAGATGAAGGGAATAGTTAAGGTGTACCCTGACGGCACGAGGGCCCTCAAGGGTGTTGATCTTACGGTTAATAAAGGCGAGATTTTGGGTCTCCTCGGTGAGAACGGTGCCGGAAAAACTACGCTCATGAAGATCCTCTTTGGTATGCTCCAACCCACCTCCGGTAAAATTTTCATCAACGGGGAGGAGGTTCGCTTTAAGAGCCCGTCCGATGCCATATCCAAGGGCATCGGCATGGTTCACCAGCACTTCACGCTCGTTGAGGTTTTCGACGCCCTCCACAACATAATCCTCGGAATGGAGGGCCACGGACTGTTCTCAAAGATAGACGTTGAGAGGGCAAGGAAAAAGCTCCAGAAGCTTATGGACGACCTGAACTTTCAGGTGCCGCTGGATATTCCCGTTGAGGATCTCCCCGTCGGCGTCCAGCAGAGGATTGAGATACTGAAGATGCTCTACCGCGACGTCGACGTGCTCATTCTCGACGAACCAACGGCGGTGCTGACCCCCATAGAGGTCGAGGAGCTTTTCAGGGTTCTGAGGCAGCTCAAGGCTGAGGGTAAGACGATAATTTTCATCAGCCACAAGCTCAACGAGGTTCTTGAACTCACCGACCGCGTCACGGTAATCAGAAAGGGAGAGGTCGTGGGGACGGTCAACACGAATGAGGCTACTCCCCAACTCCTTGCAAGGATGATGGTAGGCAGGGACGTTGTCCTCAGGATAGAGAAGCCCCCAAAGGAGGCGGGAGAGCCGATACTCAAGGTGGAGAACCTCAAGGTCATGGGAGACCGCGGTGAGGTGGCAGTCAAAAACCTCTCCTTCGAGGTTCGCGCCGGCGAGATATTCGGCATAGCCGGCGTTGAGGGCAACGGACAGACCGAGCTTATAGAGGCCATATCCGGACTCAGAAAGGTGAGTGGGGGAAGGATTTATCTCAACGGAAAGGACATAACCGGGAAGACCCCCCGGGAGCTCTACGACATGGGGATGGCCCACGTCCCTGAGGACAGGACGCATATGGGTCTCATACTGGACATGACCGTTACGGAGAATTCAGTCCTCGGCCTGCACTGGCGGCCGAAGTTTCAGCGCTTTAAGGGGGTTATCCACTGGGGCAAGGTCAGGAAGCATGCGCAGGCCCTCATAGAGCAGTTCGACATCTCTGCGCCAGGAACAGAGGCCCCTGTCAAGTCCCTCAGCGGTGGAAACCAGCAGAAGCTCATCGTTGCGAGGGAAGTGAGCAAGGAGCCGGTCTTCATCATAGCAGCACAACCGACGCGCGGTGTTGACGTTGCCTCCACGGAGTACATCAGGAACTACCTCGTCAAGCTGAGGAACGAGGGCAAAGCTGTTCTCCTCGTCTCGGCCGACCTCGATGAGGTCCTCCAGCTCAGCGACAGGATGGGGATTATCTATGAGGGCGAGTTCATGGGCGTTGTGAAGCCCGAGGAAGTAACCACAGAAGAGATAGGAATGATGATGGGGGGAATACGCTATGAAGAAATCAGGAAGTGATCTGACCAAAGCATTGAATCCCCGCCCCTTCATCGAGAGCCTCATAGCCATACTCGTCGGCTTCATAATCGGTGCTATAGTGCTCGTGGCCTTCGGATACGACCCGCTGGCTGCTTACTACTGGCTGTTCACTGGTGCATTGGGTTCGGCCAGGGGTATAGCATCAACCCTCAAGTACGCCACACCGATAATGCTCACGGCTTTGACCTTCGCGATAGGCACGAGGACCGGAATCTTCAACATCGGTGCGGAGAGCTCCTTCTACTTCGGCGCAATAGCGGCTGTCATCTTCACCAACATCTGGGCCAACATGTGGTTCGGCCTCCTGATGGGCATGCTCTTCGGAGCCCTGTGGGCGCTCCCTGCGGCGGCCCTCAAGGTCTACCGCGGCGTCCACGAGGTCATATCCACCATCATGCTCAACTGGATCGGCTGGTTCTTCGTCCTCTGGCTCATAGTCGGCCCCTACGCCAACCCCAACGACCCCAACAAGACCATAAGGATACCTGAAGCGGCCAGGCTTCCCGAGATAGGCTACGGCCTCTCCATAGCGATAATCATCGCGGTCATAGCGGCGCTCCTCACCTACTTCCTGCTTTGGCACACCACGATGGGCTTCGGCATGCGTGCAAGTGGAATCAACCAGAAAGCGGCGCGCTACGCTGGAATGAACCCTAAGTTGGCCGTCATGTGGTCCTTCATCATCGGCGGCCTGCTCAGCGGCCTCGGCGGCGCCATGAAGATAATGGGTGAGGGGCCGGGATACGCGATAAGCCAGGGCGGGGCCAACATCTACGGGTTCGGTTTCGATGGAATCGGCGTTTCCCTCGTCGGCAGGAACCATCCGCTTGGAATAATTCTCTCGGCTCTGTTCTTTGGAATGCTCCGCGCCGGAACTGCCATGATGCAGGCCAGGGCCCAGGTTCCGCTGGAAATCATCAAGGTTATCCAGGGAATCATCGTCATAGCAGTAGCCATTCCGAGCCTCTACGACCTGGTTAAGAAAGCCGTCCACAGGGGGGCTGCCCAATGAACGCGGGTGACGTGATTACCATCCTCATAACCTCCCTCATGGCCATGGTTCCCATCGTCCTGACCAGCGTTGGTGCCGCGTGGAGCGAGCGCGCCGGTGTTGTCAGCATCGGCTACGAAGGCGTCCTCCTGATGAGCGCCTTCTTTGGGGCGATATTCGCGGAGCTGAGCGGTCATGCCACCATAGGTCTCCTTGGGGGCGTCCTGACGGGAGTGCTTCTGGGCATGCTCCACGGTGCACTCACGGTCTACCTCAAGGGAGACCACGTCATCCCGGGTATAGGCATCAACCTCCTGGCGATGGGTGTCGTCCCATTCGGCATCCTCGCCTACTGGGGAACCGCGGGCCAGCACCAGCTCCCGGACAACGCGGAGCTCTGGCACATAAAAACCTCAACCGTGGAGCTCAGCCCCATGGTCTTCGTGACCATACTCATCGCCCTCGTGACGTGGTGGGTGCTCTTCAAGACCCCGCTCGGGCTCAGGGTCAGGGCGGTTGGTGAGAACCCCGAAGCAGCTGACGCCCTCGGCATAAACGTTGAGAAGTACCGCTTCTGGTCGGCCGTTTATGGCCACGCACTCGCGGGCCTTGCAGGGGCCTACATGAGCGTCGACTGGCTTGGACTGGTCCACAAGACGATGTCCGGCGGAAGGGGTTTCATAGCGCTTGCCAACATGGTCTTCAGCGGCTGGAACCCGCTGGTTTCGCTCATAGGCGGCTGGCTCTTCGGTTTCTTCGAGGCACTGGCCACTTGGCTCGCACCGAAGCACATCATTCCGGGGCAGTTCATCCTGATGCTGCCCTACATAATGACCCTCATCATTGTGGCAGGAATCATCGGCAAGGCCAGGCCGCCAAAGGCCGATGGAAGGCCCTACAAGAGGGAGTGAGCTCCCCTTTTCCTTGTTTTTTTGCTTTGGGCTTTCGAGGAACAAAATTGGAAAAGAAAAGCTCATTTCTTGAGTACCACGCCCAGGGCAGTGCCGAGGACTATTCCCACGACCAGGGAGATGAGAACGTATTGTGTAACGTCGCTCCTCCCTTCGGGTTTCTCGACTGGGGCGTTTCCGGAGAGGGCTTTGACCACTGCGGCGCTGTTCTCGATCAGGACTTCCGTGTATGGTCTGTCGCTCCAGAAAACGGTTATCTCGGCGGCCGGCTTTCCGCTCTTGGAAGCCAGTTCCAGGGCGGCCCTCTTCATTTGATCCGGACTGTCTATACCGTAGACTATCAGGTCGGCCGTTTTCGCGGTGGGAACCAGGTCATCGACTCCTATAGCCGGAACTTCCTCCTCGGGCTTTATCGAGGCGACGGCCTTTATCCCCAGCCACTCGATGGCGTACTGGTCCGGGGGCATCTGGATAACCGCGGTGTGGTTCTGGCCGACGAGGGCGCGGTAAGAGTCAGCTATTGCTTTCACCCTCCCCTCAAATCTCTCGTATTCCTCCGCGTAGACTTCAGCGTTCCCGGGGTCTGCTTTCTCCAGTGCCCTTTCGGCGGCTCTAGCTATCGCGAGTGCGTTGGTCGGGTCGAGCCAGACGCCGTGGGGGTTGTCCTTGCCGCTGTACCAGTGCTCCTTCAGGTAGCGGAACCCGTTCGCTTTGTAGTCCTCAATGAAGAGGGCCTCCCCTGTTATTGTGCCCTCTTCCCTCAGCTCCGCTATCCTCTTCTCCACTGGGAGATGCCCGCCGGTCGTGACTATAACGTCTGCCTTTCTCAGGAGTTCTATCTGGCTCGGCGTCAACTGGTACTCGTGTGGATCCGCTCCGGGCGGAATCAGGTAGACCACGTCAACGGAGTTCCCAAACGCGTCGCTGATTATCCCCGCCAGCGGTCCGATGGTGGTCACCACCAGCGGCTTCCCCTCGCTCCCTGAAACACCTGGTGTGAACAGTACTCCAGCAATGAGCAGTACGAACAGTACAGCTTTCACCTTCATTTTCGGTCACCCTAATAACTGGAGAACTGGGGCTTTAAAAGCTGTCGGAAAATTTATAAGCCCCCCTCCATAGATACTACGGGGCGTCGTCATGAAGCGACTGTTTGCGTTGATAATCACCCTGCTTTTCATCGTCCTCCCGCCGGCGGAAGTTGCCGGGGTAGCTCAGCACAGTGCGGACTCAGAAGTTGTGGCCGAGATAGACCCGAACGCGGAGCTTTTGGGCGTGGTTTACTACCTCGCATTTGGCAGGGACGATCCCTTCGTGATAGACCGGGGGAGCTACCTCGACGACGTTGAGGCCTGGTTTGGCCCCTACAGAGACCACCCGGCCGTAAAGATTCTCAGAGACTACCTTGGGGGGCGTACCTCAATCCCCGATCGGGACTATCAGCTCATGCTCATCGAGTACTACCTCCTGCTCTGCTCTGGGCCACCGGAGATTGAACCCCTCGTCCCCCCGAACTTCCCGTGGTTTGAGGACGAGTTCCTGCCTGCACTGAGGGACTTTGCCAGGAAGACCGGCTTCATGAAGTTCTACTCCTCCCACGAGGATCACTATGCGGAAGACCTAACCATCTACACCGGCGCCCTCCACATGCTCCCTCCAGACGGGTTCATGGAGGACTATTCCGGCTTCTCCGGGGTTCAGTACCGCTTTGAGCACCCGTTCTTAGTGGCAGTCCACGGCCACAGCTTTAATCCTGTGATAAACGGAACCCAGATATGGGGCGCCGGTGGCATGCTCCCGCTCGTCAGAAGAACCCCTCAAAGGACGCTCTGGAGCTACAGAACTGCCAGGGACACCATGTTCGGCCTGCCCCTCAACAGGGATATCATAAATAGCACGTACCTCAACGAGCTCCTCTACCTCGGCTTCATTTACCATGAACTCGGCCACGATGTGACTTTGCCCGCTCTATACGCCAGCTACGCCGCCGTTCAGAACCTGACCTACCTCCAGGAAGCCATAGAGGAGGACATGCCCTATCTGGCCAGATATGACATGCATTTCTGGAGCGAGGACGGGATGCTCTACGAGGGCTTTGCCGATGCGTGGGAGGACTTTGCACTTGCGCACGTTGACGGGAACTACACCCGCCTGGCGATGGAGATGCAGAAAGCCTGGGGCGAGTTCTGGATTGAGAGACTGTTCTACGGCGTTCAGGACTGTGCCCTCTCGGTCAAGGCAGGGGAGGTTGACGACTTCTCGGCCTGCGTTCCCAGGTTGCTGGGAAGCCTCCAGCGCTTTGCTTCCCCGGAGAACGTCAGCACGGTGTACGAGATGGAAGTTCCTGTGACCCCACTGAGGGCCTTTGATAGGGGCGCCCAGGCCGGAAAGGTCATCGTCGTTTACGGGACGCGGAATCCAGATCCAAGCGGAACCGATTACGACAGGGAAACGGCGGATATAATAGCTGAGAACCTCAGGAAGTTCTACTCCTCCTGGCCCGCCAATGTGGACGTTGAAGTTAAGGCGGACGTGAGCGTGACTGACGAAGACCTCAGCGGGAACCTCGTCCTCGTCGGTGGCCCGGTTGCCAACTCTATCGCGGCTGACATGCAGAAGGACTTCCCCTTCGGGTTCGTTAGAGAGGACGGGAAATGGGTCATCTGGAGAAACGAGAGCTGGTGGTACGGGTGGAAGCCTGATTACTTCATCATCCTTGCCGACGACTCTCCTTACAGGCGCGCCTTTAACTCCACCATCATCAGAGGCCACTTTGGGATTGCCGAGGATGCCAGCCTAATAATGGCTGTAAGGAACCCCAACAATCCCGAAAATTACATCGTCTGGATAGCAGGCACTGACAGAAACCTGACCCGGCTTTTCACGAACCCAACATACTACCTGAGCAGCTACGAGGTATACTCCAAAGAATATAAGAAGATTGAGGTGGGCTTCTACGTTCAGCCGCTGGCATCTTCCTGAGGGGGCACGTTCCCCTCTGCTTCCTCTTCCCCTTTTCCGTCACCATTGCTCTTTATGTGGGGCTTTCCAATGGCTATCGTGAAGCCCTTGAAGCTGTCGTCCTTCCTGTTGAACTCTATCGCGAGTGGAAGGCCGTTGTCCTCGTTGAAGACGATCCTGACGATTCTCGCGCGAGAGTGGTCGTTGAGATAGCTCTCCTTGAGGCCCTCGTATTTATCGAGCACCTCGTTGATGCTGTCGCTGTGCATCTCATATATCTCGTTCGCGTAGACGCTGTGGCTCTTGATTTCCTCGACTTTCTTCTCCCTGTCCAAGCTCCCACTCCCTCAGGCTTTGCGCCAGGCTCCCTCACGGAACTTAAAAACCTTCCTGCGCTCAGCCATGCGGAGTGCCTCTTCGAGCTTGCCTTTAGGAACGTCCATATTGTGAAGCTCCTTGAACAGGTCGACGATTTCATCGGTGGTTAAAGCGTCCTTCTCCTCGAAGAGATTGTTTACTAGGTTTATCATGTCCTCGACGAAGTTCCAGGGGAAGACTATCCAGGCCCAGTCGATCTCCTCGCCGTAGTAGTCGGGCTTGAAGCGCGAGCCCCTGATCGTGAGAAGCGTGGCGACCCTTATCTCCGCCGGTTTCTGGCTTTCGACGTAGTTCTTCGCGAGGGTCAGGCTCTCGCCGGTGTCGCTGATGTCGTCAACGATGAGAACCTTCTTGCCGCTCAGGTCGTAGTTGCTTCCGTACTTGAGCTTCGCCTTTCCATCTGGCGTTGCCGTAACGCCCCAGTGCTCGACCTTGAGGCTGACGAGGTCCTTAACGCCGAGGTAGTCACAGTACAAACGCGCGGCGACCCAGCCGCCCCTTGCGAGCCCAACGACAACGTCGGGAATCCAGCCGTCCTCGAGTACCTTCCAAGCCCCTTCCTTGGCCCATCTCTCAATATCGTCCCAAGAAGCCAGATACGCCGGAAACTTCTTCATTGGATTTCCCTTAACTAAGCGGACGGGGGGTTATATTTAAGGGTTTTGCTCCCGGTTTTGACTGAAATTTGGCAAAAGTAAAGGAGAAATCAAACCTTTACTCTCTTCCACACCGTGCCCTGAGGCGTATCCTCGAGCTGAATTCCAAGCTCCCTCAGCTCGGCCCTTATCTTGTCCGCCAGGGCGAAGTTCCTCTCCTTCCTGAGCTGGGCGCGGACCTCTACGAGGAGCTTTATTAGTTCCTCCTCCTCACCGGCCTTCTGCTCCTTGAAGTAGTCCTCGAAGATTCCGAAGACCTCGCTTACAACCTTGAAGAACTCCCAGGCCTTCCTTAGGATGCTCTCCTTCGGCGTCTCCACCTGGGTTAAATAGCGGTTGACCGCGTTCGATGCCTCGAAGACGGCCTTCAGAGCCTCGGCCGTGTTGAAGTCATCGTCCATCGCCTCGTAGAACTTTTTCCTTGCCTCCCTTACCGCCTCGTAGGCTTCAAACTCCGGCTCCTCCCAGCGGAAGGAAATCTCTGCCCTCTCCATCGCCACGCGAATGTTCTCGAGGGTGTTGTACAGGCGCTCAAGGTTGTTCTTCGCGTGCTCCATGCCCTCCTCCGTGTAGTCAAGCGGCGAGCGGTAGTGCCTCTGGAGCACGAAGAGCCTTATCACCTCGGGGTCGTAGCGCTTCAGGGCCTCCCTAATGGTTATGAAGTTCCCGAGGCTCTTGCTCATCTTCTCGCCGTTGACCATGAGGAAGCCCGTGTGCATCCAGTAGCGGACCCACTCGTGGCCGGTGCAGGCTTCAGTTTGGGCAATCTCGTTCTCGTGGTGCGGGAAGATGAGGTCGTTGCCGCCGCCGTGGATGTCGAAGCTCTCACCGAGGTATTTGGTGCTCATCGTGGAGCATTCTATGTGCCAGCCGGGCCTTCCCTCGCCCCAGGGGCTTTCCCATTTGGGTTCTCCCGGCTTCGCCTTCTTCCAGAGGGCAAAGTCTTCGGGGTTCTTCTTCCCCTCGCCAGGCTCAACCCTTGCGCCCTTGACGAGGTCTTCCAGCTTTATCTTGCTCAGCTTGCCGTAGTCCTTGAACTTGCGAACCTCGAAGTAAACCCCGTCGCTCCCCTCGTAGGCGTAGCCCTTCTCCTGGAGCTTTCTTATGAAGTCTATGATGTCCTCGATGTGTTCGGTGACACGGGGATATATGTCGGCCGGCTTGACCTTTAAAGCCGCCATATCCTCCAGGAAGTAGCGCAGAAACTTCTCGGCGAGCTTCTTCGGGTCTTCACCGGTCTCGTTCGCCCTCTTGATGATTTTATCGTCTATGTCCGTGAAGTTCATGACCATCAGGACAGTATATCCCTTGTGCTCGAAGTAGCGCCTAACCACATCGAATGCTATGTATGTTCTCGCGTGGCCTATGTGGGTGTAATCGTAAACCGTCGGCCCGCAGACGTACATTCTCACCTCGCCCTCTCTGAGCGGTCTGAACTCTTCCTTCTGCCTCGTCTGAGTGTTGTATATCTTTATAGCCATCTCCACCACCGGGAGAACTTTATGGCGGCGTTTTATTAGGTTATCGCCTTCGCTTTGGTCAGGTCTGTGTACCGGAACTTCCCATGGTGCCGGCAAAAGCTTAAAAACGGTGGCCTTGAATGCCACTCAGGAGTTAAAGGAGGTAATGATCATGACGAAGGTTCAGAGGGGAGACGTCATAAGGCTCCACTACACCGGGAAGGTCAAGGAGACTGGTGAGGTATTCGACACCACCTACGAGGAGGTCGCCAAGGAGGCTGGAATTTACAACGAGAAGGGCATCTACGGCCCGGTTCCTATAGCCGTTGGAGCCGGCCACGTCCTCAAGGGTCTCGATGAGCAGCTGGAGGGCCTTGAGGTCGGGGAGAAGTACGAGATAATCGTCCCCCCCGAGAAGGGCTTCGGCAAGCGCGACCCCAAGCTCATAAAGACCTTCACGCTCGGCCAGTTCAGGAGGCAGGGCATCTACCCGTTCCCTGGCATGCCCGTTGAGATAGAAACCGAGGGCGGTAGGAAGCTCAGGGGAAGGGTTCTCACCGTCAGCGGCGGCCGCGTCAGGGTCGACTTCAACCACCCCTACGCCGGCAAGCACCTCGTTTACGAGGTCGAGGTAGTCGAGAAGATAGACGACCCGATCGAGAAGGTCAAGGCCCTCATGGAGCTCCGCATGCCGAACGTTGACAGGGAGAAGGTCATCATCGAGGTCGGCGAGAATGACGTCACAGTTGACTTCACCCCCGTTCTCGGCGAGGTTGACAAGAACACCCTCATCCTTGGTGAGATAATCCTCGAGAGCGACCTTAAGTTCCTCGGTTACGAGGAGATAACCTTCAAGCCGAGCGTTGATGAGCTGCTCAAGCCACCTGAGGAAGAAGAGGAGTCCAAAGAGGTCGTGGAGCTTGAGGAGGAGGTCAGCGAGCCTCTCGTCGAGAAGGCGGAGGAAACCGAGGAGAAAGAGGCCACTGCTGAGGATACAGAGGAGAAGCCTGCTGAGGAGAAGCCGGCCGAGGAAGAGACCAAGGAAGAAGAGAAGGCCGAGGCTGCCGAGGCCAAGGAAGAGGAGAAAGAAGTAACCGAGGAGAAGACTGAGGAGAAGACCAAGAAGACGACCGGCAAGAAGAAGACCACCAAGGGCAGGAAGACGAGGAGAACCACCACCAGGAAGACCACCAGCAAGAAGAAGACCAAGGCATCTGAGAAGAAGGAAGAGCCCAAGGAGGAGTGAAAAGCTTTTATCCCTCCTCCCCAACTTTTCTACATGGAGCTCAGGCGGAACCCCTACATCCTTTACTTCATCCTGCTCCCGCTGATTCTCGTCGTCAGGTACAGCGACGGCGGAGTCTTTCGCTGGGCGCTCTACAATCTGCTGTTCTACTTCGCGGTTCCGTTGCTGGTCGGGAGGGTTATGGGCTTCAGGAGGGACGAACTTGGGGTTCAGATTGGAAAGGGCCCCAGCTACAGGTGGGCGCTGATTCTGTTCATCGCCACGATACCTCTGAGTCTCTACGGCACGACCGTGCCCGAGATGAAGGACTACTACCCGATATTTGAGTACTCCGGATGGGGTGACTTCTTCGTCAAGGAGCTCGCGGTTGGGGCCATCATGTTCGCCCACGAGGCCTTCTTTCGCGGTATGCTCCTCTTTCCGCTGGCGAAAAAGAACGAGTGGCTGGCCATCCTTGCCCAAGACGTTCCCTACGCCCTCGCCCATATTGGAAAGCCCGGCATCGAGGTGCCCTACTCCTTTGTGGCAGGTATAATCTTCGCCAAGATGGATTTGAAGGGTGAGAGCTTCCTGCCCAGCTTCCTCCTCCACTGGCTCGGCTCCGTTCTCTTTGACGTCCTCTGCGTCATCTTTTAACCGAAAGCCCTATTGGGGTTCCTATGATGGTCGTCTCGAACTTTGTGATGGACCTGTGCTCTCCTCGGCTACTTCCCGTGGAGAACCTCCACGACGGACTGTTCCTCCTGCCCATAGGAATAACCCCCACCCATTACTTCGCGCCGGACCACTTCCCTATACCCCCGGGTTCGGCGTCTACCTCTTAGAAATGGCGGCTGGGGCCCCTCTTCTGCCCGACGGGAGAAGGAAACGCGGGATAGAGCTGTCAACCAGCGGCCTCCTCCACTTCGTAGCCTTCGCGGGCAGGTATACCCTGCTGATATACCTCATTCACCAGCCGGTACTCGTGGGGCTGCTGAGGCTTTTCTATGGGTGCTCCCCGGACTGTCAGTTTAACCGGAAAGCTTAAAAAGTTAATTTCAACTTCAAATCGTATGGAAGTGAAAATTAGGGCAATGCTGGATGAGGACAATCTTGAAGAGTGCATACGGAAGGCCGCGCTGGAGGCCCTTGTGGACGAGGCGACTCGGAACGAGAGTGACTTTGTTGGAAAGCTCTTTTCACCCGGATTAAACTACAGGATAAGGGAATGCGCCAGGCCGAAGGCGGAGGTCGAGTTCTCCCTCGGGAGGTGGCTTGTTGCAGGTGGTAGGGCCGATTACCTTGGTTTTCTGGAGGGCCTGCTCTGCCTCATAGCGTGGATCGATGGGCGGTTTCGAGAGGCGCAGGAAATAGCCCGCATCACAGGTGTGAAACTCTCAGGCAGGATCAGGGGCGGCATGCTCGTACACGGGTTTGGCACTGGAAGATGGACTTCCTTCGCGGTGAAGGGTGACTCTCTGGTGGCCACTGGGGACGATGACCAAAGGGAGGTCCCCCTAAACGAAGTGAGGGACAAGGTGGTGGACTTCCTTCTGGGTTCACTCACGTGGCAGATGAAAGAACTCTGGGAGAGGTACTCCTCCGCTAGGCTGGAAAGGGAGTTCCTGCACAACACGGCCCCGATCAGGCTGCTCTTCAAGGTGATCGACCATGGAGGTAAACTGGAAGTTCGGGACTGACAGGGAAACCCTCCTCAACAACCTGAGGGAGCTTTCTGCGACGGGAGACGTTGAGTATTACCGCTCATACGTCCTGGAAGACAGAGACTACCTCGTCATCGCCAGAGATGTTCCCATATTCTCCGCCGACTGCGGAATTCTAAGGGCTATCGAGGAGCTGGCGGCGTTTAATTTCTCCATCCTTGGAGTGAGGAGGGCCATCAGGCCGGTCAAACTCCGGACGGGGCGCGTTGAGGCTTCACCCTACCTCGATGCCCTCACCGACGGGAACCTCCGGCCGTTCTTGGAGGAACACCCCGTTCTCAGCCTTGGTTCCTACGATCCCTTCATAGACCTCCACCTCGTCCTGGATGGTGAAAGAATCCACGTCCTCTCGCTTGAGTGGTATGGCCCCCACCAGTGGATTTACGACGTCATTCCCGTCGACGAGTGGCTCGACGGCACGGTCAGGTTCATCGCGATGGCGGTCAGGGACATGGAGGCAATGAGGGAAACCCTTCTCCGCTTCGGCTACTCCAACTATCCCCGTGCCCTCGGCCGGGCTAAGGCCCTGCTGCGCCTTCTGCTCGACGCTTACCCAGTTGACATTGACTCGTTACCGCCTGCCTACGCCCCCTGGGAGGTGGAGGAAATCTCGCGACTCGCCTCCATGCTCCTCTTAAAGGGCAACGTTGCTGGGGCCTTGGAGGTGATCTCGACCCTCAAGAATCCAAACCACTTCCTCACGGCGGTCTTTGAGATAGGTTCCGACGTGCCCTTCAACGTGGTGGAGGAATTTTACCGCCGCCTTCCGGCAGGTCACAGGGAGAGAGCTCTGGCGCATCTCGTGTACAGAATTACTTGGGGAGGACTCTACGGTAGCGGGATCAAACTGGCCAGAGAACTCGGGGACGACTTGGCGTACCACTCCGCCGCAGTGGCACTCATCGACTCCGGACTCCACGAGGCCGCTCTAAAAATGGCCGAGAAGATCGAAAACCGGTGGCGCAAGGGAGAGGTCCTCCTCAAAGTTTACTTCGAACGGCCCGATCTGGCTGAAGAAATAAAGAAGATGGCCCCCAGGCATGTGAGAACTTTCATCGACTGGAGAGGGCCCTGACCCGCTCAACGACCTCCATTGCGCTCCTCCCGAAGATCAAAACCATCGGCTCCTTGCCCCAATCGCCGAGGTGGTAGATTAAATCGGGCCTCTTTCCAACCCTCTTCACAGCGCTCTCGATGCCCCACTCCATCGTGCCCTTCTCGGCCCTCTTCACGTCCTCCGGCTCCTCCCTCCTGTCGTAGAAGGAAACGACGAGGCCGAGCTTTTTAGCCTTCTCAACGAGTTCTTCTGAATAGCGGAGGTTCAGGACGGCCCTAACTTCTGGATAAAACTCGCGCATCTTGAGCAAAGCCCTCCTAAGGTGGTCGCTGGCGTTGAACTCAACCGGGCCGACGGGCTTAATCGTTCCACCGTATCGGACTATCCTGCCCTTTACGGCAAAGACCTCGCTGAAAGGCGTCGCTAAGGCGAAGTTCGTCCCCACCTCCGGAACGTGCGGGTTCAGCTTTTCTCCGAGCTCCATGAGTTCTTTAACGGCTTCCTCAAGCTCTCCCTTAGCTCTCCAGCGGTGGGCGTCCCTCTCAAGCTCCCAGAGGGGATTCACCGCTCTGGCCTCAGCCTTCGAGAACCTTATCGAGCCTTCGACGAAGCGCTTTGCCCTCTCAACGGTCTCTGGAAGCTCAAACCCTTTAGCGAGGAACACCGCCAGAGCAGAGGAAAAGACACAGCCTGTCCCGTGGGTGAAGCCTTCCACTCTCTCGCCGGGGAACTCGTAAAGCTTGCCTTTCCAGTAGAGGACGTCGGTGTAGCTTAAATGTCCGCCCTTAATGACCACCGCTTCTGCCCCCAGTTCTTCGGCGATTACTTTTGCCGCCTCTTTCATTTCCTCTATCGAGCGGATTTTTAGGCCGCTCAGTGCTTCCGCCTCGGGGACGTTTGGAGTTACTATTGAACCCAGGATGAGGACCTTGACGGACTCAACTGAGTCCACGAGCTTTGCTCCTGTGCTTGATTCCATGACCGGGTCAAGAACCCTCGTTAGGCCCTCCGTCTCCTGCTTTACTGCCTCGGCAATCTCTCTGCTTCCGAGCATTCCGATTTTGACGGCCCCGATTTTGAAGCTCCCCCTGACTGCCCGTATCTGCTCCCTCACGACCTCCGGCGGGAGGGTGTGATAACCTCTCACTTCCGAGGGGTTCTGGTAGGTGACGGAGGTAAGAACGGGGAGGGGGTGCTCCCCTAAGGCGGAGACAGTCTCGATATCGGCCTTTAAGCCCGCACCTCCTCCTGTGTCGAGGCCCGCTACGATCAAAACGGCCATCACATCACCCCAGCTTTTGAAGGATTTCGAGGGCCGCTTTTCTGCCGCTCAGGAACATCCCGCCGAATATCGGCCCCATCCTCGGCGCTCCAGCTAAAGCGTTCGCCGCCATTCCGGTTACGTAGAGGCCGGGGAACACCTCCCCCGTGTGCTTTACCGTCAGCTCCTCGCCCTTCTCGGCCCACATCGGCCCCTCACCGGGGATCTTCTCAATGAGCCCGCGCTTGAGGAGGTGCTGGCTTATCTGTGCCCCGTGGCCTGTCGAGTCCACCACGAACTTGGCCTCGACCGTGAGGGGGTCGACGTGAAGACCCGTCATCTTGACAGGCGTCCAGTTGATGACGATTCCAGCGACGCGGTTCTCCTTGACAACCAAATCCTCGACCTCGATCATGTTGAATACCTTAACTCCCGCCTTTACCGCCCTGCTCGCGAGGGTCGTTGCCGTTTCTATGGCGTCGGCAACGTAGAGGCCGTTTTTGAAGGGCCTGTATCTTATCCCGAACTCGTCGAGGATTTCCTTAGCTTCCTCCTGGACGACTATCCTGTTGAAGCCCATAGCTCCCCCCCAGATGCCGCCGCCGATGGAGAGCTTCTTCTCGAAGATGGCCACCTTCGCCCCGTTCTTGGCCAGATAATAGCCGGCGACCATCCCGGAGGGGCCCGCTCCCACTATGGCAACATCCAAAGAGAGGTTCTCAAGGAGGTCGTTGAAGTAGGCCTCAACTATTGCCCTGCTTATCTCCACATCCTTCAGCATCGCCACCACCCAAAACCTTTTAAGCCGCGTTCAAAACTGAGTTTTGAGATTTAAAAACTTTGTTATAAACGGGTTTTAAAACCGGGTGATAGGCATGACGCAGCTCGAAGCCGCGAAGAGGGGAGAGATAACCGAAGAGATGAAGTTCGTCGCGGAAAGGGAAGGAATAAGCCCTGAAAAGCTCAGGAAGAGCATAGCGAAGGGCCACACCGTCATATTCAGAAACGTGAGGCACGACTGGGTTAAGCCCGTCGCCGTCGGCAACGTCGTTAGGGTCAAGGTGAACGCGAACATAGGCACGTCGAGGGATATAGTGGACGTCAAGGCCGAGATAGAGAAGGCCAAAGTAGCAGTTAAGTACGGCGCCGACACCATAATGGACCTCTCCACCGGCGGGGACCTAGACGAGATCAGAAAAACCATAATGCACGCCGTTGACGTGCCGATAGGGACTGTCCCAATCTATCAGGCGGCGGAGGAGATGCTCGCTAAGGGAAAGGCCATCATCGAGATGAGCGAGGACGACATGTGGAAGGCCGTTGAGAAGCACTTCAGGGACGGCGTTGACTACACGACGATCCACGTCGGCGTCACCAAGGAAGTCGTTGAGAAGATGAAGAGGACAAAGAGAGTAGTCGGCATGGTATCTCGTGGCGGGACGTTTTTGGCGGCCTGGATACTCCACTGGGGAGAGGAGAACCCGTTCTACAGGGACTATGACTATTTGCTCGAGCTTGCAAAGGAATACGACGTTGTCCTCAGCCTGGGCGATGGCCTGAGGCCCGGCGGACTGCCAGATGCAGGCGACGAGCTTCAGATAGCCGAACTTTACACCCTCGGGAGGCTCGTGAGGAGGGCGAGGGAAGCGGGCGTTCAGACGATGGTCGAGGGGCCAGGGCATGTGCCGATAGACCAGATAGCGGCCCAGGTGAAACTGGCAAAGGTGGCGACGGACAACGCGCCCTTCTACGTCCTCGGGCCGATAGTGACGGACATCTTTCCAGGTTATGACCACATAAGCGCGGCCATAGGCGGTGCAATAGCCGCCCTGAACGGCGCGGATTTTCTCTGCTACGTAACGCCGGCCGAACACCTCGGCCTTCCCGATGTCGAGCACGTCCGCCAGGGCGTCATAGCGGCGAAGATAGCGGCCCACGCGGTAAACCTAACCCGCTTCGAGGCCGACTTCAGGAAAGACTACCTCATGAGCCTGGCGAGGGGAAGGCTCAACTGGGCCGAGCAGTTCGAGCTGAGCCAGGACAAAGAGCGGTTCATCGAGATAAGGAATGAGAGGCCGACCAAGACAGAGGCCTGCTCGATGTGCGGCGACCTCTGCGCGATAAAGATAATCAACGACATGCTCGCGGGTGGGAAGGAATGAGGCTCCTCTACTCCGGCAAGACCAAGGACGTCTACGAGGACGGCCCTTATCTTATCTTTCACTTCAAGGACACCGTCCTCGGCAGGAACGGCGAGGAGGACAGCGGGGGCAACGAGGTTGTTGGCGAAAAGGCCGGGAAGGGGAGCGTCGTTTTGGATCAAACCGAGTTCTTCTTCAAACTGCTCGAAAAGAACGGCGTAAAGACTCACTTCGTCGAGAGGATTGACGGGAGGAAGGCCCGCCTCCTGAAGGCCGAGAGGATTCCGCTTGAGGTGATCTACCGGGAGCTGGCCTACGGGAGCTTCCTGAGGAGATACAATGGGTGGGTAAGGCCCTTTCAGTGGCTAAGAATAGTCGAGTTCACACTGAAGGACGACCGCCTCGACGACCCAGTGATAGCTGAAGACGCTATAAGTTCCCTCGGAATCGCGAGCAGGGAAGAGGTCGAGGAGATGAAGAGAACGACGGTGAAGGTGGCCGAAATTCTCAGGGGATTCCTCGCATCGAAGGGCCTCCAGCTGGTTGACTTCAAGCTTGAGTTTGGAAGACTAAACGGGGAGCTTCTGGTTATAGACGAGCTGAGCGGGGACACGATGCGCGTTGCAAAAGACGGGAGGATTCTAACCCGGGAAGAGCTTCTGGAGGTGGTCGGATGATAATCTCAACGATAGCTTCTCACTCCTCCCTTCAGATTCTCCTTGGAGCTAAAGACGAGGGCCTTAAGACGAGGCTCTACGTGAAGCCCGGGAGAAAGGCCTTCTACGCCTCGACGAGGCTCGCCGACGAGCTCGTCGTCACCGAAAACATGGACGCGATACTCAACGACGAGGGGATAGTGGTCCCGCACGGCTCCTTCGTTGCCTACCTCGGCCTTGAGGCGATAGAAAAAGCAAAAGTAAGGTTCTTCGGCAACAGGCGCTTCCTCAAGTGGGAGACGACCTTTGAACTGCAGGACAGGGCCCTCGATAAGGCAGGGATACCGCGCGTTGAGGTGGTGGAGCCTGAGGACATCAGGTCAGATGAGCTCTACTTCGTCCGCCTTGAGGGGCCGAGGGGCGGCAGCGGGCACTTCATCGTCCGTGGGGATGAGATTGAGGAAAGGCTGAAGAGAGTTGAGGGGAACTACCGGGTCGAGCGCTTTATTCCTGGCGTTTACCTCTACGTCCACTTCTTCTACTCGCCGATCTTGGATAGGCTCGAACTCCTCGGCGTGGACGAGCGGGTAGTTATAGCGGACGGAAACGCTCGCTGGCCGGTTAAACCGCTTCCCTACACGATAGCTGGCAACGTTGGCGTTGCCCTCAGGGAGTCGCTCCTCCCGAGGCTCTACGACTACGGCCTGGCCTTCGTCGAGGCTATGAGAAAGCTTGAACCGCCCGGGATAATCGGGCCTTTCGCCCTGCACTTCGCCTACGACGGGGAGTTCAAGGCCATCGGCTTCGCCTCGCGGATAGACGGCGGGAGCAACGCCCTCCACTGGTACGGGCGGCTCTACTGGGATGAGCCAATGAGCGCTGGAAGGAGGATAGCGCGGGAGATAAAGCTCGCCCTTGAGGAGGAGAGGCTTGAGGAGGTGGTAACTTGGCCTACACAGGCAGGACGCTCGGGATTGGCCTGATGAACGGGAAGCCCTTCGCCTTCTACCTCCTCTGCTCCCGTTCCTTCCCGAACAGGAAGGCCGTGATTCGGGGAAATGCAGCCTACATCATCAACCAGACCGAGACGGACAACCCCTACGTGAGCTATCCAGTGGTTAGGGTAAACGAGAGGTACGCGGTGGTTACCAACGGCCTCCACACTGACTTCATCTTCCAGGCCCTTGAATGGGAGAAGCCGAGGAAGGCTTTGATCCACGTTCTCGACGCGATGGACTACGAGAGAGATGACCACAACACGCCGAGGATAGCCGGAGTTGTAGAGCGCGGGAGCGAGCGGGGCTGGCTCGGCTTCGTCGGAAGGGACGGCTTCTGGGTGAGGGAGCTTGAGCTGAGGGAAGGCAAAGCCTTAGTTACGGCAACATACAACGTGGATGGCTTCATCAAAATCGGTCTGAGCAACTTCAGCTCTGCCAGAGAACTCGCCACAGAGATCCTTAAGCTTCCTTTTGAGCACAAGATAATCTCAATAGGGATTGCAGAAAAGAAAGATGGGTGGGAGATCGAAGCGGCCTCTTGATCAGCCGAAGGCCGCTTTAAGCTCCTCATCGATCTCCTCGACTTCAGTCAGGACGCTGACTATTACCATGACTATTGCCGAGACCAGTGCGCCGCTCACGTAGATGTACTCCCAGTACGGGAAGTTCAGGACTCCCGCGGCCCCTAAAATGGCCACAAGCGACCCGGCGACCATCCCCGCCAGAGCCCCCTCCTTGGTAGCCCTCTTCCAGTAGAGGCCCAGCACCAGGGGGACGAAGACCCCGGAGGTGTAGACGTCGTAGGAGTAGATGAGCAGCTCGACTATGCCCTGGATCGCCAGCGCCGCCCCGAGGGAGAGGAGTCCCACCGCTACCGTGGTGAGCACCGAGAGCCTCAATAGCTTTTTCTCGTCGCTCTTCTCCCCCACGATTCCCTCGTAGAAGTCTTTAACGATGTGCGAGGTCGCAGCGGAGAGCAGGGAATCGGCGGTGCTCATGATGGCCGCAAGTACAGCCGCCACGAATATCGCTCCCACGGTGCCATCGAAGACCGAGATGACCAGCATCGGGACGGCGATCTTCGGCGAGTCTATCACCGCCTCGGGGTTGCCCGAAAGTGCCACCGCCAGCATTCCCGCGAGGGCCGGCAGCACCGAGAGCGCCATTAGCAGTACTCCCGCGTACACCGCTCCCTTCCTGGCTGTCCTCTCGTCCTTCGCCGCGAAGAGCCTCTGGTAGAAGTCCTGGCCGATGAGGGTGTACATGACCGTTGCTATCAGGGTCAGCGCCAGCAGTGACAGGCCGAGCGAGGTCAGGCTGAAGTATTCGCTTGGAGGCTGCGGGAGTCCGCTCATGCCGTCCAGGGCCGTCTTGAGGCCGGAGATACCCCCAACCTTGACCAGGCCAAGGACCACCGCCACGAATATTCCGATGCTCCCTATTATAATCTGGATAAAGTCCGTTAACGCCACAGCCCACAGTCCAGAGAGGGCAGTGTATGCTATGAAGACGAGCGTCGCGAAGACAGCTCCAGCCGTCCCCGGAAGGCCTATCGCCTCGAACACCGCCGAGGCCGCCCAGACCTGTGCCCCAAGAATGCCCACGAGCGCGAGCAGGGACAGGCCGGCCGCAAGCAGGCGGATCGCCTTGCTTTTGTAACGCATCTCAAGGACTTCGGGGACAGTATAGCGGGCCAGAACGCGCATTGGCCGCGCGAGCGTCAGTCCAAGGACCAGAAGCCCGAGACCGCAGGCGAAGCCGTACCAAATACCACCTAACCCGTACGTTGCTCCCCAGCTAGCTCCGCCCAGGATGAAAGCCACCACCGTAGTGGGTGGCTGCCAGAGTACCTACGGTAAGTCCAAGTCCCAGCCTCCTTCCGGCAAGGAGGAAGTCGGCCGAGGTCTTGATGTACTTCCGCGCGTATGCTGAAACTGCTAGCATTGCTCCCATGTAAACCGCTATCGTCGTCCACATCACGTCCATCTTCGACACCTCGGAGTGTCGCCGGAAGAATGTGGAAGCGAATATAAATCTTTCCACAAAATCATTGGAAAAGTGGCAAAAAAATAAGAAGATCCTCCAGTTATCTGTCACTATGGCAAATACCCTGGTGCTGACATCCCCCTCCACGTGGACGTTCAGTTGCGGGAAAGGTATTCCGGTGCATTCCTTCGTGTAGAGCTCGTATATGTCCTTCGTAAGGTTTAAGTGTTCCGTGGAGGGGCTTGTGGTTAAAGCGGACTTACTCGGTGCCTTAAATATTTTGATGAAGGCAGTTAAAACGATAATCTCGACCCCCTGCATTGTCGGGAGGTAGGAGTAACTGGCTCAGAACCCCGACCAGAGGGGTTCTCCGAACCCCTTCCAAAGAGGGTGGTGAGGATTACCCCCAACATCTCCACCTTTGGCGAAGGAGTTAAGCCCGAATTCTCATCGTTCACGGTAGGGAAAAAGTCAGACAGACCTTAATTGTTTCCCAACCACTCTACACATCGAAAGTTTAATATTCCCATGCTTAAACTCTTGCGGGGGAGAGTTATGGACGGATTTGATAAATACAGACAACTGCTCTTTTTCCTGACCTGGTTTTTCGTGCTGAGCCTGTTTGCCCTTGTAGTATTGAGGGAAGAGACCGGGACAGTGACTTTCAAGGCCGCCCTGGCGACATTTTTCCTAACACTGGTGGGGATTGTGGGGACGGCGATAAAAATCCGGAGAAAGATAAGAGAAGAGATGGCTGGACTACCTCCTCACGAGGAAGTCTAAGCTGGAAAGGTGCTCAAGTTCTTCCGGAATCTCTTTTCTGGTCGCTATTTCTCTGAAAACAAGAGCACTTGGACGTAAATAGCGTTTCTTGGTCCCCATATCCACGTATACGAGCCCAAACCTCATCCTGAAGCCCTGGGCCCATTCATAGTTATCGGTTAGCGACCAGTGGAGGTAGCCCCTCACATCGGCGCCCTCTTTCATGGCCTCGTAAACGGCCCTGAGGTGGCTTACAAGGTAGTGGGAGCGGTACCTGTCAGCGGCATCGGCTATGCCATTCTCTGTTATCATCATGGGGAGGCCGTATCTTTTTGCAAGGTCCTTAAGGAGCTTTTCAAGGCCTTCGGGGTAAATCTCCCACCCGAAGTCGCTGCAGGCCCTTCCGGACCTGGCGTAGCCACCCCTCTCTCCGGAGAATCCATAACCCGACACAGGGAGGACGTGACCGTTCACCCTGTCAAAGGCCAGCCTTGAGTAGTAGTTCACGCCGAGCCAGTCCACCTTTCCCTGGAGGTCGTCCCTTTCTTCGATGTCGGCGGCTTTCCCAAAGTGGACGGCATCAACGAAGCTGTAGAGTTCCCTCTCCCTTATCGCCCGCACTTCATCTTCGACCTCTTCCCTGAGCGGGTCGGGCCATGTGTATGCGTATATTATCCCCACATCTTTGTCAGAGTACTCTTTGATAACATCGTAGGCCCGGGCATGGGCCTGGATGAGGTTCATCTTTGCCTTTCTTTCGGCCTCAAAGCTCAGATATCCCGGTGGAAAACCACTGGTCGGCCTTGTGTAGCCGTTCTGATACACGACGTTTGGCTCGTTCATCGTGCTCCAGCTGTCAACGAGGTCATCGAGGTGGTATGCAACGAATGCCGCAAACTTGGCGAACTCAACAACACTCTTATCGTCAAGCCATCCTGCTGGAGCTCTATCGGGTCCGAGTTTTCTTACCTTAAGAGGATCATGGAGCCACAGGGGCAATGGCCAGTGGTAGAGGTTGAGTATGAATGTCTTTCCTCTCTCTTTCCAGTCCGCGTAGATCTCACGGTAGTGCTCGAGGGCCTTCATGTCGGCTATTTTTTCGAGTTCCTTAATTGAACTTTCAGGGACTTCCACCGAGACTATGTTGCCCTCTTCATCCTTCTCAACGCGGGCTTTCACGTCAAACGTTGGCTTGGGGAAGATTCTCGCCCACTCTATTCCTCCCCTAATCGCGTCCATCCCGAGGCTTTCCGCTATATCGTGGTCTTTCTTATAGAGATCCCAGTAAGCGGGCCCGTTCTCCGGCAGGTCCCCACTAACGAGACCCGTTGCTATGTTTTCAATGTCATGAACCCATACCCACCAGTCGCTGTTTGGAACCTCGCTCCCGGGGAGTCCCATCTCAAACTGGAACCCGGACCAGGAATATCCAAAGAGAAAATCTTTAGGAAACTTATACATTCTTCACACCTCCAGGAAGTCCTCCCATTTTCTGTATATCGTCGGAACACTCTCCACCAGGGTTTTTGTGTACTCGTGCTTCGGGTTGTCAATTACTTCCTGGGGAGTCCCTTCTTCGATTATTTTCCCCTTGTACATTATGAAAATCCTGTCCGAGATGAAGTAAGACAGGCCTATGTCATGCGATATAAAAATGATGGAGCTTCCCAGCTTATTTCTGAGCTCCTTGAAAATTTCCACTATCTTGCCCCTCGTTGAGACATCGAGCATTGACACTGCCTCGTCCGCTATCAGGAGCTTGGGTCTCAGTATCCAGCTCCTCGCAATCATTACTCTCTGGAGCTGTCCTCCTGAAAGCTGGTGGGGATATTTTCCCAGGAGTTCATCGGGGTTCAGGCCCACTGCCTTTAGGGATTCTTCCTTTAATAGCATCCCCTCTTCTGATTTAGGGTCAGCGCCTATAAGCTCTAAAGCCTGGTCAAGAACTCTGTCTATCCTGTAGAACTCATTGAAACTCCCCATGGGGTTTTGAAAGACTGCATGCACCTGTCTCCAGTATTCTTTTCGTTCTTCCTTTGTTTTTATGTCCTTCCATATGTCCTTGCCGTAGAAGAGCACTCTTCCAGAAGTAGGGGGTATCAGTCTGAGGATAATCTTTCCTAGGGTCGTTTTTCCTGAACCGCTCTGTCCTATTAGTGATATTATCTCTCCCTCCCTCACGGTGAAGGACACGTCATCAACAGCTTTGACCTCAATCTTTTTTATGAAACCGGAAGTGAAGATTTTGGTGACATGGTCACAGACGAGCATTTCTTTAGACATTTTCCCTACCCCCTTTGTACAGCCAGCAGGCTACCTGAGTCTCACCAATCTTTACCAACTCAGGTTCCTCTTTTCTACAAACCTCCATGGCATAGGGGCATCTTGGATAGAACCTGCACCCTGTCGGGGGATTTATTAAGTTGGGTGGCTGTCCTGGAATGTAAGAAAGGCCTTTTTCTCTCCCTTCCGGTTCTATTGATGCCACAGCCTCGATGAGGGCCTTGGTATATGGGTGAAGGGGCTCCTTGATGATTGATTCTGTTGGCCCAGCCTCCACGATTTTTCCGGCGTACATAACGGCTATGCGGTTTGCTATCTGCCTCACCGTGGATATATCGTGAGTTATGAAAACTATGCTGTCAACGAGTTCAAGTTTCCTCAGCTTGAGTAGAGACTTCAGAACTATTTTCTGCGTCGTCACATCAAGTGCCGAGGTCGGCTCGTCCACTATCAAAATCTCGGGGTTCAGTAGTGTTGCCATAGCCAGCACTGCCCTCTGCCTCATTCCTCCACTTAGCTGGAAGGGGTAAAGCTCGGTCACGTAATCGGGGAGATCCAGTTCGGTTAGCCTTTCTTTTGCCTTTTTAACAGCCTCTTGGAAGGTAATGCCGCTCTCGTTGGACCTCAGGACATCATAGGCTATTTTCTTAATTTTTATCGTTGGCATAAGGGCGTTCAAAGCATCCTGAGGAACATACGCTATGTGCTTTCCCCATAAAGTTCTCTTGACTTGGTCTTTACTTTTAAACTGGGTTATGTCGAATACGGTCCCATCCCTGCTTATAATCTGTAGTTTTCCTCCCATGTACTGCAGGGGAGGAGTAAGGTCCATCATCATGGTTTTTGCGAGGGTGGATTTTCCACATCCGCTCTCACCAACTAAGCCCAAGATATCGCCCTCATAGATTTCCAGGTTAACGCCATCAACCGCCTTTACAAGATACTCGGTGGTTCCCTTTAGCTGTCGGTAGTACGCCCTTAGATTTTCCAACACCATTCTTTTGTTCATTGCCATCACCTTACATCTCCCTTAATCTTGGGTTGAACACCTGCTCTATTCCGGTGGCTATCAGAAGCAGGGAGGTTGATAGCGCAACGAGCAGAATTCCTGGAGGTATGAAGACCCACCAGTGGCCCAGGAAGTATGATTGAGTCACTGCAGCGAAGTAGAGCATTTTTCCGAGGGTCATTATGTGTATTGGCGTCA
This sequence comes from Thermococcus pacificus, assembly GCF_002214485.1. NCBI lineage: Archaea > Methanobacteriati > Methanobacteriota > Thermococci > Thermococcales > Thermococcaceae > Thermococcus > Thermococcus pacificus. Next base: position 1,240,432 of record NZ_CP015102.1, read on the forward strand.
GTCCCAGTATGCTTAAGCCAACTTCCGCGTTTATTCCTATGTTCATAAAATTCACAAACGACACTAGGGTATACGTGGTGACGTAGGGGAGCAGGTCAAAAACTGCTATCTTGAGGTCTCCGTATCCTGTCATCCTGGAGAAATGCACAAAGTCCCTCTCCCTAAGGCTCAGGAACTGCGCTCTTATTGCCCTTGCAAACCATGGCCAGGCTGTTAAGGAGATTATAACTGCCACAAGGGTTAGTCCCGCATTTTCAAGACCCATGTAGGTGGCTATGATAATGGCCAGCAACACGTTGGGTATTGTGAGGACGACGTTGGTGAATGCCATCAGACTTTCATCTATGAGTCCTCCTTTTATCCCCGCTATTGTTCCTATTGTAAGGCCTATGGCAATGGAAAAGATTCCAGTCAGTACTCCCACATAAAGGGAATTCCTAATGCCAACTACCACCTGAGCAAGGATGTCCCTACCAAATTGGTCCGTTCCAAGGAGGTAGTAACTGTTTGGAGGAGACGCCGGAGGCCCTGCGGGGCTAAAGGGGTCAACTGGATAGAGGTAGGCCCCGAATAGTGACAGTAAAATCTCGAATACCAGTATACTGAAGCCTATCACGAACCTTTTGTTCCTGAAGAGCACATAAAATATTTCCTTGTTCATGTTCTCACCTCACTCCCTAGCCCCCAGGCGTATTCTCGGGTCTATCAGCACGTAGATGAACTCGACTATGAAGTTGGCAAGGAGCAGTGTTCCAATGAGAATCAGGAATATTCCCTGTATCATGGGATAATCCCTGGATCCGAGAGCTCTGGCGAGTAAAATGCCCATTCCCTGGTAGTTGAAAAGCTGCTCCGTGATTATCTGTCCGGCCATGACGGTTCCCAGCTGAATAGCTATTCCTGTCACTTGCGGAAGTAGGGAGTTTCTGAGGACATACCTAAATATAATCTCGCCATCGACATTGAGCATTTCGGAGAATTTGACATAGGTTGACCCAAGCTCCATTGCCGCTAAGACTCTCATTCCTATTATCCATCCGCCCGTGCTAACCAGGGCTATGGAAAGGAAGGGGAGTATATAGTGACGCAGATAGCTTTTTATAAACTCCCAGTTGAGGGAAGGAGCTAAAGTCGGATCATATGCCGAACCGGAGGGGAGCCAACCCAGTTTAATTGCAAAGACGTATATGAGCACCATCGCCATCCAGTAGTAGGGGATCTGGGAGAGTATTATGCCCGTTGAGACAACGGTCTTCTCGAAGAGAGTGCCTCTCCTGTACGCGGCCCTTGCACCCAGGTAATTTCCTATTGTCCATGCAACCAGAGTAGCCGGCACAAGGAGAAGCAGAGTCCATGGAAGGTGCCATGCTATCAGCTGTGTCACCGGTTGCCTGTAAGAGGAGATGGAGGTTCCAAGATCTCCTGAGAATGCATTTTTAAGGAACTCCAAATATTGAACGTAGAGGGGTTTGTTTAATCCAAATTCCTCCACAAGTCTTTTTTGGTACTGGTCCAGCAACTCCGGAGAGAGCGAACCCTGGGAAAGTCCAGCCACAATTTGCTGCACTGGATTGCCCGGTGCTATTCTGGGAAGGACAAATGCTATTGTGACGGCCACAAAGTAGGTAGCAAGTAAAAAAGAAAGTTTAATGAGGAGGTATTTGTATATTGGTCGCATTCCTCACCACCTGCCCCGGTATTTATCACTTAGACAGCTTTCTGGCTCCTATTACAATGACTACAACGGCTATTACGATTCCCAAAATTCCAACAATGAATCTTGAGCTGCTCGCTGGTGCCTGTGGTTGTGGCTGAGTCTCAGTTTCTGAGGTTGAAGAAGTTGTGAAGGTTTCGGTTATGTTGACTTCGGGCACGAAAGCTCCACTGAGCTGGGAGAGAACTTCCTTGTTTGGTATCAATATGCCTCCTTCGTCCTTGGGCTTTGCCCACTGCGGCGGGCTAACGGGCTCTCCCTTCTTTGAGAGTCCAAAGAGTAGCCATAATGGTAGGGAGTACTCCCTGTACGGTGCCACCTCCGTCCACCAGGGGTTGTCCTGGTTGGGCCATCCAGTCCAGTACTTCTCACTGTAAGCATACCACTGGACTGAATAGGCAATTGGGATGACTGGCACATCCTCGTATATGAGCTTCTGAATCTCAGTGTAGTACTTCATCAGCTCCTCGGAAGACTTTGCCTTTGCTGCCTCAACAAGAAGTTCCAGGGCCTTGGAGTTGTTGTAGAAGCCCCAGTTTGCGGTTGGGGGTGTGAGCCTCGGGTCAAGGACGTACCTGTACGTGTCCCACGGGTGGTAGAACGACGGTGAGTTTGTCCATCCCAGAGCAAGGGTATATCCGGCGCCGTTTATCATGCCCCAGTACTGGCCATAGTCAACGGGGTTTGCCACCACGTTCAGTCCAATCTCCTGGAGGTTGTGGGCTATCAGGTCTGCGGCTATCATCCAGTCGGTCCATCCAGTCGGGATTATTATGTTCAGCTCGATCTTCTCACCGCTTGGGGTCTCTAAGAAGCCATCTCCATCGACATCTTTGTATCCTGCCTGAGCAAGAATCTGCTTGGCACGCTCTGGGTCATAGGGCATCTTCCCCTCGGGGTTCCCCAAGTACTCCTGGGCAAGTGTGGTGTTAAGCCACGTTCTGTAGTGGGGGAATACCGTAAACACCAGTGACATTGAGGGTTGTGGGGAGTAGTCATAGAATGCCTTTGTGAGGACTTCCTGGTAGTTTATTGCATAGGCAATAGCTTTTCTTAAATTGGGATCCTGGAGAACCGGCTCCCTGTGGTTGAAGTAAAGCACGACAAATGCTCCCGGCCTGAAATAGGGCTTGCCCTTGTAGAATGTTCCTATATCCTTAAAGTTGCCAACGTTGGGGATAAATATACCCGACCAGTCAACGTTTCCCTGTCTGAGATCCAGCAACGCCTGTTCGTTGCTCAGGTAGATTCTGTGAACTACGTATTTTGGGCTTGGCAGGCCAAAGATGTCCTTGCCCCACCAGTCGTCTATCCTCTCGTAAACAATTCTGAGCTCGTCGAAGTAGTAGAGCTTATACGGTCCAGAAACCACCTGTGGAACGTTTATGGTTACGTCCCCGCTGTCAGTAGAGATTACATCGTCACAGGTTCCACCACAGTTCCTCCACTCTATGATCTGGTTTCCGACTTTTTGATGAACCTGTTCGATTATGTGCTTTGGAGCGGGGGCAAACTGGAGTGCATAGAGGAGGAACATTGGGAGGTTGTTCTCAGGACCTATTGTAAACTGAACCGTGTGTGGGTCAATTGCCTTAACGTCCCCGATATAAGGCTCGGAACCAGCCGCGGGTCCGGAACCAACTTCCTTCGAAAGCTCGAAAGTATACACTACATCCTCCGCGGTTATTGGTTCTCCGTCACTCCACTTGGCCTCTGGGCGCAGATGGATTATGAGAGTGGTCTCGTTTACAAGCTCAAAGCTTTCTCCTATAATCGGCACCCAGACGTTCAGACCGGCTATATACTGGAATAGTGGAAGGTACATGAAGCCTCCGCTGGTGTATGTTCCCCAGGTCTGGGAAGGTGAAAAGAGGTTCCACGTTGATGCCGGGCTCCACTGGGCTCCGGTTACGAAGACTGTATCTTCTCTGGGAAGGGAAATCTGTGCACTTACCGGTTGGAGTCCCCAAAAGGATCCCACAAAAACAAGAAGCAAAAACATGCCGCTAATTTTCTTTTTGCTCACCATCTTTGCTTCCCCCTGTACATGTGTACATGATTTTCTGTAATGATCATTTATGCACGACCTTATAAATTTATTGGATTTTTATAAAACAAAAAAGGTTTTATATTAAGAGCCCAAAAAATATCTCGGGGATGCTATATGGGACACTTTAGGAAGATTTTAGGAATTTGGATGGCACTGATTATACTGGGAACCTACGTCTCGGGGCTTACATTACCTGAGGCTCGGCAAATTGCAGACAATGCGGAAAGTGGGGATGTTGCCCTCCAGTGGGTTCCCGGTGCATGGCCGGGAGAGCTGGTTACCAGGAAAGACGGGACAACTCTGTGGATGGAGACAAACTTCTGGAATATCCAATCGGGTAGTGGAGAAAACTACATGAGGTTCATTAAAAACACAGAGGAAGTTGCGTTCTACGTCAATATGAGCGGCGTTGTCACTAACTGGGGCGGAAACGCATTTGCCACACCAAACGTCATTTTTGCAGGAAGGGCTCCCGCCCAATGGTGGGGGAACAAGCCTACAGTGGGAGGGTACTCATGGTTCAGCCTCCCGCTTGGGGGAGACCAGATTAACACACTGGGTAGCGTTTGGGCAAAGGTTGACTTCGAGCTCGCCAAAAGTCCCGAAACACTCTCCAGAACGGGAATAATAATGTGGTTCGAGCAGCCAAACGGTGCCCCCCTCGGCGAGGTGTACATAGCCTTTTCGGACGACTACGGTGGAATCGTGAACACTCAGTGGCCCCCGACGGACATCGGGACAATAACACAGACAGTGTATATTAACGGCCAGGCTAGGAAAGTAGTTTTCAAAATCCAGAGAACTTGGAACTGGGACCATTTCGTTCTTGAGTTCATCCCTGACCAGGAGATACCTGAGGGAACGATTTTCATTGACGTCAAACAATTTGCAGAAGCGGCAGTGCAGGGCATAGTGGATGACCCCTACTCCTCTTGGACTGCTGACCAGATTACGTGGACATCCATTGGCTTTGGAACTTACACGGGAAGCAACACAGACAAGTTTGAACTCGGCTGGATACTCCACGACGCCAGGCTTGTTGAGTCCCCCCTAACCCTCAAGGTAGCAAAAGAAATTGCGAGCACTGCTGAGAGTGGAGACATAGTTCTTCAGTGGAGTCCTGATAATCCATGGCCAGGAGAGCTGGTTACCGGGGAAGACGGGACAACTCTGTGGATGGAGACAAACTTCTGGAACATCGTTTCAGGAGACGGTGAAAGCTACATGCGCTTTATTTCAGCAGGGGACAGTGTGGCCTTTTACGTTAACCTAAGCAACGTGCAGACACGGTGGGGAGGAATAGCATGGGCAACCCCCGCAGTGGTTTTCGCTGGCAGGGTGCCCCCAAGCGTAACTGATGGAAATGAATTACCCTCAGCAGGCGGTTATGACTACTTCTCACTTCCCATGCCAGCCGTGAATGTTTCAAATTACAACAAGATACTCACCAAAATTGACTTTGAACTCGTTAAAGGCGAAGGCACCCTCGTTAGACCAGGGATTATAATGTGGTTCGAGAGGAGCAGTGACAACTACCAACTGGCTGAGGTCTATGTCCCATTCTTTGATGATTACAATGGAATAGTAGGTGCGCAATATGGCCCCTGGGAGGTCGGAACAATAGAAGCCACCGTAACTATAAATGGCGTTGAAAAGAACGTAACGTTCACGGTACAGAAAGCGTGGAACTGGAACAATTTCGCTTTTGAATTCATACCCTCAGAACCAATAGCAAAGGGCTCGGGAGATGTCACAATTGACCTAAGGCCAATAGTTGACAAGGTCATAGAGGAAATAATAGCCGACCAATACTCCGACTATTCAGAGAACGACATAGTATGGAGCTCTCTCGCGTTTGGAACCTACAGCGGAAGCGACGGCACAGGTTTCAACTATGGCTGGATACTCCACGAGGCAAAGGTTCTGCCTCCAAAATCTGAGGGAACTGTAGAATCGAGGGAATCAGAAATCTTTTACAAGATCTACGTCATGTGGAACTATTATAACTATTATCGCTATAACAAAATAAGAGAGGCATATAACAAACTCCTTACAAATCTTACATATGAAATACCAGAGAACATATTGAACACTACAGAAGAGCTTAGAAACCGTGCAGAAGAGGATTATCAGAGAGCGTTTGAACTTTCATCACAGCCGTTTTACGGAGGGGTTGCAAATCCAAGGAGCTTTGCATATCTTAGAAGAGCATATTTATCTATTAAAAATGCGGAAGAGATTCTTGACAAAGTTATAAAATACTCACAGTTGGCAGAGGAATACAAAGCACTTTTAGACGAAGCCAAAGCTAGGAACTTGAGTGATGAAGTACTCGCTGAGGCAGAGAATGCTGGGGAAAAAGCTGCGGATGAATACCAAAAAGCCCTTTCGCTTCCACCAGGGGATCCAGAGATAATAGACCATGTCAATGAAGCTTACAGGTTCCTAGAGTATGCAACAGGCATTCTAAGGGATTATATAACTTCACTACCTGTCCTAGAGATAAAAGATCTGGCTTCTGAACAGGACGTGGGCGATGTTCAGTTTACCTGGTGGGACCAGTGGCTCGAGAAACCCATAAAGAGGAGCGATGGAACGACTGTTTGGATGCAGACCAACTTCTGGAACATAGTTGACGGCCAGGGAGAAGTCTACATGAGGTTCATCGATGCTAGTGATAGCTTTGCCTTCTACGTTGATCTTGAAAATGTAAAGACGCAGTGGGGCGGAATAGCTTGGGCAACACCGGAGGTCATAATCGCCGGAAGAGCTCCCGCCGTATGGTGGGGAGACAAACCACCAGTCGGAGGTTACGGATTCTTTGACCTCCCGATGCCATCGTCCGAAATCTCCAATTATGACCATATATGGGTCAAGGCGGACTATAAGGTTGTCAAGAAGGAAGGCTTAGTAAGATTCGGGCTCCTCCTGTGGTTCGAGAATGCCGAGGGATGGCCGGTTGCGGAAGTCTACGTGCCGTTCTTTGACGACTTTGGAGGGCTTGTAGGGGTCAGTGATAAGACAACACTTGGAGGAATCAATACCACGGTTAACCTCAACGGAGAAACCCTTGAGGTCACTTTGAAAGGCGAGAAAGGATGGAACCCTGGGGAATGGTGGAGCTTCGAGTTCATACCGCAGGAGCAGCTTCCAGCTTCCGGAGAAATCATAATTGACATAAAGCCAGTAGTGGATGAGGTCATCAGACAACTTAGCAACCAAGAAATTACATGGACTTCAATATCCATAAGTTCTTACAGCGGAAGCGAGGGTACAGCTTTCAACTACGGCTGGATACTCGAAGACGCAAGAGTCCTGCCCCCAGAAGAAGCACCTACCTTAGACTGAGTAAGACACTTTTTCTTTTCTCTATTTATTGTCCTCCTGTTGGATAGTGGGGAATGCCCTTGAAGTCCCAATGCCCCGGTAGTGGGGGTTATATTTGTCTTCATACCTTATAATTTTAAGAAAGGATATAAAAGACGAAAGGCTTATATATAACTGTATCCACAACTCCAGATTGGTGATTTCCATGCGCAGACGGATGATAAAAGCCGTGAGTTTCTTTGTTCTGTCGTTAGTGTTTCTGGGGTTTGTTTCAGCAATGACATTGGAAGACATAAAGGGCATCGCAGCGGCTCCAGCTCAGGAGGGTGATGTTCAGTTTACCTGGTGGGACCAGTGGCTTGAGAACCCCATCCAGCTTAGTGATGGAAGAACCATCTGGATGCAGACCAACTTCTGGAACATAGTTGACGGCCAAGGGGAAGTTTACATGAGGTTCATTAAAAGCACGGAAGAAGTTGCTTTCTACGTTGACCTAAGCGATGTGCAGACACAGTGGGGAGGAATAGCCTGGGCAACACCGGAGGTTATTATAGATGGAAGGGCCCCGGCCCAGTGGTGGGGAGACAAGCCACCGGTTGGGGGATATTCACACTTCCAGCTACCGCTCCCAGCTTCTGATGTATCCACGCACGACAGCATCTGGGTGAAAGTGAAATACGATGTAGCCAGAAGAGATGACACTCTTGTAAGATACGGTATAAACATCTGGTTTGAAGACAAAGGTTCAGGAGCACCTATTGGGGAAATCTACATTCCGTTCTTTGACGACTTCGGAGGAATAGTTGGTGACAGGACAGACGTGGGAGAAGTAACCTCTACAGTGATCTTAAACGGAGAGATGAAAAATATTAAATTCACGATCCAGAGAGCTCTGTCCGGAGGAGGATGGGGAGTCCTTCTCTTCATGCCGCAGGAGCAGCTTCCAGCTTCCGGAGAAGTCATAATTGACATAAAGCCCATGATCGACAAGGTTATCGAACAACTCGATGGCTTCTTTGGCATACCTGTTGACAGCCAGCAGTGGACTTCAATATCCATAGGCTCTTACAGCGGAAGCGAAGGCACCGCTTTCAACTACGGCTGGATACTCCACGACGCAAGGATCCTGTCCCCCAGTGAGGCCCCCAAGATCATTAAAACCACCGAAACCGTAACCAAAACGGAGACCATGACCATAACCGAGACGAAAACAGAGACCAAGACTGAAACTGTGACCGAGACAAAAACGGAGACCAAGACAGAGACTAAGACCGAAACCACCGGCGGTGGAGGAATCTGCGGCCCGGCAGCCATAATCGGCCTGGCAATAGTCCCACTCCTCCTCAGGAAGAGGCGTTAATTTGAGTTTTATTTATTTTCCTTGCTTTATATTTTGCCCAAGGGGGGTAAAAGATGAGGAATACGTCCTTCCTCAAGGTTCTTGGTTTCATACTTGTTTCCACAATGGTCCTGGGATGTATTGGAAACAACGCACCGACAAATAGTGAGGGTATAGATTCGTCATCTTACACCCAACCTGCCACAACCGATTCTAGTGAGAGTATGAATTCACCCTCTCCCACCGGATCTACCGTAACCAACTCCCCCAAACCTAAAGCGAATTTTTCTGGGGAATATTCTGATTTTGGAGGATGGAAAAAGGTGCAGGTTGAATCGTTAGGATTTTTTAGGGTTGAAGTTGTGAATGGGACATACTGGCTTGTTGATCCGGAAGGCTACCTTTTTGTCTCCAAGGGAGTGAATGCTATAAATTACCTGGGTGATCACTCTCCTAAAATAGGGTATGCCCCGTATTACGTCAATGTACTGAGGAAGTATGGGGACATAAGCGTGTGGATTAATGTCACAGTTAATAGGATGGTTGAGTGGGGTTTCAATACTGTGGGGAGCTGGTCCTCTCCTGAACTGTACGAATATTTCCCATATACCGTTCTTCTGGATATAGGGGCAAAATATGGGTTTAACTGGGAACACGGCACCATGCCCGACATTTTCAAGGATGATTTTGAGGAGTACGTGGCAAAGGCAGTGTACTTCAATGTTGAACCGTTGAAGGACAACCCCATGGTAATCGGCTTCTTTACAGACAACGAACTTCGCTGGGGGCCGGACTGGAGGTCGGGCAATCACCTCTTGGATGATTTCATGAAGTTACCCCCTGAGGCCCCCGGAAAGAGAGTGGCAGTGGAAGTTTTGAAAGAGACCTTTAATGGAGACATTACCCGGGTTAATGAGGAGCTCAAGACAAGCTATGAATCTTTTGATGACCTGCTTACATATACCGGTGACCTCCCATCAACACCCTTGTTTATGGAAGCAAGAAAGGAGTTTGTGAGGAGATACGCTGAGCGGTATTTTAACGTGACAACAACCGCCATAAGGAAGGTAGATCAAAACCACCTAATACTTGGAGTGAGGTTTGCGGTTTCTCCTTTCATCAGGCCGCCCGATGTTGTCTTTGAAGTCGCTGGAAAGTACGTTGATGTTATCTCACTGAATCTCTATAACTTCCAGGTGGCACCGAAGGAGTACTTGGACCACATACATGAAATTACGGGGAAACCCATAATGATAACCGAGTTCTCGTTCAGGGCGATGGACTCCGGGCTTCCCAATACTATTGGGGCAGGAATCACCGTTCAGACTCAAAAAGAAAGGGCCGAATACACAAAGCGCTTCATAGAGAGTTTTATGGAGCTTCCGTATGCCGTCGGATATCACTGGTTCAAATGGTCTGACCAGCCCAAAGAGGGGAGATGGGACGGGGAAAACAGCAACTACGGTCTCGTAAACATCGAGGATGAGCCCTACGAGGAAATGGTCAGAATGTTTAGCGAGCTGAATAGAAACATTGAAGAGATACACCTGAAGGGTTATGAGGAGGGTTAGAAATGAAAAAGGAGTTCCTCTGGGGAGTTTCGCAATCGGGTTTCCAGTTTGAGATGGGTGACAGGTTCAACCGGAACCTGGACACGAGAAGCGACTGGTGGCACTGGGTAAGAGACCCCGTTAACCTGAAAAAAGAGCTTGTAAGTGGAGATCTGCCAGAGGAGGGCATCAACAACTACGAACTCTATCCTCTCGACCATTCACTGGCCAGGGAGCTCGGGCTCAACGCCTACTCTCTAAACTTGGAGTGGAGCAGGATATTCCCCTGCCCCACCTATGGAGTTGAAGTTGACTACGAGCTCGACGGCAACGGACTCATTAAGAGGGTAAAAATAACCAAGGAGACCCTCAGGGAGCTTGACGAGATAGCAAACAAAAATGAGGTCCACCACTACACGCGCGTCCTTGCAAATCTGAAAAAGCTCGGCTTCAAGGTCGCCCTGACCCTTACCCACTACACCCACCCCGTATGGCTTCACGACCCCATCGCGTCTCGCGATACAAACCTGCAAAACGAGAGAAACGGATGGGTGAGCCAGAAGTCCGTTCTCGAGTTCGCCAAGTTTGCGGCCTACCTCACGTACAAGTTCGGGCACCTCGTGGACATCTGGGCGACCTTTAACGAACCGATGGTGATGGTGGAGCTCGGATATCTTGCCCCCTACTCAGGGTTTCCCCCGGGTGTTGTTAATCCGCAACGTGCAAAGGAAGCAATCATCAACATAATAAACGCCCACGCAAGGGCCTACGACGCCATAAGGGAGTTCAAGAAAGAAGCACCTATCGGGATAATTGCCAACAACGTTGGAACCTCGTATCCAAAGGACCCCAATGACCCTGAGGACATTAAAGCGGCCCAGATGACTGATTTCTTCCACAGCGGTCTCCTGCTCCAGGCATTAACAAAGGGTGACCTCAACATCGAGTTCGACATGGAGACCACGATAAAGGTGCCTCACCTCAAAAGGCTCGATTGGATAGGGATTACCTACTACTCGAGGGAAGTGGTCACCCATTCCAAGCCCAAATTCCCTGAAATCCCGATAACGGGGTTCAAGGGTGTTCCCGGCTATGGGTACTCCTGTCCACCAAACGAGCTTTCAAAGGATGAGCACCCCGTGAGCGACATTGGATGGGAAGTGTATCCGGAGGGCATCTACAACAGCATAAAGGCCGCTTTAGAGTATGGAAAGCCAGTTTATGTAATGGAGAACGGAATCGCCGATTCTAAAGACTTGCTAAGGCCTTACTTCATCGCCTCGCACGTGGCTTATATAGAGAGGGCTCTTGAGTCTGGCTTCGACGTCAGGGGTTACTTCCACTGGGCACTTACGGATAATTACGAATGGGCGATGGGCTTTAGGATGAGGTTTGGCCTGTATTCCGTTGACATGATCACAAAAGAGAGAATCCCGAGGAAGGAAAGCGTGGGGGTTTACAGAGAGATTGTTGAAAACGGCGGCTTAACCGAGAGGATTAGGAGAGAATACCTCGGGGGTGAGGGGCCGTGAAGACGATAGCCGTCGATGAGGAGACCTGGAACGCGATAAAGAAGCTCAAGGCCAAGCTTGATGCAAGGTCATACGACGAGGTCCTCAAGATCCTGATAGAGACCTGGCACTCTACGAACCTGGACAAAAAACTCAGAGAAATAAGTCTCGACGAAGAGGAAAGCGAGCTTGCTCTGGAGATCCTGAAAAAGCTAAAGGAGGAATAAAGTAATGAAAATGCCCAAAAGAATAATTCTCGACAGCTCTGCCCTCCTGAGAATGCACACCAAAAGGAACAAAGACCTCCTCGAGCTTGCCCTGATGAGGTTCGAAATCCTAGTCCCGCAGATCAGTGTATACGAATATCTCTTCACGAAGGCATGTTTGGGGAAAAATCCAGATCATGTGATGGCCGTGTTAAAGGAGCTCTACCATATAGTTCCCCCAGATGACGAGATAATCATCAAGAGCGCAATAATCACGAAAAACCTCCTGAAAAGCAGGACTAAGATGGCCACCAGCGACATCCTCGTCGGGGTTACGGCCATAGTAAAAAACGCCCTCCTGATAACGGACATCCCTGAGCATTATAATCCTCTCAAAAAATACGGGCTGGACGTGATAAGCACTGAGAAGTTTATTGGGGAGCTTGAACAGCTTGCCCTCGGGCTCTCAAAAGATAGCTCTGAGGCGATTTCAAAACAGCTTTCGGAGGGGATTTGAATGGACAAAAAACTTCTGGGCCTCTTAATTCTGGTCGTGATGCTCGGCAGTTTCATAAGCGGGTGCATAGGGGGAGAAACACAGACGACACCTTCTTCATCATGGACCTCAACCACTCAAACAACCTCAATGGCTCCCTTAGATAGTTCCACAACTCGGACCACCACAACTACCGCGACGACTACCACAACGAGCAAAACAACCACCCCTACGACTACCACCTCCACAGCACAAGTGCCCGCTGAAATCCAGGAGAATGGGAGAAGGTGGAAACTCATATGGCACGATGAGTTTGAGGGTGAAAAGGTAAACGAAAACTACTGGACGTTCGAGATAGGGAACGGAGGGGCATACGGAATCCCTGGATGGGGAAACAACGAGCTCGAATACTACTCACCAAACAACACGAGGATAGAAAACGGCATGCTCGTGATAGAGGCCAGAAAGGAATGGGCTACCGACGAGTACGGCACATATATGTACACCTCCTCAAGGCTTAAAACCGAGGGGAAGGCAGAATTTGCCCCGCCCGTGAGAGTAGAGGCGAGGATGAAGCTACCGAAGGGCAAGGGACTCTGGCCGGCATTCTGGATGCTGGGAAGCAACATAAGAGAAGTCGGATGGCCCCAGTGCGGTGAGATAGACATAATGGAGTTCCTCGGCCATGAGCCAAGGACCGTTCACGGCACCGTCCACGGGCCTGGATACTCGGGAGGCCGCGCTATAACCAAGAGCTATACCCTTCCAGAAGGGGTTCCGGACTTCACGGAGGACTTTCACGTTTTTGCCATTGACTGGTTCCCGGACAGGATAGAGTGGTACGTTGATGGTACACTCTATCACGTGGTCACGAAGGAGCAGGTCGAGGCCATGGGCAAGGAGTGGGTCTTCGACAAGCCTTTTTACATAATCCTGAACCTGGCGGTTGGGGGCAACTGGCCGGGACCGCCTGGTGCCACGACAAAGTTCCCGGCAAGGATGTACGTTGACTACGTGAGGGTCTATAAGCTCGCTGAGGACTGAATATCTTCCGCCTTTTTATTTTCAATACCCCGGGAGGTGATGGACATGGAAAAGTACAGGTTCGATGAAAAGGGCAGGTTTGTTATCGAGGACTACAACCGCTTAAGGCCTTTCGCGAGCTTCTTACCCGGAATAGCGGGGAAGAAAGGCATACCCATGTGGGTATTTTACGTGAACAGGGGACAATGCGTGAGCTCCTTTGGCGTGCAGGACAAGGATCACCCGATAATGGAGTTCAACTCCGCGATAAGGGCCTACCAGACGGTTAGAACCCTCGGCTTCAGGACTTTCATCAAGCTCCCGGATGAGGGGGTTGCCTACGAGGCCTTCACTCCCTCGGAGGGAAGGGTAAAGCAGAGGATGTACATAGGGAGAAACGAGCTCGAAATAGAGGAGATAAACAAAGACCTGGGACTCAAAATTAACGTGCTCTACTACACGCTCCCAGGAGAGCGGATACCCGCCCTCATCAGGAGGGTCAGGATAAGGAACATCTCCGACTCCCCGAAAAGAATCGAGCTCCTTGACGGAATGCCCATGATAATCCCCTATGGCGTCAACGACTACGTCATAAAGCACATGAACACGCTCGTTAAGGCCTGGATGGAGGTCTACAACCTCGACAAAAAGATGCCCTTCTTCAAGCTGAAGTCGTCAACGGAGGACGTCCCAAAGGTCACGGAGCTCACGGAGGGGACGTTTTACATCTCCCTCGTGAAGAAGGGTGAGACGAGCGAGCTCGTGAGGCCGATAGTTGACCCCGATATAGTTTTCGGGACTGACAGTTCGTTAATCTCCCCTGAGAACTTCATCAGGAAACCCCTAGGTGAGCTGGCCAGTGAAAAGCAGGTGACCTTCAACAAGATACCCTCCGCCTTCACGCCCCTCGAAACAGAGCTCATGCCCGGTGAGGAGGTCAAAATACACTCCGTTATAGGCTATGTCCCACACATAGCCCTCCTCGAAGAATACGAGAAGAAGTTCGCCAGCGAGGAGTACCTTGAGAAGAAGTACCTCGAGAACAGCGAGATAATAGAGGAGGTTGTTGAAGACATCTGGACGCAAACCGCTTCCAAGCTCTTTGACGAGTACTCGAAGCAGTGCTACCTTGACAACGTCCTCAGGGGAGGCTATCCCCTGCTCCTTGAGGAAGAAAATCCCTTTGTGTACTACATCTACCTGAGAAAGCACGGCGACCAGGAGAGGGACTACAACTACTTCGTGCTCGTTCCGGAGTACTACTCTACCGGAAACGGGAACTTCAGGGACGTTAACCAGAACAGGAGGGAGAACGTCTTCTTCCACCCCGAGATAAGGGACTACGACATCAAGTTCTTTATGAACCTCATACAGGCCGACGGCTACAACCCGCTCGTGATCAACGGTGTGAAATACCGCCTGAAAACCGAAAGGACGGACTTCCTGAAGGAGCTCGTGGACAATCCGGAACCCCTTGAAGAGTTCCTGAGGGAGCCGTTCACCCCCGGAAGACTGATGATGTTCGTGGAGGAGAAGGGAATAGAGCTGAAGGTCTCCGAAGAGGAGTTCCTCCGCAGAGTCCTCGAACACTGCGAGGAGGAGGTTGATGCGGTTCACGGGGAGGGCTACTGGTGCGACCACTGGACGTACAACCTCGACCTTATAGAGAGCTACCTTGGAGTGTATCCTGAGAAGAAGAGGGAGCTTCTGTTCGAGGATTACAGCTACACCTACTACGACAACGCCATGGTGGTGCTCCCGAGGTCAAAGAGGTACGTGCTCGAAAACGGCAGGGTGAGACAGTACAACTCCCTCGTCGAGGACAAAGAGAAGAAGGCCCTCATTGAGTCCCGGAAAGAGTACAGGCACCTCATGAGAACAGCGAACGGAAGGGGAGAGGTATACCGCACGAACCTTATCACCAAGCTCCTCAACCTTGCATTCATCAAGTTCGCGACACTCGATCCAGCTGGAATGGGAATAGAGATGGAAGCGGGGAAGCCGGGCTGGTACGATGCCCTCAACGGGCTTCCGGGGCTCTTTGGCTCGTCGGTGGGAGAAGCTGCAGAGCTGGTGAGGCTCTTTGAGTTTTTAATAGATTCCCTTGAGGAGTTTCCCGATATTGAGCTCAGAATCCCCGTTGAGGTATGGGAGCTCTTTGAGGAGGAAGCCAGGCTCGTTGAAGAATACAACCGCAGGGAGGATGAAGACAGGGACCACCGGTTATGGGAGTCCCTTTCAGAGCTCCGGGAAAGGTACAGGGATAGGACAAGGCTCGGTTTTGACGGAAAAGAAGTTGAAGTTAAAGCCAGAGAACTCCTCGATGGTCTGAAGCTCCTCCGTGATAAGCTCAGGGCAGGCCTCGAGAGGGCCATAGAGGAGAACAGCGGCATAATGCCGATGTATTTCTACTATGAACCGGTGGAGTATGAGGTCAATGAAAAGGGTGAGATCAGGATTCTAAAGTTCGAGCAGAAGAGAATGCCGCTCTTCCTTGAAGGTGCCGTCAAGCAATTCAAAATCTTCAGGAATGACAGGGAACTTTTGAAGGAGGTTTACAAAAAGGTCAAGGAGAGCGACCTCTATGACAAAAAGTTGAAGATGTACAAGCTCAACGCTTCCCTGAAAGACCAGCCAATAGAGATAGGCAGGGCAAGGGCCTTCACCCCGGGGTGGCTTGAGAACGAGTCCATCTGGCTACACATGGAGTACAAATACATGCTCGAACTCATAAGGAGCGGACTCTACGAGGAGTTTTACGAGGACTTCCGGAACGTCATCGTTGCCTTCCTCGACCCGGCCGTTTACGGAAGGAGTCCCCTTGAAAACACCTCCTTCATAGTCAGCAGCGCCTATCCTGACGAGTCCCTCCACGGGGCGGGGTTCTATGCCCGGCTTACAGGGGCAAATGCGGAGTTCCTGAGCATCTGGAAGAACATGTTCATAGGGGAGAAGCCGTTCGATATAGAAAACGGCGAGCTTGTACTCTCCTTCAGGCCCGCACTTCCCGGCTGGCTGTTTGACGAGGAGGGGAAAGTGAGCTTCAAGCTGTTCTCGAGGTGCAGGGTTACCTACCACAACCCAGCCAAAGTGGATACGTGGAAGCTGGACCTCGGAAAAGCCAGGATCCTCCTCCACCTCGACGACGGGAGGAAAGTTGAGGTAGAGGGCAACAAGGTTAGAGGAGAGCTTGCCAGGGCTGTCAGGGACGGAAAGGTGGCCTCGATAGACGTTTATTTTCCGGCGAGTTAATCTTCCATTTTTGGGAGGTGGAAAAATGAAGGTGGCCGTCGTTACCGGCGCTTCAAAGGGTATTGGTAGGGCAATTGCGGAGGCCCTTGCACGGGAGGGCTATAACCTAGCCCTCGGTGCGAGGAGCGTTGACCTCCTGGAAGGGCTTTCAAGGGAGCTGGAGGAAAAGCACGGGGTTAAAGTCCTCCACCGCTATCTGGACGTCTCAAGCCCCCAGAGCTTGAAGGAGTTCGCTGAAGCAGTTTTGGAGGAGTTCAGGGGAGTTGATCTTCTCGTGGTAAACGCTGGGATACCAATGGGCGGCAGGCTCGACGAGGTGAGTGATGAGGACATGGAGCGAGTCTTCCAGGTGAACGCCCTCGGTGTCTGGAGGACTATAAAACTCTTCCTGCCGAGCCTAAAGGAGAGACGGGGAACAGTAGCAGTCGTCACGTCCTACATCTCAACGATGATACTGGCCAATGCAGGGGCCTACGTGGCTAGCAAGTGGGCGGCGAGGGCCTTTACGAAGACCTTCCAGGTGGAAAACCCCGAAGTGAAGTTTATCGAACTCCGCCCCGGCATGGTGGACACTTACTTCTACGGCAAACCAGGAAGGAAGATAGAGGAAGGCTTCATGAAGCCAGAAGATGTTGCAGAGCTCCTTGTGGCACTGCTGAAGCTTCCAAAACACGTTTTAGTGGAGGAAGTGCTGTTCAGGTCAATTTACTAACACCAACACTTTTTTGATTTTTCTAGGTGTTCCCCGTTACTTTTTTCTTTTGAAAGTCTCGCCCTTTAGGACGGGGAGGAAGTCAGTGGGTGATTACAAAAAGATGTTATTGACCCGCGATTACGTTTCCAAGCCCCCCATTAACGGCATAAGTCTCTTTCTCAGCTTTTGGATCCTCTCGCGGACGTTGTGGGAGTTCGTTCCAGAACCTCAAATCTTTTGTTCCTTACTTGGAACAACAAAAAGTTTTTATGCCCTCATTCGAACGTTAAGACGGTGATTTTCATGGAAGACCCGTATATCTGGATGGAGAACCTCAACGATGAGCGCGTTTTAAAGCTCGTTGAGGAGGAGAACAAACGCTTTAGGGAGTTTATCGGTGATCTCAGCGACGAACTCTTCCCGGAGGTCTGGGAATACTACTCGATGCCGACCCTTCACGGCGCGAGGCTCACCGATAAGGGCATAATCGCAATGTACAAGGAACGAGACAGACAGGTCATAAGGTGGCTTGGTGGAGATGTCATAATCGACTCAAAGGAACTTGAGAAGGAGCTCAACGACGAGGTTCTCCTCCAGGGGTTCACCGCGGACAAATCTGGAAAGCTCCTTGCCTACAGCTTTTCCATAGGAGGGGCAGACGAGGGGATAACCAGGATAGTAAACCTCGAAACCGGCGAAATCCTGGAAGAGTTTAAACCCTCGGTCTGGAACGTCACGTTCCTTGAGAACGGCTACTACTTCAGCAGGTTCTACAGGCACGGGGAGACGCCGGACGGGGTTAAAGCTCCGGCTGTTAGGCTCTTCTGGAAGGACGAGAACGGCGAGAGGATGGTCTTTGGGAAGGGACTTGGCTCGGGCTACTTTATGGGACTCAGGAAGAGCACCGACGGAAAGTGGGCGATGCTCACCGTCACCTTCGGCTGGAACAAGGCGGATATCTACATCGGACCGATAGACGCCCCCGACCTCTGGGGGAAGGTTTACTCCGCTGAAGTTCCGGCGGAGCCCATAGATGTTGTCAACGGCAGGCTCTACGTCCTCACAAGAGAGGGCAAAGGACGTGGGAAGGTCATAGCCATCGAAGGGGAGAACATCACTGAGGTAATTCCTGAAGGAGAGTTCCCGCTGGAGTGGGCGGTAATCGTTGGCGACAAAATCCTCGCCGGCAGGCTCGTGCACGCGAGCCACAGGCTGGAGGTCTATTCACTCAGCGGAGAAAAGCTCGACGAGGTAACCTTCGACCTCCCCGGAAGCGTCTACCCGCTCGACACCGACGGGAAGAGGGTCCTTCTCCGCTACGAGAGCTTTACAGTACCATATCGCCTCTACGAGTTCGACGGGGAACTTAAGCTCGTCGAGAGGCAGGAAGTTGAGGGCAACTTCAGAGTCGAGGAGGACTTTGCGGTCTCAAAGGACGGCACGAAAATCCACTACTTCCACGTGAAGGGAACTGAGGACGAGAAAAAAGTCTGGGTCTTCGGCTACGGAGGCTTCAACATCTCGCTGACGCCTCGCTTCTTCCCGCAGGCGATTCCGTTCATCAAGCGCGGCGGAAGCTTTGCGATGGCCAACCTCCGCGGTGGAAGTGAGTACGGCGAGGAGTGGCACCGCGCTGGAATGAGGGAGAACAAGCAGAACGTCTTCGACGACTTCATAGCCGTCCTGAGCAAGCTTAAGGGGGAGGGCTACAGGGTTGCAGCGTGGGGAAGGAGCAACGGCGGGCTTTTGGTTTCGGCAACACTTACCCAGAGACCCGACGTCATGGACTCAGCACTGATAGGTTACCCCGTCATTGACATGCTCCGCTTCCACAAGCTCTACATCGGTAGCGTCTGGGTTCCCGAATATGGAAACCCAGACGACCCGAAGGACAGGGCGTTTCTGCTTAAATACTCACCGTACCACAACATTGACCCCAACAAGAAATACCCGCCAACGCTCATCTACACGGGCCTGCACGACGACAGGGTTCATCCGGCGCACGCCCTCAAGTTTTTCATGAAGATGAAAGAAATCGGCGCACCGGTTTACCTCCGTGTCGAGACCAAGAGTGGCCACATGGGTGCATCGCCGGAGACGAGGGCGAGGGAGCTGACTGACCTGCTCGCATTCGTTGTGAAAACCCTCGGGGCTTAGTATTCTTCCTTTTTATGCCCCTCACTCCTCCTCGAAAGGTTCTTATATTAAATTGCCGAATTAATGTAGGGGTTAGCATGACCATCCAACGGATATCCACCGGAATCCAGGGCCTTGACGTTATGCTCCAGGGGGGTCTCATACCCGGAAGGGTTTACCTAGTTAAGGGTGCCCCAGGAACTGGAAAGACCACTTTGGCGATGCACTTCGCGATGGCGGGCGTTGAGAACGGTGAGGATGTCCTCTACGTAACCATTGAGGAGCCGGCTGAGAACCTGAAGGTCGATATGAGCAAGCTCGGCTTCAACCTCCGCGATCCAAGGTTCTCGCTCATCGATGCGACCCCAACAGCGGAGCGCTACGTCCTGATCACGGACTTCTTCGAGGAGTTCGCAGGGAACATCGAGAAGATGACCGACGCCATAAAGCGCCAGTTCCAGGAGAGGAACTATACGAGGGTAGTCATAGACCCGATAACGATGCTCAAGCTGACCGCCACAAAGGAGATAGACTATCGCAAGGCTTTTTTGAGCTTCATAAAGAGCATGATGCGCCTCAGGGCCACAGTCCTGCTGACCTCCGAGCTCGAGAAGACCGACATAGAGGAGTACCTCGTCAGCGGGGTCATCGAGCTGAAGGCCTTTAACGCCGGCGGCAGGCTGACCCGGGGCGTGAGGATAATCAAGTTCCGCGGCAGCAGCTTCGACGGCACCATCAGGCCCTACGAGATAACGGACAGGGGGATAGTAGTCTACCACGACCGCATGATCTCGTTACCCTGAGGCCTCTATCATCTCCATTATCTTTCTGTGCAGCTGTTTTATCAGCTCGCGCCTGTCCTCCATGAGCACCACATCGCTCGAACCTATCGCCTCGAGGTTGAATGCAAAGGGACTCGGAACGTCATGCTCCTCAACCACCACCCTTACCTTCCCCTCCATGATCCACCTCAGGAACAGCTCCGCGTTCTCCACGTCCATCTTGTCCTCCATTATCTCGCGGTAGACCTCCTTCAGGAGCGGGAAGTCCGGGTGATTCTCCTTCAGCACCTTGAGCAGAGCGACCGCCATCACCTGCTGCCTTCCGAGGCGCTTGCTCCTGCCTATGTAGCGTCTCAGTATGAGCAGTCCGCGGTTGGCAACGTGGCGGAAACGCCTCTTGAGGAGCTCCGTGTTGTCGAGTGCTCTCTTGAGCGTCTCCCTGAGGTCTTCAACCTGGAAGAGTCCCCTTATCTCGTCCTCGGTCAGCTCGGCCTCCGGCGGAAGGATAAGGGCGAAGCCGTTGTCGTTTATCGCAACACCGACGTTGCACCTCTTCCACTGGCTCACGAGATAGGCGAAGGCCCTGCTGAGCGCGTCGTTCGCCCGCCTGCCGACGAGGGTGTGGAAGAAGTACTCGTTCCTATTTTCTCCCCTGACGACCTCGACGAGAACCGTCTCGTCGTCGGGCACGGTGGAGTATCGCGCCTGCTCGCGGAAGTACGCCAGGATGGCCCTCGCGGCGCGCTCGTCTATGCCGTACTTTCTCATCAGGAAGTCCTTGGCTCTCCTGTTGTTGACCAGTTCGGAAACCTCCCGTCTAAAGCGCTGGATGTCGAGGGCCAGATCGAAGCTCAGTGGGAGCATCTCCGAGAACCATGCCGGAATAGTGGGCTTCGCGCCCTGCCTCGGGATGACGTATATCTTGTTGCCCCTGCTCTTGACGAATTCATAGGTTCTGCCCGCCAGAACGAAGATGTCGCCGGGCATCAGTCTCTCGGCAAACTCTTCCTCAACCGTCCCGATCATCTGTTTGTCCATCGTGTAAACGCGTATCTTCGCTTCGTCGGGTATGGTGCCGACGTTCATGTAGTATATCGCCCGTGTCATCTTGCCGCGCCTTCCGAAGCGACCGTCCTCGAGCCATATCTTCGCATAGACCTTCCTCTCCTCCAAGCCGGCGTATTCACCAGCAAGATAGTGGAGGACACTCATGAAGTCCTCGAAGGGAAGGTCGCGGTAGGGGTAAGCGCGCCTCACGACGCGATAGGCTTCCTCGACTTCCCAGACTTTGTTGAGCGCCATTCCCAAAAGGTGTTGCACCAAAACGTCGAGCGGGTTCTTTGGGATCCTGACGCGGTCCAGACGTCTGTTCCTCGCGTTGTGGGCCAGAACCGTTACCTCCACCAGGTCGTCCCTGTCTAGGGCAAGGATGATCCCTTTGCTGACGTCATGGAGCCTGTGGCCGGCCCTCCCGA
This sequence comes from Thermococcus pacificus, assembly GCF_002214485.1. Taxonomy (NCBI): domain Archaea; kingdom Methanobacteriati; phylum Methanobacteriota; class Thermococci; order Thermococcales; family Thermococcaceae; genus Thermococcus; species Thermococcus pacificus. The sequence goes on from NZ_CP015102.1 coordinate 1,261,987, forward strand.
TGCGCTGTAACGCGCGGTTCACGCTCTTTGGCGAACCGATGAGGACAACCAGGTCTATTGTACCGATGTCGATCCCCAACTCCAAACTCGTCGAGGTGACAACCGCCTTGAGCTCGCCCCTCTTCAGCCTCTCCTCGACGTCCAAACGAACCTCCCTGGACAGCGAGGAGTGGTGGGCCTCTATCAAACCTTCGAACTCGGGATAGCGCTTCTTCAGGTTGAAGGCTACCCTCTCGGCACCGCTCCTCGTGTTGGTGAAGATAAGCGTCGTCCTGTGCTCCCGTATCAGCTCCGCTAAGCGCTTGTAAAGGGCCTCGCTCAGCGTTCCTGCATCGGTGTAGATGAGGTCATCGACAACGCTTTCAACCCTTATCTCGGTCTCCTTCGCGAAGCTGACGTCGACTATCAGGCCGGGCCTCGGTTTCCCTTCATCGTCGAAACCGAAGACGAACTTGGCGACCTCCTCAAGCGGGTGGATTGTGGCACTCAGGCCTATCCTCACGAACTTCTCCTCCGCCATCTCCGCCAGCCTTTCGACGCTCAAAGCAAGGTGCGTTCCGCGCTTGTTCTCAGCCAAAGCGTGAACCTCATCGATTATGAGGTACCTAATCGTCTTCAGCCTCTCGCGGAACTTGGGGGCGTTCAGAGCTATCGCCAAACTCTCCGGTGTGGTGATGAGTATGTGCGGCGGTTTCTTCACCATCTTGCTCTTCTGATAGCTGGAAGTGTCACTCGTCCTTATGCCGACCCTTATCCCCGGAAGCTCGTAGCCGAGCTCCTTTGCCACTTCCTGTATCTCCATCAGAGGTCCCTCAAGGTTGCGCTTTATGTCGTTGTTGAGGGCCCTGAGAGGTGAGACGTAGAGGACGTAGATTCTATCCTCAAGCTTCCCCTCCTTTCCGAGGAGAATGAGCTCGTTTATCGCCGCTAGGAAAGCGGAGAGCGTCTTCCCAGAGCCAGTTGGGGAGGAAATCAGGACGTTCTCTCCTTTGTGTATCTCCAGAACGGCGTAGCGCTGGGGAGGGGTGAACGTTCCAAACTTCCGCTTAAACCACTCCCTAACCGGCTCGCTGAGTATCCCAAATATCTCCTCGTCCGTGTACTCGCGCTCGGCTCGCCTTATCCCCTCCGCGCTCATCGGTCTTCCTTTCATGGCTTGGATTTTTAAACTATTCGGTTTCCCCAACAAACTTTTTAAGTGCAGAGGATGAACTCCAAACGGTGAGAGAGATGGGAGATAAGTTTGAGAGGCTCCGGCGGGTTATAGACGAGTTCAACAGACTCCACGGCAGCGAGGCTGAGTCAAGTATAGTCTCAGTTGACGGGAATGAGGTCATTATCGAGTTCGAGGGCTCCTTCTGCGCAACCTGCGGGCTGTACGACTACTTCGACGATATAAAGTGGGAGGCTCTTGACTTCGGACTCGAAATCGAGCCGGTCGAGGTCATTGAGGCTGAAGAGGACGAGTTTGAGCACGGAAGGTACGTCGTGAGGTACCGGCTGGGCAGAAAGTCCATGCTCGTCCCGATACCGCGGAAGGCCGATAAGGGTTAAAAGCCCTCCCGAGAATTTCTCCCCATGAACCCGCTCCTCCTGGGACTGCTCGCCATCTTCCTCTGGGACGGCTACTTCTTCTTCAATTACATAATTAGTCTTTTCAGGAATTACAGAATTCGAGAATGGGAGCCGAAGGTGAGCATCCTCATTCCAGCCTACAACGAGGGCGAGCGAATTCTGGGGGCGATAAAGGCCGCCCTCGCCCAGGATTATCCGGATTTCGAGGTCATTGTAATCGACGACGGAAGTGGGGACGGCACGTTCGAAGCCGCGAGCTCCGTAAGCGACCCGAGGCTGAAAGTTTACAGGAAGGAACACGGAGGGAAGGCAAGAGCCCTCAACTTCGGCCTCTCGAAGGCTTCCGGTGAGGTGATAGTCACCACCGACGCCGACAGTTACCTTGAGGAGGATGCCCTCAGAGAGCTCGTGAGGAGGTTTTATTCCGAAGAAGTCCTCGCCGTCGGTGGGCAGGTCCGCGTTGAAGGGGGCTCTTTCCTGGAGAGAGCGCAGGACGCGGAGCACCTCAGGATAGTGATGTTTAGAAGGGCCAAAGAGCTCGACGACCTGAGCGTCGCGCCGGGACCGATAGCGGCCTTCCGCAGAGAGGCCTTTGAGAGGATAGGCGGTTTCGTTGAGGACGTGGTTGAGGACTACGCCACCACGAAGGTCCTGAAGGGGTTTGGAAAGGTCGTCTACGCCCCCAGTGCCAGGGTCTGGACCACGATGCCTAGGTCGCTGGGAGCCCTCTGGCGCCAGAGGAAGCGCTGGTTCCTAGGTGACCTTAAGAACCTCGGTGGCGGCTTCACCAAGGACTGGGCCTTTCTCCTCCTCGGTGATGTGATAGCATTCCTTGACGTTTTAATTCCCCCAATACTCATCCTAACCGGTCTCTGGGAGTTCTTCGTCCTCTGGTGGTTCTTCGAGACGTTCACTATGTTCCTCCCGACGCTCTTTGAGGGGGGAAGGCTCTCCAACGCGCTCCTCTTTCCGATGATAGTCTGGTTCTGGGCGGCTTTTTACCTGACGCTCCATATCTACGGCTACGTCCGGCTCCTTCTGGGAAGGCTTTGATTCCGGTTCGAAATATTTTTAAGTGCCCTTCCGTCGGTTGACTATATAGATTATGTAGCGACAAATAGATTATAGTGGTGGCGGGAATGGTACTGCTTGCTTCAGCACTTTTCATGGCGTGGGCGATAGGGGCGAACGACAGCGCGAAGGCTGTAGGCACCGCCGTAGGCTCTGGTGTCATCGGGTTCAAGCGCGCCGTCCTCCTCATCGGGGTATTCGTAACTCTCGGCGTTTTCCTCGGCGGTGCCGGCGTCTCCGGAACCATCTCAGGGATGGCCGAGGGGATGAACCCCACCCACGTCGGTCTCGTCCTATTCAGCGCCGCCACCGCGGTAACCCTCGCCAGCCTCTGGGGAAGGCCGATTTCAACCACCCAGTCCATAATCGGTGGGTTGGTGGGAGCTTCCCTCGCTCTGGGCCTTCCGGTCAACTGGTGGACGGTGGGAAAGATAGTTTCGGCGTGGGTTCTCTCTCCCCTTATTGCCGCCCTCTTTGCGGTGGCCGTTTACAGGATTTACAAACCCGCGATGAAGGGAATAAAGGGCCTGCGCAACCTTGAGCTTGCCCAGAAGTGGCTCGTCTTCACAGCGGCTGCCTACTCCTCCTTCAATCTCGGAGCCAACGAGCTCTCGAACGTCGCCGGCCTGCTCCAGAGCCTCGGCGTGGACGGGCCCTTTAAGCTTGTCCTGGCCCTAACCCTCGCCCTCGGCGCCCTGACCTTCAGCTACAACGTTATGATGACGGTCGGGAGGGAGCTAGCCCCACTAGGACCTACCTCCGCCTTCTCGTCCCAGTTCGGCGCCTCGCTCGCGGTCAGTGCCGCCAACCTTTTCGGCCTCCCGGTCAGCTCGGGTCAGGCCATAGTGGGTGCCATCAGTGGTCTCGGCCTCTATAAGGGGGAGAACGTCAACCTCGGGCTGCTGGTGGGGATAGCCCGCGGCTGGGTCGTTGCTCCCATCGCGGCAGGGGCGCTCTCGTACGTCATGATCACCATTCTGGCTTAGACTTTTAAACCGGCCGCCCTACTCCCGGGGAGGTGTTGCGAGATGGTCGATTTCAGGTTCGAGGTCAAGGCGCGAGACGCTGCCGGGAGGATTGGAAAGCTGACTGTAAACGGCAAGACGATAGAGACACCGGCGATAATGCCGGTTGTAAACCCGAAGCAGCTCATAGTAACCCCGAAGGAGCTTAAGGAGATGGGCTTCGGAATTATCATCACGAACTCATACATCATCTACAAGACGCCCGAACTGAGGGAGAAGGCGCTTGAGGTGGGAATTCACAGGCTTCTCGACTACGATGGCATAATCGAGGTGGACTCCGGCAGCTTCCAGCTCATGCGCTATGGGGGCGTCGAGGTCACCAACCGCGAGATAGTCGAATTCCAGCACGATATCGGCGTTGACATAGGCACCTTCCTCGACATACCGACCCCGCCCGATGCTCCCCGTGAGAAGGCGGAGGAAGATTTGAGGATAACACTGGAGAGGGCGAAGGAAGCCGAGGAGATAAAGGAGATAGCGATGAATGCGGCCGTCCAAGGCTCGACTCACCTCGACCTGAGAACCTACGCGGCAAAGAAGCTGGGCGAGATGAACTTTGAGATTCATCCAGTTGGGGCCGTCGTCCCGCTCATGGAGAGTTACCGCTACAAAGACCTCGTTGACGTCGTTATCGCCTCGAAGCAGGGATTGAGGCCTGACAGGCCTGTCCACCTCTTTGGTGCCGGCCACCCGATGATCTTTGCTCTAGCCGTCGCTATGGGGATAGACCTCTTCGATTCTGCCAGCTACGCCCTTTATGCCAAGGACGACCGCTATCTAACACCGGAGGGAACGAAACGCCTGGAGGAGCTCGACTACTTCCCGTGTTCCTGTCCGGTTTGCAGTCGCTACACTCCTCAGGAGCTCCGCGAGATGCCCAAGGAGGAGCGGACGAGGCTTTTGGCCCTTCACAACCTCTGGGTCATAAGGGAGGAGCTGAACCGCGTGAAGCAGGCGGTGAAGGAGGGAACGCTGTGGGAGCTTGTAGACGAGAGGGCGAGGAGCCACCCCAAGATGTTCGCCGCCTACAAGAGGCTGCTCGAGTACAGGGAGTATCTTGAGAAGAATGAGCCGGTTACCAAGGCGAGCGCCTTCTTCAAGGTCAGCGAGGAATCCCTGAGGTGGCCGACGGCGGTGAGGGCGAAGGAGAGGGCAGAACGCGTTAAAGACAAGTTTCCGAAGACGATAGAGCACCCGATATTCGGTGAGATTCCAAAGTATCTAAGCCTCAGCTACCCATTCGCCCAGAGTGAGGGAGAGAAGGACTTCAGCATAAGGAAGCCCTCCAAGGACGAGGCGAGGAGCTACGTCATGGCTATAGCGGAGTACCAGTTCGGTGAAGGGGCTGGAGAGGCGTTCAGAGATGCATTCGTTGAGCTCTCTAGAAAGACCGGCATGCCAAGGCAGATAAAGGCCAAGGGCAAGCACCTCGCCACCTTCAGAGCCGAAGATGGCCTCCTAACGCTCGGAATAGAGGGGGCGAGGAGACTCCACGAGGTTCTCCCATTCCCGAGGATGCGTGTTGTGGTCAACGAGGATGCCGAGCCCTTCGCGAGGAAGGGGAAGAACGTCTTCGCGAAGTTTGTGATCGATGCGGATCCGGAGATAAGGCCCTACGACGAGGTTTTGGTGGTGAACGAGAGGGACGAGCTTCTGGCGACGGGTCAGACGCTTCTTAGCGGGGAGGAGCTTAAGGTCTTTCAGAGCGGGCTGGCGGTAAAGGTCAGGAGGGGCATCGAGAAGTAGAAAATTTTATAACCCCCCTCCCTTTTCCTATTGCGGGCGGGCCCGTGGTCTAGATGGTTATGACGCCACCCTTACAAGGTGGAGGTCCGGGGTTCGAATCCCCGCGGGCCCACCATAACGAAAGACAAGGGGGCTCCGCCCCCTTATCTCTCTGTACTCTCAAACCCCCGATGCGGGGTGAAGCCCCGCAACCCCGTTTTTCTTAAACTACTGGGGGGCTAACGCCCCCACACCCCCCAATCAGCCCTCGCAAAGCAAGCGCTGGCGGAATGTTGTTGACTGTTTTTAGAATGCTAAATTGATGAAGGGTTTCCCATTATCCTTAACAGACAACCCTATGCTTGAATTCTCTCATTGGTGCTCTTCTCCAGGAGTTCCCTCCTTTGACGCCCTTCGGATGTCAACTGACAACCGTAACATATATCAGTATTGAGAGCAAGAATTCTATGGTGGTCTCCATGTTCTTTTGGGATGATGAGAAAAAATCTGCCAGTAGGAGGGACATAACGGGAGCTATGCGAAGAGACATCATTGAGATTGTAAAGAGGAAATGTGAATATTGTGGGAGGCGGATAACTACAACTACTGGTTATATCCATCACATCACACCAGTTCGAGAAGGTGGAAAGACTACTCCCTCTAATATCATAGTTCTATGTGGCGACTGTCATAGGAAGGCTGACAATGCCATAATAAAGAGAACAGAGCTAAGAAAGAAAGTTAGAAATAGACCGAAGGAAGTCCAAAGTGCTATCCAACGTGTCTTAAACAGGAGCAAATCCAGAAGGCCTTCCAATACAAAACCTAGAGACGAATTTAGTTTTATAGAGCCTGACTTCAGTTTCTTTGACGAACATAAAAAGAAACGTGGAAGAAAAAGGAAGAAATCTGACGATGATTCATGGTGGCCTCAATTTATTTGACAAACATACTTTGTGGTGGTTTTAGTCATACTGTCAGGATAAACAGTGGGGCGTTAGGTTTAAGTTTATGGCGAGTCCTAGTAAAGCGTCGGTTAAAATTGAACTCATAATAAAAAGCTAGGTCAACAGGTGGAATCCAAGACTCACTCCAGCTCGTCTCAATGGAACCCTTCTCAAACCGGCAATTTAAGAAGAACCACGAACTTTTGGTGAAGCTTTTTCCAAAAGCTTCCTCTCAAATCCCTGGGGTGACTCCTCCGCAGCTCTGCCGGTGGTGTTAAAAAGTTCGAAAAACTTGTCATCTCAGGGTGGTGAAAATGAAGGTCCACTACGAGTGCTTCGCCTGTGCCGCGAACCAGTGTCAGAAAATCGTTGAGATTGGCACAAACGACCTTGAGCTCAGGAGGAGGGGTGTCATCGAGGCGGCGAAGCTAATGGCGGGGATAAACGGAGATTCCATTCCGGCGGTTTTCGGGAGCGAGGTATTCCTAGGCGTTTACAGGGTCATAGGCAACGACGACCCGTTTAAGGAGTACAAGGAGCTCTCGAACAGGCTGGCTGAGAAGGTCGTCTCAGACATCGAGAAGGAAGGGCCAAACCTTAAGACCGCGCTAAAGCTCGCCATAATCGGCAACGTGATAGACTTCGCCGTCGGCTACTCCCCGGAGAGAATCGAGGAGGACGTTAAGGCAATGCTCAGCGAAGAGCTCTACGTTGACCACTCCGACGAGCTCTTCGAGAGGCTGGGGAAAGCTAAAACCCTCCTCTACCTCGCGGACAACTGCGGGGAAATCTACTTCGACAGGCTCTTTATAAAGAAGCTAAAGGAGGCATTTCCGTACCTGAAAATCTACGTCGCGGCGAAGGACGGCCCGATAATCAACGACGCAACGGTTGAAGATTTGAGGAAGGCATGCTTTGGGGAGTTCGCCGGGATAATCTCCACTGGCACGAGGATAGTCGGTGTTCCGCTCGACCGGGTTTCCGATGAGTTCAGGGAGGTCTTTGAGAAAGCCGATGTCATAATTGCCAAGGGACAGGGCAACTTCGAGACGCTGAGCGAGGTGAAAGATAACCGCGTCTTCTACCTACTAAAAGCGAAGTGCAGGCCGATAGCAAGGGAACTCGGAGTGCCGCAGGGGAGTATGGTTTGTTTGAAGGGGTAAATACCACCCCGATAGTATACTATCACCTTGTAGTTGAAGAGCACCCCAACTCACGTCCCTTTTTTCGGAACTCTGAACAGGTTAATAAACCGCCTGTGGGATCATTCAAACCATTTGGTAACAGTCGAGCATAGAATTGCATATTTGAGTGCATTCTAGAGTGCCGAAACTTTCTTATAGTTCCTCGTAACAATCATCTATGAGCTTCCTTAAGATGGTCTGGGGGTTACCAAATGTCTGAAAAGGATCTTCATTACCTTATTACTCGAATTATCAACCCCCATTTGAATTGGATTATCGCTTCTTTGCGTTCTAACAATCGTGTCTTACATGGCCGGGATGGGTATACCAGCATCCATTGGGTGGATCATACCTTAAGCGACACGTTTGCCTCAGAGCTTGAAGGATGGAGGGATAATCTCTGGTATAAGTACAAGGAGGATTTTCTTGAGCGTGGTGCTGAGATTCTGGATTCTCTTCTTGAAATCATGATCCGGATTGAAGCTAAACTTCCTGACAACGACAGCAAGAGCAGGATAATGTCCGATCTGTGGAGAATGGCGGGGGAAATAGAGGGCTATCTTGAACTCAATGGCTATTTGGAGTCAAGGAAAGAGTACTTCACCAACAAGGCGCTTGAAATTAGAAAAAGGGATGAAGAGCTCAGACGGAAACTGGAGGAACAGAAGAAGAGAGCTGACATAGGCAGTAGAGCGAGCAAAAGATTGGCTGGAAAGTCCATCTTTGAGTCAGAAAGAAAAATTGTCCATCCCCATAACAAAAGAACCGTTTCTCCCAACACCTTCCAAGAAAACCCTAATAAAAAGCGAAAATGGAAGTTTCCTTGGAAAAAGTTCTTCGGGATTATATTGGTGTTTTTGGTATTCTTCGCCCTCTACGATCTGAGTCATACTAACGGACGACTTGTGCGACAGGTTATTCCCGACGAGATTGAGGCTAAGATTTCAGAGTTTTGGGGCACAGCTAAGAACTTCACTGGGGAAACAGCTTCTGTAAAGTCACTGACATCCACTGCAGTTGCATGCTCCCGGGCGGATTATTCTTTGGAAGCTGCGTTGGAATGTTACCTCAACGATCCAGATGAGTTCCAAGTCTTGGGCCCTTTGGCGTCCCGACTAAAGGGCTCAACCCTGCAGGAGAGCTCATGGAACATCTTGGAGTGGGAGGATCAGAACATCCAATACGACTGGGCAAAATACAACGGTTTGGGATCAACCAAGATACAGAAGCCATCTGAGACCATTCAGAGTGGTTCGGGGGTTTGCGTAGATTACGCTGTCTTGACTGCGGGCCTGCTCTTGGCGATGAACTATTCTCCAGTATATGTACTTGAAATTGACTTCTCAAACGACCAGATGGGGCATGCAGCCGCTGCGATAAAAATTAATGGGCAGTTCTTTGTGATAGACCAGCATCCACCGATAATGGATTTGGGGACGTACTGGAAGTATTGGGCCTATTGGCGCAGCGAATACTCCGGCGGAACCTTAAAGAATTTGATAATATCCTCTGCAAAGGTCTACGAAGCAAGATTGGAGTCGGAAAAAGTTGTTGTTGACTACGTGGGAACTCTGACTGGTGAAGAATTCAAGAAACACGATTACACTTTCTCAGAGACCGATTTAACAAGGCTTATCTCGGACTTGAGGGCAAGGTTCCTTAGGGAGTTCCCAAACCTGCAGCTGGACTCAAAGATTTCTAACCTTGACACTACTGCGTATTTGCCGTATGGCTACTCTGCTGGGGTCACGTGGAAAACTACGTTTCCGGATTTCACCGAGCACTACAACCCCATATTCCACGATGAGTTCGTTGATTACATGTATTCCCGGATAACAGGCAGCAGAAGGGTTGTTTCTGACTTGGGAACTTATAATAGATTTTGGGTTAAGGGGCAGATAGAGGGCGACAACGTGAAGGTAGTCCTATGTTTGGCCAAAAAATAGCCGCGATACGACCTTTTCATATATCCCCATTATTATGTTGCCCTTTTCTCCCCCTCCGGGAACTCCCAGTTCTTCGTTATCTTTGTGACGTTCCTCACGAGGGCCTTCTCCTCGGGATGTCTTGAGACGAGCTCTTCTAAGAAAGAAATCAGCTCGTCGTAGGCCGGCTTGTCAATCGGGAACGGTACTTTGTCCTTGCCGCCGACAGCATAGCTGAACTTGAACGGATCAGGAGGATGAGTTACTGGGTCCTTCCAGCTCGGGTGGACGTCGTAAACCAGCTCAAGGACGAGCGAGAGAGCCCTTAGAGTGCTCGGCCCGAGGCCCTTCAAAAGCAGAAACTCCTCGTAGTTCGAAACGCTGAGTTCTCTCGCAAATTCTAAGGCCCTCTTGTTCAGCTCAAACTTTCCAAGGCTCTCGTAGCGTTTAAGGATGTCTTTTTCCCAGGGCTCGCGGGGTTTGTAATAGACCAGCGGACGGTAGCCCTTCGCTATGGCCTTCAAACCCTCAAGCTCGCGCTCTATCTTCGCCGGCTTTTCCTGGATGACGTCGAGGAGAGTCTTCTGGTACTCCCTCGCTTCCCTTGATACGGTATTGAGGGCGAACTCCCTTTTAAGGCCCGATATGGCGTTGTGTGGATCGAGGGTGAAGGTTTCAGTGTCGAACCAGTGGAAGCGCCTCGCGAGCCTTTCCCTCTCGTTCATTCCCTGCTGTACCACAGCCCAGTTGCCCTCCTCGTCGAGGAAGAAGACGTGGTGGTAGAGCTGGTAGCCGGTCTGGAGGGCGACTGTGTCAACCTTAGCAACGAGCCGGGAGGTTCTAACGTACGGCTCGGGGTCGAGCTCGTAGAGCTCCGCGATGGTTTTCAGCTCCTCGGGAGTCGCCCGGCTTTTCTTCCCCTTTCCGCCGGCTGCTTTTACTCCAAGTTCCTCCCTCCAAAGGGCGTCCTTTATCATACCGGCCGTTACCGTTGTCGAGCCACTGCTGTCCCAGTCCATCCCGATGACGTTGTTGAAGGCCTGAAACCACACCGGGTCGAAGAGCCTCTTGAGGAGGCCTCTCGTCCCGTATTCCTCGACGGCTAAGATGAGAACTAACCTTGTCAGCTTCCTCATTCGCTGGGCGAGCCACCCCGGGACGTGGCCGCCGTGGAGGGGTAAATCGGCGACGTTCCTCATCGGAGCTATTTGGGCCTTTGGTGTTTTAACGGTTGTCCCTTAAAATCCTCAGGATTTTCCATGCTTTTTCGCAAAATGCCCGGGAAATGTTGTCCTTATGAAAGGGAAAGCCTTTTTACCCCTCGTTTCGAGAGAGGTCTGAAGGTTTAACGCTTACGGAGGGTTGAGAATGGGAGTTGAAAAGGTTCCGAAGTACGACATCCCGACCAAGAAGGTTGACTACGTTTTTATCGAGCTCGACAAGATGAAGCCCCACGAGCAGCTCGTCCAGAAGGAGCTTGAGGCCTTCATCGAGAGCGTTACTGGAAGCGGCATCTTCTGGAAGCCGATGCTCCTCGCGAAGGTTCCAGGCGAGGACATGTACCTCATCGTTGACGGCCACCACCGCTGGGCGGGTTTGCAGAAGCTCGGAGCGAAGAGGGCTCCGTCGGTCATACTCGACTACTTCAGCGACGACGTCAAAGTTTACACCTGGTATCCAGCTTTCAAGGGAGACCTCAACGAGGTCATTGAGAGGCTCAAGGCCGAGGGCCTCGAGGTCATCGAGGATCTGGAGGCAGAGGAGAAGGCCGAGAGGGGAGAGATAGCCTTCGCCCTCGTTGGTGAGAAGAGCTTCGCCATTCCTGGCGGCCTCGACGAGCAGAAGAAGGTAAGTAAAGTGCTCGATGAGATGAGCGTTGAAGGAAGGATAGAGCTCATCTACTACGGCCTCAAGGAGGACGCCAGGGAGGACATGGCCAAGGGCGAGATCGACTACGTCTTCATCAGGAAGGCCCCGACCAAGGAGGAAGTCATGGAACTCGTCAAGCGCGGTGAAGTTTACTCACCGAAGACCACCAGGCACGTCCTTCCCTTCAACCCGGACAAGATTGACGTCAAGCTCGAGGAGCTGTTCTGAAGGTTTTTAACCTCCCCACCTTTCCTTCTTCGCCCGATGACGATGGATCAACCGGCTGAACCGTGATGACCAGTCCAGGAAACCGAGGGCCTGCACCTACATAACCACTTTCAAAGGATATAGACTTCCACTCCCCTAAATGGAACGGTAAGAAAATGTTGAGGTCTCTCGTTCCCTCCTCACGGGAACTCCCGGAGATAAAGCCGAGTCATTAAACTTCAGGATAGTCCGCTCCCTCAAGGAGATATCCACGGAGAATGCGGTCGTTATAGGCAGGGGTGGCGAAAGGGTTCCTCCTGGATGGGAGTCAATCACGGTTAGCGCCGTGAGGGGATTCTTTGGACCGAAGGAGTTACGAAGAATCCTTGAGGGTATCGTAGCAAGCCTCAAAAACGACCCCGACAAGGCAATCGTCATAGCCTGCCCCGAATACCTTGCCCTCCACAACGGCTTTAGGGCTCTCGTAAGGTTCCTCAACGACGTAAGGGACTACGCGATTCTGTTTAGCGGGCGAGTCTACCTCGTCACCGACGAGCTCGCTTGGGATCCCAGAGAGTTTACCCTACTGAAGGGACTCGAGGAGTAGACCTTTAAATATTCACTCCAATTTTCCTAGGGAGTCAAAATGCTTAGGGGGTTAATCTTCGACGTTGACGAGACCCTGGTCTACTACGAGGGCTACAACCACCGCGACTGGTATGAGGAATGGGTAAAGCCCGAGCTGGAGAAGCATGGCATTGCCCTTGACTACGAAACATACAGGAGAACCGTAACCGGTGAACTCCCAAGGAGCTACGTGGAGCGGTTTGGCATCGACCACGTTGAGTTCTGGAAGCTGGTCGACCGGGTCAACCTCTCCTACCGGCAGGAGATGGCGAGGCTCGGCAGGATAAAGCCATTCCCGGATGTTTCCGCACTGAAAGAGCTGAGGAACCTTGGATTGAAGCTTGCCGCTGTCAGTAACGCCTCCCAGGACTGCACGGAGTTCGTCCTTGATCTCTTTAATCTGAGAGGCTACTTCGACGTCGTCTACGGCAAGGACTACTCCAACCTCGACGGCGTCAAGCCCAACCCCTACCTTGTCGAGAAGGCCCTGAAGGCCCTCAACCTGAAGCCTGAGGAGGCCTTAATGGTCGGAGACAGTGCCCACGACGTTTTAGCCGGCAAGGGGGCCGGTTTGAGAACCGTCAACGTAACGCGCTTTGGAAAGGTTGAGGGGGCTGACTACTACGTGAAAGACCTCTGGGAGCTTGTGGAACTCGTGAAGGAACTCTTCTCCAAACGTTCCCCAGAGGTCTAACCCCAACCACCTCCTGCACCTTTTAGTGGTCACCATGGAAGCGGACTTCAGGTGTGAGGGTGTGGGGCACCGCTTGAGATGTCGCTCGAGACGATAGTGGCGATCTGCCCCTACTGCGGCCACGAGATAAATCGCTGTCCCAACGGTCACATAGTCCCAGAGGGGGGCGAAGTTCTGCCCTGTGTGTGGGGCAAAGATAGAGTGACTGGCTCCTTGCCACTTCTTTTTTTTGTTTGTAGTAAGGTTTATATGATGTCACGAGATATACTATTTGTTGGGTTCTAATCAGCCATCTGGTGTTGGGATAATTGGAGTGCGGATGGCAACTTGGGAGGTTCAGACATGAGAAGGTTCTTCCTCGCTCTGCTCCTATCCTTCCTCTTAGTGATGCCCTCAGTTCAGGCATTGGATCCCAAGGCATCCATCATAGAGTTTCAGGGCGCCCAGTACCTCGAGAGAGTTACCCGCCAGGTCGCCGAGGGGCAGTACGACATCGGACTCTTCTCCCTACCTATGGAGGATTACCTGCTTTTCGGCGGCGACGTTCTCAAAAGCCTCGATTTATACAGCAGGACAGTCTCATACAACGAGCTGACTTTCAACACTTATCACAATCCTGACAAAGATGCTCCGCTGGTTACCGTTGGTGGTAATGTCTACTTCAACCCCTTCGCGGTTCGGGAAGTACGCTTCGCGCTGAATTACCTCATAGACAGGAATTACATCGTCCGGGAGATATACAAGGGCGGTGCTGCCCCGATGTTTGGTTGCGTAGGACCCAGCCACCCGGCGGACAGGTATTTCGAGCCGGTCTACTCTGCCCTTAACCTCTCCGACTCCCAGAACGCTGAGCGCGCCATAGAGCTCTTCAACGAGGGAATGGGCAAAGCTGCTCAAGCGGTCTCAAGGTACAACCACACCCTCGAAAAGGTCAACGGCACGTGGTACTTCGACGGTGAGCCGGTTACGGTTAAGTCCGTTATCCTGATAGAGGATGAGAGGCAGAAAATCGGCCGCTACGTTGTCGATTTGATTGAGAGGTATTTTGGTTTCAGGGTCGAGCGCCTTGAGTGGGACAGGCAGAAGGCCGGTCAGGTCGTCTTTGCAACCTCACCGAGAGAGTACGAATGGAACCTCTACACGGGTGGCTGGAACGTTAGGCTCAGTGAAGTCCCGAGCGTCTGGGTTGACGACTACACCGCCCGGTTCTACGCCGCCTGGTACGGCTACCTGCCGGGCAAGGACGAACCCAAACACAGGAACACCGTTACCGTGGGTGAGTTTTTCAGGTACGTGGGCAACGGCGATGCGGATGAGGGGCTCCGGGCAATAGGGGCGGAGTACTACAAAAGCACCTCTGAGCTGAGAGGGATTCTCAACTGGACTGAGGAGGAGCTGACGAAACTGCTCGTCCGCTTTAGCCTTGAGACTGATGGTGAGAACTACACCCTCGAAAGCGCCGAGCAGTACTGGGACCTCCAGAAGATATCGATAGGCTTGGGCATAATGGAGAGCGCGAGGGTTTTCCTCACGGAGGTCTGGGAGCTTTCACCCGTCAACAGAGAGAGGGTCTTCGGGATAGATGCGGATCCGAACGTGGGCCTCTTCAACAGGTGGAGCCTCCTGAGCGCGGAAACGCCAGACGGCGTTCTGAGGGTTGCCTACTTCGTTCCCACGTGTGGCTGTACGTGTCTCCCATTTAACCCTGCAGTGGAGTCCCGGTACCCCGTCTTTCCAATCGACCTTTGGGACCTCCTCCATGACCCGGCTGGGTACACCGATCAGAACGGCATCTATACACCCTACAGGTGCATGTGGAGCGTTGAACGGGGGAACTTCACGGTCCCGGAGGACGCTGTGATCTACAACCAGACCCGGGGCTGGATACCTCTGCATGCGGGCAAAACGGCCAGGATCCGGGTTAGGGTCTCCTGCGATCTCGGCGAGTGGCAGAATGGGATTAAGATGAGAACGGCTGACATCAAGTACTACATCGCCTTCCTCTACACCTGGGCCTATGAGGATGTCCCCAACGACCTCTATTATGAGGACGACCTCTCGGACACCGCGAACTCGCTCCGGAACGTTCTCGGCTTCGAATTTAGGGACGACGGCTACGTCGTCTACGGCAGCTATTCTCACCCAATCGCCGATGACCTCACGGCGAAGGAGTACGTCTTCTACCCAAAGTCTCCGTGGGAGCTCTACTACGCGATGGGCGAGCTCGTGGCGAACGGGAGTGCCTACGGCATCTATGAGAAGTACTCCCTTGGCAACGCCGAGGGGAGGGTGGAGTGCCTCAACCTCCTGACCAAGGAATACGTCGCCGACCTGAGGAGAATTCTGACGTCTCTGAAGGACAGGGGCGCCATTCCTCCCGCGATTGCCGGCGAGGTGAGCGACCCGGAGGAGGGCTACGCGAGGCTCATCAAATGGATAGACGCCTTCGGCAACGCTGTCATAAGCGACGGCCCCTTCTACATTGAGAAGAACATCCCGGAGAATTTGTTCATGGGGCTGAGGGCCTTCAACGGCTCAAGTCCCATCGCTCCCCCAAACATCACCACGACAGCCCCTGTTTCAGCCTCCCCGAAAAGCTCTCCGATCCACCAGAGCGGAGGGGAGCCGGAAACCTCACCCGGCACCTGGCTTCCCTATGCTATAGGTCTGGGAGTCCTGCTGATACTGGTGCTGGTGTTCCTTAAGGGCAGGAAGGGATAAGTTTGAGGCGGCGCCTTTAAACCTCTCCATTTTTCTGCCACAAAATCTAAAGGGAGAGAAAAGCTCACCTTCCGAACTTATCCTCAATGTAGGCCTTTATCAGCTCCTTCGTGGCCAGAAGCCCTTTAACGTGCGTCCTCTCCATTCCGTGGCTTGCGTGCACCCCTGGGCCAATGAGGGCAACGCGGAAGTCCCAGCCGGCCCTTAGAGCGGCGCTTCCATCGGAGCCGTAGTATGGGAAGACGTCAACAACGTGAGGTATTTCCCTCTTCTCAGCAAGCTCGATTAGTTTGGTCGTCATCTCGTAGTCGTAGGGCCCGCTGGAGTCCTTCGCCGCTATTGAAACGGCCGTCTCCTTTCCGGCAACACCGTCCCCGACGACGCCCATGTCAACGACGAGGAGTTCTTTAGTGCTCGGTGGATAGCCTGCCGAGCCGCCGTGGCCGACCTCCTCGTAGGGTGAGAAGAAGAACGCCACCGGGAGCTTCTCCAGCTTTTCCGCCCCAAGCTCCAAAAGCAGGTCAATCATAACCGCGACACTCGCCTTGTCGTCGAGGAAGTGTGCCTTGACGAAGCCGTTCACGTATTCGAACTTTGGATCAAAGGCCACGAAGTCACCAGGCCTTATGCCGAGCTTCTCGGTGTCCTCTCTCTTCTCAACAAGCTCGTCGAGGCGGATGTACATGTTCTCTTCCTTGCGCTCCTTCTTCCCGGCTTCCCTGTTCACGTGGACGCTCGGGTTCTTGAGGAGGAGCGTTCCTCTAAACTTCTTCCCGAAGCGGGTGATTATCGTGCAGTACTCGCCCTCAAAGGTCGGCAGGAGAAGGCCGCCAATCCTCGTGAAGCTTAAATGACCATCTGGGAGAATTCCCTTTACCATCGCTCCGAGAGTGTCAACGTGGCCCGCTATCACAAGCTCCGGCTCTGGATGGTTGCCCGCTATGAGTGCACCTTTGTTCGTGTAGTAGGTCTTAATGCCAGCTTCGTTGAGCTTCTTCTCGATGTGGGCCAGAACCTCCTTCGTGTAGCCCGTCGGTGAGGGCACTTCAAGTATCTCCTTCAGAATCTCGACGACACGCTCCATGTTATCACCTTTCAAAAATTCTTCGAAGGGCTAAAAAGGCATCGGTCAGAGGAGGGCCTTCAGGGCCATGAAAAGCCCGATGACAAGCAGGGTGAGCACGAATGTGACGCTTATGGCTTCCTCCGCCTTCAGCCTATACTGAGCTAAAATCGCGTTGGCCGCTATGGCCGGCGGCATGCTGGCCTCCACAAGGACTGAGTAGAAAACATCCCTGCTCGCCCAGCGGAGGGTTAGGAAGACAAAAACGAAAGGAATCGCAATCCTGAAGGTTCCAACTTCAAGGAGCTTTCTAAGCTCGAAAGCCCTCAGTGTTATCCGCGAGCCGAAGTATATTAAGAGGAGAGGGATGCTCCACCAACCGATGGTTTTAATCGGCTCAATGAACCAGCCGGGCAGTTTTATTCCCGCGATAACGAGGCCAAGCGCAAGGAGGTTCCCCAGCGTCGGCGGGAACTTTAAAGCCTTGAGAAAGCTCTCCTTAACGCTCGCGCCGCCGCTCGAGTAGTGGGCCGCTATGAACGTCACGATTGGGATTACAATCATTGAATTGGTCGTCGAGTAGAGAATCGCAGGAGTTATGTCACTCAGGAAGAGGCTCGCTATGGGAAAGCCCAGCGCCGCAGTGTTCGGGTAAACCGAGAGGACCATCAAAGCCCCGGCCCAGGGGTCGTTTTTGAGAACGAACCTCCCGTAGAGGTAGGAGAAGCCCAGGCTTATGGCGATTATGATGAAGACGTAGAGGAAAACGGTCTTTATGCTGAGCAGGTAGGCCAAATCCTTGCTCGCCACGTTGCCGAAGACGAAGAAAGCCAAGAGTACGTCGTTAGTGATACGGCGTAGCCAGTCAAAGGGCCTTTCGTCCTTTAGGGCGAGTTTTAGAATGTATCCGAGTGCTATAAGCGCGAGCATCTCGACGATGTTCATGGTTTAACCAACGGTCTCAGCGTTTAAAAGTGTGTCGAGTGTCCTCCCGTGGAATGATTCCCTAGTGCGATTTCTACGCTCTTGGAGACTCTTGGGGATTTCACCCACCGGCTTTACTTTCAAGGTCCAAAACCAATAAACTTATATATACCTACAGGCCGAGTTTAGTACAGAAAAGTGTACTACAAAAATCTGTACCCGGTGGTAGCATGGAGGACCTGAAAGTTCAGCTCGAAGAGCTGAAGAAGAGGCTGGAGGTGCTTGAGGAGAACATAGACCCAGTAGACGAGGTCATGCTCTCCATAAAGGCCCGCCTGCGGAGGAAACTCGAGGGAGGGAAGCTCCCAGAACTCGACGAGGAGAAGGCGGCGAAGACCCTCAAAGCCCTTGCAAACCCTGACAGGATAAGGATACTCAAGATGCTCTCCAAGAGCCCAATGGGCTTCAAGAATATAAAGGAAGCACTCGGCGTCGAGAGCCCAACAGTTTCCCACCACCTAAAGCTCCTTATGAAAACGAGGATGGTGAAAAAAGGGGAGAAGTACGAGATCTCGCCCAACGGACGTTTGTTTTTGCGTTTGCTCGAGATAATTACTGCCCTTGAGGAGGTGGAAGAATGAGCAGCTGGTGGATTTATGGTTATCCCGAAGAGGGCCTGAGGTTCAGGGTGGCAGATTTCCTGAAAAAGGTAACCGCCGTCTTGATACTCGTCTGGATATTCAGGGAACCGCTCAGGCTTGAGGCCTACCTGGAGTACATAGTCTGGGCCATAATAGGCCTTATCTTCGCCTACGAACTTCTGGGCGTCGGAAAGTGGCTCGGAGTTACCGTGTCAGGGGTTATCTTTGCCTTAGCCAAGGCATTCTTCTGGGTCTCGGTCCTGCTCTTCGTCGGTAGCAGGTGGATAGGTTTGCCAGAAAACCTGAGCGGCGATGATGCTCTCCTTACGGCCGGAACTGCCTTCGCATACTTCGTCGTGCTCTCAATAGCGGGCCTCCTCGTTGGAAGGACTCCATTCAGGAGGCTCAGCTCGAGGAGGTGGTTCACCGTCGAGAGGAAGGCCTACTCCTTCAGCGGAGCGGACTTTGGAGATGTCAGGCTGAGCGGGAGCGGAAAGGCCTACCCGGTCAAGGTTGGAAGGAAGACCGTCGGCTGGGTAATTGACGGCGAGGTTGAGGTTGAAGCTGAGACGCCGCTCGGCAGGGTGAAAAAGCTTCTATCTCCGCCTGTTGTAGTTTGGACCTCACGGAAGCTCGGCGGTGCGAAGGAGAAGGCTGATCCCACCTTCGTCGAGAGGGTTCAGGCCATGCTCAACCCGGACAGGCTCTACAGGAACAAGGAGCGCGCAAAGGTCGTGGACCTGGGCGTCGTCAAAGTCTACGAGGGAGACGGCTTCCAGTACGTCAAGCTGCCCTTCGTCGAGGTCGTCGAGACGCCCCACGGCGAGAAGGTGAAGGTCGGCCCGATCCACGTCCACGATGGCAAACCTGTGAGCCCTCCGGAGGACATGGTAACGATCAGAGAGCTTGGAAACGGCTTCCAGCTCACCAAGGCTGGCGACAGGCTGGCCATAGAGACCGAAGAATACAGCATCGAGGTGGTCGGCGATTCTGTGACATACAGGAGCGGGGAAGAGGCGCTGAGACTTTCGAGGGACTACGTCTCCCTAAAATCCGGTGAGCTCTCGATAACCGTCGGCAAAAGGCGTGCAAAGCTCAGGATAGATGACACCGTAATCACGGCCTCCGATGGAAAGGTCAGGATAAGGGTTGGCGGCAAGAGCTACACGATAGTGAGCCAAGAGGCCTGCCAGCTGGTCATAGGGAAGGCGAAGGAGATAGTCGAGGAGCAGAGCGCCGAGCTGATCGAGGGCTTCGGCGTGAACAGGGCCGCTCTCAACTCGCGCGTCAAGGAGCTGATAGACGAGCTGATGGCCTATCTCGGGTGATGAGGATGATCTTTGAAAACGTTAAGGAAGTCGAGATAAAGGCCGTGAACGGAAAGCTGAATATCGAGGGCTGGGAGCAAAGCCACGTGGAAGTTGACTACACCAGGCACGGCGAGGTGGACGTCGAGATCAAGAAGAGGGGGGATAAGCTCATAATAAAGGAGGAGCCGAAGAAGAGGTTCCTCAACCTGTTCGGAGAGGGCGGATGGGCCGAAATAAACCTGAAGGTGCCCAAAGCTGTCGTTGTAAACGCCAAGAACGTGAACGGCGAGCTCAAAGCCAAGGACGTGCGCTTTGGGGAAGTTACAACGGTTAACGGACGGATCAGCCTTGAGGACTGCGAGGCGGAGAAGCTCTCCACAGTAAACGGCAGGATAAGGGCTAACCTGAAGGTTGCAGGCCCTCTCAAAGCATCAACCGTCAACGGGAACATTGAGATAACGCTGGACGACCTTGAGGGCGACGTCGAGGTCAGCACCGTCAACGGAGGCGTAGCACTCTACCTCACCGACTTCTGCGATGCGAGGATAACTGCAAAGGCTGTGAACGGCGGGGTCCACTTCGTTGGGATTGACCCAGAGAACCCCGTTATTGGAACCGGCGACTACGAGGTTAAGGTCAGCACGGTGAACGGGAGCGTGAGGGTGGAGCTGGTCTGAGGCTCCCACTCTTGTTTAATTAATCAAAAACTTAATTACCGAATTAAGTGGACCTTGAAAACATGAACGAGGGGATGGTATGAGGTTCAACAGGGACTTCTGGCTCTTCGCGGTGGGCCGCTTCGTATCGCAGCTCGGCTGGGCGGTGCAGGACGTTGCACTACCGCTCTACGTGCTCGACCAGACCAGGAGCGGCTCCATGATGAGCCTTTTCATCATAGCGGAGATACTTCCCAGGGCGCTGCTCTCGCCGATAGCCGGTGTAGTAGGCGACCGCTACAACAGGAAGAACCTCATGGTGTGGCTGGACATACTGAGGGGCCTCCTTCTCTTCGCGGTCATCGGCCTTGACATGCTTGGGATAAGGGAGCTCCTCGTTGTCCAGGTCGCTATGAGCATTATGGGGACTTTCTTTGGCGCGGCTACCGGAGCGATGTACCCGGACCTCGTGAGGGAGGAAGAGCTCGCCTCCGCGAACTCACTCCTCCAGAGCTTTGGCGTGATAGCAAGGATAGCTGGCCCGGCCCTCGGCGGCATCATCTACGCCTTCGGCGGGATAAGGCTCGCGATACTCATAAACGCGGCCAGCTTCTTCGGCTCGGGCCTGTTCGAGGCGTTCATTCACTACGAGTGGACTTCGAGGAAAATAGAGTCCCTCGGAGAGGTTGTAGACGACCTGAGGGAGGGCATCGCCTTCCTCCGCTCGAACAAATACCTGACCGTTATACTCAGCTACGCCCTCTTCATAAACTTCCTCCTCAACCCCGTCTTCGCCGTGGCTCTCCCCTACGTTTACAGGGTGGAGCTGGCCTTTTCGAGTCAGTGGTTCGGCTTCCTCCAGACGGCGTTCATGGTGGGCATGCTCCTGGGGAACGTCGCGATAATGGCGAAGCTCGGCAGCAGGGCGGAGGGTATGCTCTTCCGCGCGCTCTTTGTACAGCTGGGCCTCGTCCTTGTGTTGGCCATCCTAATATCGCCCCTCCTCAGCATGAGCGCCCTCACACTCTTCGCCCTCTTCATGGGCCTCAACGCCGTTGACGGCTTCTTCAACGCCCTTGTGAACGTCCCGATAGTTACGAAGCTCCAGAAGGCGATACCCAGCGAACTGAGGGGGAGGATTTTCTCCGTCTTCGACCTCATAGTGGGCATGACAATCCCCGCAGGTATGGCGCTCGTCGGCTTTGCCCTTGACTACGTCCCGGCATGGGTCCTGTTTGCCGTTTCGGGATTCCTGGGGATTGCTGTGACCGCTTACTACTACCTTCGCTACGGCAGTCTCCTTGAGGGGCACTTGGAGGCTGAGGTAACCAGGTCGGAACCGGAGGTTCCGGAGATCGCCTGAAGCGCAGTCGAGGGAAAATAGGGGGTTACCTGACCTCTTTCAGCTTCCCCTCCCTCTTCTCTATCGCCCTCGCCATTATGAAGAGCAGGTCGCTGAGCCTGTTGAGGTAAACCAGTGCGTTGTTTCCGAAGCCGTAGTCGAGGACGAGCTTTGCAACCTTTCTCTCGGCCCTCCTCGCTATGGCCCTGCAGACGTCCAGTTTGGCGCTCGCTATCGTTGAGCCAGGCAGAACAAAAGCCCTGAGCTGAACCTCCTCTTCGTACTTGTGGATAAGTCCTTCGAGCCATTTCACGTCCTCCTCTCCAACCTTCGCGTACTTTCCCTTGCTCGCCAGCTCGGCCATGAGGTCGTAGAGCTGAACCTGTACCCTCTCCAGTATCTCCGCCATCTCCCCTGGAATGTAGTGTTTCGCCTCACCGAGAAAGCTGTCAAGCTCGTCTAGCGTCCCGTTGGCTTCCATTATCGGCGAGTACTTCGCAACGCGGTCGCCGGTGAAAAGGCCGGTTAAACCTTTGTCCCCGGTTTTCGTGGTAATGGACATTTTGATCACCCCAAAGGAATTCTCAGGCCAAGATTTTATCGTTTTTGGTTTGAATAGCTACTAAATGCGATAACTGGTTTGAAATAGGTATGGTAAAAACTTATTTATACATCTTCATCATTACTTTTTTTGGTGATTCCAATGAGGAAATCAGCAATGGCAATAACTCTGATTTTGATTTTGAGTCTGATTCCAACCTGGGCAGTGAAGCCAGTAAAGGCAAATGACGCAACGTACGTCCCACTGATTGAACTCAACCAGAACTTTGACGAGTACGCGTATAACGGTGACATCCTTACCAGGGGCATCGTCACCTATGTCGATAACAGCGGGTTTGCAATACAAAATGGGACTGGTCCTTACACTGGAATATATGTTTATACCGGCTACAACTCACACCCAGCGGTTACACCCGGGGATCTGGTGGAGGTCTATGGCTTTCCCAAATATTATGACGGGCTCAGAGAACTTTCCGTGAACCCCAGGTACGGGGAGTATTACAACGTAGTTGGCAGTGCAGAAGTGCCAGAGCCAGTGGTTATCCCGACGGCGGACTACGACAAATCAGAATACCAAAGCGTCTTGGTAAAATTCGTGGACGCAAAGATAATAGACCGGTATGACAGAGGCTATACTAAGCTCTGGATCGACGATGGAAGCGGTGAAGCCTACGTGTTCTCTTACAGTAGCCTTCCCTCGGACCTACAACCAGGCGCCAAGTTTAAGTATCTCACGGGGCTTGTTTACGTTTACAGGAACTCATACGAGGTTATTCCTCTCAGCTGGGAGCTCTACAATCCTGCCGTCAAGATTACCAATGTCGAGTATTATGCCATTATTCAAGGAGTTTCGTCTCCAGTCTGGGTAACTGTAAAGAATGAGGGAGACAAAGACACCACAGTAGACCTAAAAGTCCTTTTAGATGGTGTCCTGCTTCACGATGAGCAATTCGAGTTGGGTTTGGGCAAATCCAAGGAAATCACGGTCTACGTACTTTCGAATGACAGTGGGATGCATACACTCTCGATATTTGCAGAGGGATCCTCGATCGAACTTAAGACATGGGTTATTCCTGCTCCACATTCAATTGCCTACGGGCTGACTTATTACTATGAGAGAAGATACAATGAATTCTTAAACCAAATACTGCCTTTGTATGAAAACATGACATTCATACTTCAGGAGTTTGATAAATGTGGTGTAAACTTAGGAGATATCGAACCTGAGATACAGATAGTTCATAAGCTAAAAGAGGAAATGGATCTCGAACACCAAATTTACACCAAGCTGAACCAGAAAACTTCCTTGAAAAACCCATACCTGGGTAGCTCGTATTACTTTGCAGTAATGATCCATGCCCGGAAGGCGTCCCTCTCGGCAGAAAAACTCCTGAATGAACTAAACTTTGTAGTTCCCGTCCTCTGGAAGAATTATAACGTAATAATGCCGATTTGCAATCCACCAGCAGAGGAGCAGCCGTCTAATGAGACCGTGCCAAGTAATGAGTCGGAGGTTACTCCAGGCAACGAGACCATTCCGTCCAACCAGACCAACATGAGCCCAAGCATGAACATAACGATAACCATACCCAAAGTTCTGATTGACGCCTCCCACGGCCAGTACTACAACCCAACAAAAACCGATCAGAGCGGCCTCTCAACCCTGATAAACAACATCAAGAACGAGCTCGGTTGGATCGTCGATGTAAACACCGAAACGATAACCTATGAGAAGCTCCAGGAGTACGATGTCCTGATAATCACGAACCCGACCGATGACATCAGCGATGAGGAAGCCCAAGCCATTCAGGAGTTCGTGGAGAACGGTGGAGGTCTCTTCATACTCGGAGACTGGTACAAGTACGCCAACACCGAGAACCTCAACGCGATAGTCGGAAAGTACGGCATTAAGTTCAACGCCGATGAGCTTATGGACGACGAGCAGAACAGCGGCAGGCCATACTACCCGTTCGTCGGAATCTACAACAAGGACCACCCGGCGATGAAGTTTGTGCCCGACGACTGGACTATGTACTACAACGGCCAGACCCTCACCATAGGTGGAAGCGCTGTCTGGCTCATCAAGGCCTACGACACCGGCTACTCCGTTGACGCCGACGGAAACGTCGTCTTCGAGAAGGGAAGCGAGCCTGTCATCGCGGCGGCCGTTGAGGTTGGAACTGGAAGAATAATCGCCTACGGCTCAAGCAAGGCTCTCAGCGACAGCTACTACAACAAGTACATCGACAGCAACTGGCCGTTCATAAAGGGAGCGCTCCTCTGGCTCGCCCACCAGGAGTGAGCGCCTCTTCCCCACATTCTTCACTTTCAGTTTTTCTGCTTCACCCGGTTTTCTGACCTCCGCCGGAATCTTATCATATCTCCTTCGGCGGCACCAGAACCCCGAACTCCGTTATCACACCCCGGACATAGCGCCATGGAGTAACGTCAAAGAGGTAGTTCCTAATTCTGTGGCCCTGCCTCGCGTAGGGCCTCTCCACTAGTTCAACATCCCTGGAGGTCATCACTGGGTGGAGCTTGAAGCTCTCGGCGGCTGCATAGAATGGAACGCCGTTATCGTGGCATGCCAGAGCGAGGAGGTAGGTTCCGGCCTTGTTGACAACCGCACCGTCCCGGGTGACGTTGTCCGCGCCGACGAGCGCGAGTGTCGCCTTCTCCGCAAAGAGGCCGAGCTGGGCGTCGGTTATAATCTCAAAGGGAATCCCCAACTTTTCCAGCTCCCTCGCCAGCGCCAGTCCCTCGTAGTCCGGTGCGCTTTCGGTGAGAACAACTTTGAAGTGCTTTCCCTTCCTACCGGCGGCCTTAAATATCTCCAGAACAGCGGATGAGAAGGAGTGGGTTATTACAACCTCGTTCTCGTCTATAAGCTCGCCCCCTATGTTTCCAATCTCGCGTCTGGCCTCTTCGGCAAGGCGGATGAACTCTTCTGCTTTGGCCCTCACGACCTCGGGGTTTCCGGTCACAGGAATGAAACGAGAGAGGTTATAGAGTGACGCCATCGTTCTGTTAACTGCGGGGATTTCGGTTTTCATCTCCCTGAGGGCGTTCTCCAGCTCCTCTCCCTCGAGCAGGTCCGCGAGGGCAATGTACGCCTCCGCCCCTTTCATCGCGAGCCAGCTCGCGCCCCTTATCCTCTCGGAGCGCATTTCTTCGAGTATAATGCGGATCTCTTGGGGTAGCATGGTCATCACTCCAGCAGGATTACTTTAACACCAACTCTCTTGAAATCTCAGCCATTTTCCTATCCCCCGTCACGAGGACGGCCCCTTTTATCTTCGCGGGGGGACATAGTAAGCATCCGCAGCTCTTGAACCGGTTTCTCTTGCAATCTCCGAAAGAGCCTCTTTGAGCTCCTCCTCGCTAACTATCTCGCGAAGCTTTATCACCCTTTCGCTACCAGCCCTCCTCGAAACGAACTCCTTTCCCTTCCATGAAGGCCTTGGCGCGTTCTATCTCCTCCTCATTCTCGCCGAAGATTATTATCCCGATGTACTTCCCGAAGCCCTTCGGCGAGGAGTGAATCCTGACGTTGAAGCGCTCCAGGGTCTCTATGAGCAGGGGCGCGAGCTTGCTCTCGTCGGTTATCTCCGCCAGGAGCTTTCTCTGGATGAACTTCCTCCTGCCGAGCCTTGGAAGGACTTCGTTTTCTAGCATAGCCTTCATCTCCCTCGGCATCCCTGGAAGGACGAATATTTTAACGCCATCGTGCTCGATGTAGGCTCCAGGAGCCGCTCCCTCCGTGTTCTCCAGCGGCTCCGCCCCCTTCGGCAGGTAGGCCATCTTCCTTCTCCCTTCGTTGAGCTCCGGGTCATCTATGTAGCCCTCGCGGTGGAGCCTCTCGTAGAAGGTCCTGATTTTCTCCAGACACTCCTCGCAGAGAACGAGCCTCTTTCCCAAAGCTTCGGCAACAGCTAACATTGTAACGTCGTCGTGGGTAGGTCCCAACCCACCCGAGATAACCAGGACCTCCGGCTTTCTGTCCAGAATCTCGCGGATAACGGTCTTTATCTCCTCAACGTCGTCTCCAACGGTGGTCTTTCTTCTCACCCAGTAGCCCCTCTCGGTGAGCCTCTGGGCTATGAATGTCGAATTGCTGTCAACGGTGTTTCCAGTGAGAAGTTCATCGCCTACCGTCAGTATCTCAGCGAACATCTCCACCACCTGTGCTTCTTACGTAGGAGAGCCTTATAACCCCAGCGCCCGGAGGGAGTTTGCAGGTACGTGTTAAAATCTGAGCCTGTTGAACCACTTTTCACCACGAGTGAAAACAAGACTTAAGTATTTTACCACTGTAAAATTCCCGGTGGTTGTGGTGAAGGTCAAGGTGGGAATTAACGGTTACGGAACCATTGGAAAGCGCGTCGCCTACGCGGTCTCAAAGCAGGACGATATGGAGCTCATCGGCGTCACGAAGACGAAGCCTGACTTCGAAGCTTACCGGGCTAAAGAGCTTGGAATCCCAGTTTATGCCGCGAGCGAGGACTTTCTCCCGCGCTTTGAAAAGGCCGGCTTTGAGGTTGCGGGCACCTTAAACGACCTCCTGGAGAAGGTTGACGTCATCGTTGACGCAACGCCCGGGGGGATGGGGGCCAAAAATAAAGCACTCTACGAGAAGGCCGGCGTTAAGGCTATTTTTGAGGGCGGTGAGAAGGCCTCAACCGCAGAGGTCTCCTTCGTGGCCCAGGCCAACTACGAGAAGGCTCTCGGAAAAGACTACGTCAGGGTTGTCTCCTGCAACACGACCGGCTTAACCAGAACGCTCTCGGCCCTGCAGAAGTACATCGACTACGTCTACGCGGTGATGATACGCCGCGCAGCAGACCCTAACGACTCCAGGCGCGGCCCGGTCAACGCGATAACGCCGAGCGTTACCGTTCCATCGCACCACGGTCCCGATGTGCAGACGGTTATCCCGATTAACATCGAGACCTCCGCGTTCGTCGTGCCGACGACGCTCATGCACGTCCACAGCGTCATGATAGAGCTCAAGAAGCCCATAACCGAAAAGGACGTCATTGAGGTCTTCGAGAACACGACCAGGGTTCTCCTCTTTGAGAAGGAGAAGGGCTTTGATAGCACGGCCCAGCTCATAGAGTTCGCCCGCGATCTGCACCGCGAGTGGAACAACCTCTACGAGATAGCGGTCTGGAAGGAGAGCATCAGCGTCCGCGGAAACAGGCTCTTCTACATCCAGGCGGTGCACCAGGAGAGCGACGTGGTTCCGGAGAACGTCGATGCAATAAGGGCCATGTTCGAGCTGGCCGACAAGTGGGAGAGCATAAAGAAGACGAACAGGAGCCTGGGGATTTTGAAGTGAATTGAAGTGGGCGCCGGAAGGCATTTAAGCTCCTCTCCCATCTCTTTTCGATGGGCTATGGACGCTGAGGAATACGTCCTGGTGACCGGCCTTTTATTGATGGTTCTGGCCTTCCTGCTGCCCGGGCAGCTGGTGAAGGGGACGTTCTGCGATGGCTCATACGGGAAGCTCGGGGTATACACCGTCAGCGTCTCGAACGGTTACCTAAAGGTCTCCGCGGGAACTGGCGACGTTCTGCTTGTTCACGGGGACAAGGTGCTCCTGAGAAGGGCGGACATCAAATACCGCTATTCGAGCGAGACCGGTTGCTATACCCTGGCGGTGAGGCAAAAGAGAGAAATATCCCTCTACGGCTTTGTTCTCGGGGCAGTTCTGGCGGGGGGAGCGGTTTTCTACATGCTCTTCCTGAAGTACCGCTGAGCTCAGAGGCCGAGCTTCTTCCTCACATCTTCTGCTTTCAACCCCTTCACGAGCAAGTCCTTCTCCCTGCTCGTTTCGCCCTTCACGATCTCAACCTCCGCGCCGAGGAGCTTCGAGAAGAACTTCACCACCTCTTTGTTCGCCTTCCCCTCGACGGGTGGAGCCTTTACCTTGACCTTCAGGCGGCCGCGCCACTCGTCTATTCCTTCAATAGCGTTCTTCTTCGCCTTCGGCTGGACATGAATGAAGAGGAGCGTTCCTTCCTTCGTCTCTTTGATAAACTTCGCCATCTCAATACCCCCACTCGTACTCCCACACGATTTGAGGCGGGAACTCGTCGCGTTTAAGCTTTTCGAGTATATTTCTGGCAACTGAGTAGGCGAACTCAAAGGTTTTTCTGTCGATCAGCCCGTAGTTCAGGGCCATTTCCAGCTCGTCTTCGTCGAGAAGAACGGCTTCACCGCTTGGAAAGATGAATATATCGAGAAAAAGGTCGAGCATCTCTATTGTATCTCTTTTCCTCTTTGTATAGGCGAGCACGTCAATGTAGAGGCCCTTAAAGTTTCCCTCTTCGTCATAGACCTTCAAAATATCGTAGTTCTTTCCGACGAAGGCGAAGTAGACCATTCCATAGCCGTTGTCTATCACCTTCACGCCGTTCACTTTCAAAGGGGCAAGCATTCCCTCAAAGCGGGACCTGGCGACGATAACGTCGCCCAAATCGGCTATTACTTCATCGCCCCTCTCAAGGACGCGGTTCGGGATACGGCGGTAGGTGAGGTGGATTCTCTTCATAGTATCCCTCAAAACAGCTCGCTCAGAAGCTTTAAGGCAGTTGCGGAGCCGATGAGAAGGTAAACCCACCTGAGCTTTTCGCCCCCGAGCTTCATGGCGGCCCTCGCCCCGATCCACGCTCCAATGCACACCGGGACGAGTAGTGGGGCCACTAGCGCGTAGTCTATGTTTCCCCCAAGCCCGTACACAACGGCCGCGGTGAGGTTGTTGAAAAATATGAGGATCTTCGCCGTGCCGTTGGCCTGGAGCATGTCCATCCCAAAGAATGCCCTCAGGGCGGCTATAACTATGAGCGTGGAAGCTATGCCAAGGATGCCAATGTAGACCCCGATTAAAAAACCTGCCGCTGAAATTCCCAGCCTATGGGCTTTTTTCACGGTGAATATCAACCCCTCCGGTTCGCCTTTGAGCGAAACGTAAACGCCCGCGAAGAGGAAGAGAAGGGACACCATACCCGCCGTCCTCTCTGAAAGGGAAGCAAAGAAGTAACTGCCGGCCAAGGCGCCAAGGATGGATGAGGCGACAAGATAGGGGGCGCTTTCAACCTCCACGGCGCCGCCGCGATAGTACGTCACCGACGAGACGAACGTCAGCGCTGTTATGGCTACCTTTAGCGTGCCCACGGCAGTCTGGACTGGAAGGTCAAGGAAGGTTAGCAGCGAGAATATAATGATGCTCCCGCCGCTCATGAGGGAGCCGATGAACCCCGCTATCAGAGATACCATGGACAGCAGTGCGGTCTGCATATGCTTAAGTTGGTGGAACTCCTTAAATCAGTGCCGAAAATGATGCCACCAAATAATTTTCATCCTTGGAAGTCATAGGTGTCCATGATTAGGAGGCTAGAAGACATCGAGGGGGTTTGCAAAGACATAAGAAGAGAATACCCTACTGTGCCTTGGAGACGGATTGTAGGCCTTAGAAACGTTGTCGTTCATCACTACTTCGGTGTTGACCTTTCGGTGGTTTGGGTCATCGTGAGTTCTCAGCTTGAAGAATTGAAGGAGGAAATTGAGAAAATCATTGAGACGGAGTGCTAGCTCCCAAAGATCAGCTCCCTCAGCTTTTCAGGAAGCTCCTCGATCTTCACCCTCACCTGCTCCCTCGTGTCGCGGTCGCGGATCGTCACTGTGCCGTCCTCTGGGGTCTGGTTGTCGACGGTAACGCAGTAGGGCGTACCTATCTCGTCGTAGCGCATGTACCTCCTCCCAACGGTGTCCTTCTCGTCGTAGACGGCTATGAAGCCAGCCTTCTGGAGGGTTCTGGAGATTTCGTAGGCTATGCTCTTGAGCGGCTCCTTGGCGACGAGAGGAAGCACGGCTACTTCAATCGGGGCCATGTCCTTCTTGAGCCTGAGATAGGTCCTGTCCTCCTCAATAACGAGGCTGTTCTCCAGGAGCAGGTAGAACGGCCTGTCTATGCCGAAACTCGGCTCAAGGACGTGGGGGACTATCTTCTCGCCCGTTACCTTCTCCTCGACTTCCTTGATTATGAAGTCGTCCTTCTCAAGCTCATAGCCCTCGATTTCGATCTTACCGTTCTTCTCAAGGAGTTCTACCAGCTCGCGCTTCTTCTCCTCGTCCCAGCTCTGGATGAGGTCGTTTATCCTCTTGGCGTCCTTCTTGAGCTTCGGACCGACGCGCTTCATGTTAAGGCTTACTTTGAGGCGCTTGACTATCTTCGGCTCGTCGTAGTGGATGAGGACGGTAAGGTCAGCCCCGCTCATCTTCATGTGCTTGCTGAGGTCATAGTCGCCGCGGTTGGCTACTCCAACGCACTCCACCCAGCCGAAGCGCTCGCTGTAGATTTCTGCGTCCCAGGTGTCGCGGGAGTAGTGGGCCCTCTCCTCCGGCAGCTGCTGGCGGAAGCGTATCTTGTCCTCCGGGATGCCGATGTCGAGGAGAACCCGCTTCACCATAACCATGTAGTAGGCGAAGAAGGTGTTCATGATGTATCCTTTCTTCACAGCCTCTTCAGCGGTTATCTCAATTTCTCCAAGGTTCTTGAGCTGGTGCTCTATTGGATAGAGACGGAGAACCTCGTCTTTAACCTCGTCGAAGTGCGGATGCTCCGTTTCGTTGGGATTGAAGAATATCTCCGCTTCCGCCTGCGTGAACTCCCTGAGGCGGAGCATCCCCTGCCTTGGAGAAATCTCGTTGCGGTAGGCTTTTCCGATCTGGAACACGCCGAAGGGGAGCCTGTTCCTCGCGAAGGCGTTTAAGCGTCTGAAGTTGACGAAGATGCCCTGGGCAGTCTCGGGCCTCAGGTAGCCCTTCTGGTCGCCGTAGGGGCCTATCTTCGTCTCGAACATGAGGTTGAAGTACCAGACCTCGCCGAGCTCGCCGCCGCACTCCGGGCAGCGTATGTCATGCTCCCTAATGAGCTGGGTGAGGTGCTCGGCGCTCATGCCCTCGGTGTCTATGCCCAAAGCCTCTTCTACGAGGTGGTCTGCCCTGAACCTTGCCCCGCACTTCTGGCACTCCACCAGCGGGTCGACGAACTTCTCGACGTGGCCACTCGCTATGAAGACTTTCTCCGGCGTTATGTCCGGCGTCTCGAGCTCGAAGAAGCCCTCCCTCTGGAAGGCCTCTCTTATCTTCCGCTCAATTTTACGCTTTATCGCCGCCCCGAGCGGGCCGTAGTCATAGAATCCGCGTGAACCGCCGTATATCTCAAAGCTGCCCCAGGCAAAGCCTCTCCTCCTCATCAAATCCTGCAGAACCTCGTACTTGTCGGGCTTTTCTCCCATCGCTCACCACCTGAAACTGGAGTAAGGGGATTTCATAAAAAGCTTTTGGGAGCACCGTCGTCAGTTTGTCAAGGAAATGAGAAGGGGGGTGGGAGAGCTTCAGCCACTCTCCAGCACGAGGACGCTGATTGGGGGAACCTCGATGGCATCGGACACTACCGTTGGGCCGTTGTAGTTTTCCGGCCAGACGACCTTCCACTCGCCGGGTGGGAGCTCTAGCTCCGCTGGACTCTTCCAGCTGTTCGCCACGACGAGAACCTCGTCGTTATGCCCCCTGAAGAAAGCCATCATTCCGCCATCAGCGGTGTAGAACCTTATGGCGCTGCTCCTGAGCGCTGGAGTTTTCCTCCTCAGCTTTGCCAGCTCCCGATAGTGGTTCAGCACGTCTTCGTTTACCTCGTCCCACTGTATAGGGTAGCGCTGCTCGTCGTAGTGGTTTTTGTCGCCGAGAAGTCCTCTCTCGTCGCCCTGAAACGTCACGGGCGTTCCTGGGAGGGCGTAGAGGAGCGTCGAAAGAAGCTTGAGCCGCTGGATTGACTCGTTCGTCGGGGTGTCCCCCAGTGAACCGCCACTGAGGTCGGTGAGGACCCTTGAAGTGTCGTGAGAGCTGACGAGGTTGAAGCCCATCGCGACGACGTTCTCACCGTAGCTCGCGTAATAGCGTCCCATCATCTTCATCGCCGTCTCACCGCTCAGCAGGCCCTTCGCGTAGTTCAGGAGTATGTCTCTCCCCAAGGCGTAGTTCATGAGCGAGTCGAAGCGGTCTCCTTTAACCCACTCAGGCGAGAGCATCCATATCTCGCCGACGAGGTAGGCCTCCGGGTGCTTTTCCTTGACCCTCTTCCTTAGTTCAGAGAAGAAAACTCCGGGGTCGAGAACCTCGTTGGGGACATCGACCCTTATACCGTCGAAGCCGAAGTCGAGCCAGTGAAGGGCAGCACCGATGAGATACTCCCTAACCTCCGGGTTGGCGGTGTTGAGCTTCGGCAAACTGCCAATCCCCCACCAGCCGACGTAGGCGTTTCCGTCGCCCAGCTTGAAGGGCCACTGTTTGATGAAGAACCAGTCCCAGTAGGGACTCTGGTTCCCGTTTTTCCAGACGTCGAGGAAGGCAGGGTTTCCGATTCCGCAGTGGTTGGGCACGAAGTCGAAGATTACCCGTATTCCTCTCTTATGCGCTTCATCGAGGAACTCTCTAAGCTCCTCCTCAGTTCCGAACTTCGGGTCGAGCCTGTAGTAGTCGTAGGTGTCGTAGCCGTGGGCGCTCCCGGAGAGTGTGATGGGGTTGAGGTAGATTATCGTGACTCCGAGGCTCTGCAGGTAGTCGAGCTTCTCGGTGATGCCCTTTATGTCGCCGCCGAAGTACTGGTGGCAGCAGTGGAGCGGCGTTATCGGGTCGCTCCAGTTGGAGAGTACCGGCGTTCCGGGGTTGACCTGGTTGAGGAGAAGTTCGTCGTGGTCGAGGGCGAGGGCATCGTTGCTCCTGTTCCCGTTGTTGAATCTGTCCGGGAATATCTGGTAGGTTATCCCGTTGCTCACCCACTCCAGCTGGGGGAAGCGGTCAACGCCGTCGAAGCTGAAGAAGGGGTTCTCGCTCGTGTTAAGGACGGCGAACCTCTCCCCATCAGCTGAGCTCAGGAGGATGTAATACTTGACGGGCTCAACAAGTGGAACCTCCGCCCGCCACATCTCTCCAGAGTCCCACCAGACCTGGAGCCTCATCGTGTAGTTCCCTCTGTCGGTCACGAGGGTGGCGGAGCTTACCGTGCCCCTCTTCGCCTCGAACCTTATCACAGTCCTGTTGTCTGCGATGCTCAGGTAAGCTGGATCGCTTGGGTCAAAGTCCACGTAGAAAGCTGCACTTCCCTCAACTATTCTCACCGCGTTCTTTCCGCCGTAGCCGTCGTCAACGTAGCCGTCAGCATCTGGATCGTAGGGCCTTCCAGTGCCGTCGTTGGACATGTCCTTAACCCACTGGCCGTTGATGAAGTACTTGTACTGGTACTTGCCGGGAGCGAGGCAGACGGTTATCGTCCACGTTCCGTTTATCTCCTTCATCGGCCACTCGTCCCAGTCGTTGAAGCTACCGCGCAGGCTGATCGATGTGACGGTTTTGTTTCCTGAGTCATAGGTGAAGGTCACAGGAACCCTTCCGGAGGCGCAGCCCTTTTCTGAACCTGTGTAAATCGGGGAGTAGTTGCCCTTAGGAAGTTCAAGTCTGTTCTCCGGAGGTGTGGAGGTCGTCATGATGGATGAAGATGATGAAGTTGTGGTCGTTGGGCCTGTCATTGGCGTCGTTGGTGTCTCCACTCCCTGGGAGATGCAGCCGCTGGCCACCGAGACCAGAAGCAGGAGAACAATCAGCAAGCCAGTCTTTCTCATGATCCCACCATAGTCACCGTTGGTGATATAAGTTATATGGCTTTCTGGGGCGGTGAGATTCTCTGGGACACCGCCGAAGGCCAGAGAGAAAGAGTTATAAACCGTTCTCCTCGTTAAGGCTATGAGCTTTGATTATTTGGAGGTGCGTGAAAATGGCGGAAAGACCACTCGATGTTGTCCACAAGTCCCTTGACAAGGATGTCCTCGTGCTCCTGAAGAGGGGCTCGGAGTTTAGGGGCAAGCTTATCGGTTACGACATCCACCTGAACGTCGTCCTCGCCGATGCAGACCTTATTCAGGAGGGCGAGGTCGTTAAGAGGTACGGTAAAATCGTCATCAGGGGAGACAACGTTCTGGCAATCTCCCCGGTCGAGCTTGAGTGAGATTAGCGAGCTAATGGGGTGATACAATGGGAGCGGGAACAGAGCCAAAGGGCAGGAGAAACCACACTCCAACTCACATCAGGTGCAGGCGCTGCGGAAGGCGCGCCTTCAACGCCAAGAAGGGCTACTGCGCCGCCTGTGGCTTCGGCAGGAGCAGGCGCATGAGGAAGTACAGCTGGTCCCACAAGTGGAAGAAGAAGAGGAACCTCAAGTACTGACCCTTTTTCTTTTCTATAGTTTATCGGCTCGTTTCTGATCAGCTACCGCAACCCTTATTAACATAAACTCTTCTCTAACCGTTTAGAGGGACGTCTTAATGATACACCTCAACGAGCACCAGCGAAGGCTTTGGGCACTGGCATGGCCCGCCATAATGGGCAACATCTCCCAGACGCTGCTCAACCTAGTGGATATGATGATGGTCGGCCAGCTCGGTGCACTCGCTTTGGCCGCTGTCGGTCTCGGCGGTCAGGTCAGCTGGTTCATGATGCCCATAATGATGGCAGTTTCTACGGGAACCCTCGCCCTCGTTGCGAGGTTTGTCGGTGCCAAAGACCAGGAGAACGCTACCCTTGCCCTCGAGCAGAGCCTCTATCTGGCGTTTCTCCTGGGAATTCCGGTCATGCTCTTCGGCTGGTTCTTCGGGGACGACATCCTCAGAATAATGGGCGCCGGGCCGGATGTTGTTGAGCTCGGATACGATTACCTCAGGGTTGTTTTCGCCTTCTACCCCGTGAGGTTCGTTGGGTTCACGGCTTACTCCGCCCTCAGGGGCGCGGGGGACACGAAAACGCCGATGAAGCTGGGCATACTGATGAACGTCATCAACGCGGTTTTTGACTATCTCCTCATCTACGGCAAGCTCGGCTTCCCCAGGCTGGGCGCCGTTGGGGCTGCCTGGGCCTCTGGGATAGGTATAACCACCTCGATGCTGATAGTTCTCTACCTCCTCTGGCGCGGGAAGCTGGTCCTCATGTTTAAGCCAAGCTGGAGCTTTCATCCGGAAATGGCGAAGAGAATCCTGCGCATTGGCTTTCCCACAATGGTTGAGCGGGGCCTCTTCAGCTTCTACAACTTCCTCTACATGAGCATAGTCACGCGCTTCGGAACGATAGCTTTGGCCGCGCACCAGGTCGGCTTGCGCGTTGAGAGCATAGCCTACATGCCGGCCTTCGGCTTCAACGTGGCCGCTTCCGCCCTCGTGGGCCAGAGCCTCGGTGAGGGAAAGCCGGAGAAGGCGGAGCGCTTCGTCTACGAGGCCCTCAAAATGGTGGGCCTCTTCATGGGCATCATGGCATTCATCCTGATCGTCTTCCCGCGCTACCTGGTGATGCCTTTTATAAGCCCGAGCGACCCGCACTACGGTGAAGTGATGCGCCTCGCGAGCATCTACCTCATAATAGTTGGAATAAGCGAGATACCCCTCGGCTGGCTCTTCGTTCTCAGCGGTGCTCTGAGGGGTGCAGGTGACACAAAGACCCCAATGTACATCACTGCAGTCAGCAAGCTCCTCTTCCGCATAATCCCGGCTTACATTCTCGGCTTTGGGTTCACGATTGGGCAGATTCACTTTGAGGGGCTTGGCGTCGTAGCCGCTTGGATAGCTATGAGCCTTGAGACGTTCGCTACTGCGGCCCTCTTCTGGTGGGCGTTCAAGAGGGGAAAGTGGAAGTACGTGAAGGTGTGAACAAAAAGAAGTTGCTGAGGGACCAGCCGCTTCTAAAGCGCCGAGACGTGGAAGAGCGCCTCCATTGCCCTCCCGAAGAGATAGCTCAAGAATGCTGCTCCTAAACCCGTTGTCACCATCTCTACGACCTTTTTCCTGACTGAGATGCCCGACAGCAGGGAAATCAGCGAGGCCACGACCGCTAAGGCAGTCCCAGCGAAGAGCACCGAGAGCGGGAGGGCCGTCAGGGAGCTTGAGGCGAGGAAGTAGGGCGTAACGGGGAACACCACTCCAAGAAGGTACGCGAGGCCAGTATAGAGCGCGGAGCGGAGTTCGTTTTCGTCCGTCTCTTGAATCAGGAGCCTCATAACCGCGTCTCCCTTCTGGGCAAGTTCCTCCGCCGTCTTCTCAGCCACGTCCTTCGGCACGCCGCCCTCCACAAGTCTTGAAACAAGCTCCTCCTTCACCCTCCCCGGCGAGACTTTGAAGAGAACCTCCATCCTCCCCTGTACAGCTTCGTTTACCTGTCTCTGGGAGCGGACAGAGATAAACGCTCCTATCGCCATCGAAAGCGCCCCGGCGACGCCGACGATGAGGCCGCTTATTCCAACGAGCTGCGGGCTGTCGGGGTAGACAGCGGAAAGACCGGTGACGGCACCGAGGATCTCAACAAGGCCGTCGTTCATTCCCAGCACGAAGTCCCTGATGTTCTCGACGTGGAAGCGCTTCTTACTTTCGTAGAAGAACCTCTCGTGCTCAAGCTCGTCGAGGATGACGTCCTTTATCCTCACCATCTCTTCGTCCGTGAACTTGTCGGCATAGGTTGTGAGGTACTTGAAGTACTTCTGAATCGCGCTGTTCTCGCCCATCTCCAGCAGGGAAGCCACAGCCCCGGGGCCGAGGAGTTTTCTGAGGAGCTTGGTGCTGAGAATCGAGAGCTTTCTGACCTTTGGCTTCGGAACCTCTCCCCCGCGAGCTCTGACAAAATCGTGCCAGAACTTGGCGTGCTTTGATTCTATGTTTGAGAGCCTGAGGAACTCCTCCCTTATGCGCGCGTCCTTCTCGGTCTTGGCGAGCTGAGCGTAGAGCACCGAATCAGCGTACTCGTCCCTGTAGAACCCCCTCGCGAGCTTGAGCATCTCGTCCATTTTTCTCCCCCCTATTAAAAGTTCCGAAGGATAGTTAAATGAGTATCGGAAGTCTGGCCGGTTCATTGAAGGACCCTGAGTGCCTCAAGCACTTTCTCAATGGGCGCGTCCGTTTTGATGGCCTTCGGAGAGAAATGCGTCCTAGTTGCTTTGTAGCCTTTCCCTTCAAGGATTTCAATCATGTCCGAGAGCTTTCTTGCCTGCAGGCCGTTCCTCCTCGCCAATGCGTGGGTGTCGTAGAGGAAGGGAACGTCCAGTTCCTCATTGAGGAGTTCTACGAAGGGAAGCGTCTTTCTGTGAGCCAAAGGATGCTCCCTCGCCGCCTCAACCAGCCTCTCAACGAATTCCCCGTCCTTCAGAGGGCCGAGCCAGAGCGGGCCGTGCGCTTTCGGTCTCTCCGGGAGGAATCCCTCCGCGTACTCAAACCTCCCGTTTTCATCCTGCCACAGGTAACCGAGCTGGCTCAGGCTTTTATCTGCCTTTTTAGCCCCACTCTTCAGCCTGAGGAAGGCCCTGAAGTAGTGGTCGCGGTAGTAGGCGAGGAGGACATCGACGCCGAGGTCGTACTTGGCCGCGTATCTCACAACAGTCCCGATGAGGATCCTCAGCCCGGCCTCGTGGCAAAGATCGCCCCTTATCGGCTCCGCGAGGTACTTGCGCAGGCACGCGTTTCTGTAGGCCCCGCAGAGGACTCCGGTATCCGTTGCTGTAACGGCTAAAACGCCCCTCCTCTTCACGCTCCTTAAGGCGGTGTCAAGGAACTCGACAGGCGAGCCGAAGGGGTCCAAGTCAAGAAAGTCGAAGTAGCGGAAGTTCTCGGCCATCAGCCTGTTTGCATCATCGAGGTTTGCCACGATCCTCTTCTCGCCTTCGAAGGCCACTCGCTTCTCGCCGACCGGTTTCCCCTCAACCCCGAGGTTAAGCTCAACGTTCCTCAGTATGAGTTTGAAGGCCTCTTCGCTTATGTCGTTGAGCCAGACCTCCCCCGTGGGAGTTTCGAGGGCGTAGCGGATGCCCCTAATTCCCGTTGCAGAGAGCGCATCTAGAGCCTTCCCTGGCTGGATGATCTTGACAGCTAATACGCTTACGTCCCTGTTGAGCGCCATCACCGGGTTGTAGAAAACTGGGGCATCGTATATCCTCTCCGCCTTTGGAACGAGTATCCTCGCTAAACCCTCTCGCACTTCAACGAATTCCATTCTCTCACCGGGGAAAGAAAAGGTGGGGGGCGTTTAAAGGGTTTTCCTCAGAGTATCTCGACGTAGTCTCCAAGAGCCTGCCCTGGAAGGCCCGGCTTGAAGTAGGCCTTGACCTCGCCGCGGTTGCCGTGAGGCCTGAGAATCTTCCCGAACATCTTCCTGCCGGCGGGGGTTCTCCAGACGACCTTTCTGCCGATCAGCCTTGAGGCCTCGTTCCTGTCGTCTATTCCGAGGGGCTTCAGAATCATGTGGTGGTTGTCCTGGTGCTCCTTCGTCCCGGCGTAGGCAAGGACGAGCGCCTTCACCCTGGCCATCGTCCTCACCTCCACCGAGTCCTACCGTTCTGGGGTTCCCAACCGGATTTTTAAGCTTTGTTCTCGAAGTCAATTAAGCTCTCATCCATCTCAAGGATCTCGCGGAGGGATTTGACCTTTATGAAGTTCTGCCTCTCGAAGAGCAACGCGACGTCGCTCTTGTGGGGGGATGCCTTCTGAACTAGCAGGGTGTTCTCGTCGAGGATGTAGGTGAACCTGCTCGGGCTGTCGTCCACCCAGACGAAAGGCTCGTCTGGATGAAGCTCCCTCAGCGTCTGGAACTTCGTCAGCATGTCCTTCGTGCCCTTGAAGGTTATGACCTCGTCGAACTCGTCGTACCAGTTCGTCTTCTTCATGAAGATGACTTTACCACCGGGATAGGTGTGCTCTCCAGAAAAGCTGATCACATATCGGCCGCGCTTTCTGAGCGTCCTGACGAGCTGCCTGGCGAAGGGAAAGTCCTTGATGTACTTCGGCATGAGCTTGTAATATTCGTGTATCGTGCCCTGGGCAACGAGTTCGTGGATGACGCCGAGGTACTGGTAGGTCAGCTTGCCCTTGATGAAGAGAAAGAGGGCCTTGTAGTAGTCGTCGTAGAGGTCGCTCTCTATCACAGCAGGAATCGTCTTCTCAATCGCTATTCTAAGGGCCTTTTCAACCGCCCCTGTGCTGTCGACGAGCGTTCCATCGAAGTCGAAGAGGTAAACCGCCATGGTTGAATATAAGGCCATCCGAAGTTATAACGCTTCCGCCCGAAAGAGTTTTATCCCCCGGTGCCAACCATGAGCGGTGGTGCAGATGAGGATCGAGAAGCTCAGGGAATTTATAGCCGAGAAAGAACTCGACGGCGTTCTCATAAGGGCTCACGAGAACCTCTTCTATTTCACAGGCTCCGCACCTGTCTTGGGCGGCTACCTCGTCGTCACGCCGGACGAGGCAACCTTCATAGTTCCGGAGCTTGAATACGAAGAGGCCAAGGAAACCTCAAAGGTCCCGGTTGAAAAGTTCAAGACCGGAAAGGAGCTTTACGAGAGG
The DNA here is from genome assembly GCF_002214485.1 of Thermococcus pacificus. Taxonomy (NCBI): domain Archaea; kingdom Methanobacteriati; phylum Methanobacteriota; class Thermococci; order Thermococcales; family Thermococcaceae; genus Thermococcus; species Thermococcus pacificus. The sequence goes on from NZ_CP015102.1 coordinate 1,301,483, forward strand.
CTCTCCTCCCTCAAGCTCAGGAAGCTTGGGATTGAGGGGAAGACGAGCTTCTCCACAATACAGACGCTTAAGGAGAAAGCCAACGTTGAAGATTTCACCCCCATCGATGACGTCATAAGGGAGCTCCGCATAATCAAAACCAAGGAGGAGCTGGAGGTCATCGAGGCGGCGTGTAAGATAGCCGACATGGCCATGATGGCGGCTCTGGAAGAGATAAGCGAGGGCAAGCGCGAGAGAGAAATTGCGGCCAAGATGGAGTACGTCATGAAGATGAACGGAGCGGAAAAGCCGGCTTTCGACACGATAATCGCGAGCGGATGGCGTTCTGCTTTACCACACGGGGTAGCGAGCGACAAGAGGATAGAGAAGGGTGACTTTGTCGTCATCGATGAGGGAGCGCTTTACAGGCACTACCACTCCGACATGACGAGAACCATAGTTGTGGGCAGTCCCAACGAGAAGCAGAAGGAAATCTACGAGATTGTTCTGGAAGCCCAGAAGAAGGGCGTTGAGGCAGCGAGACCAGGAATGACCGCCAAGGAGCTCGACACCATCGTGAGGGACATCATAGCGGAGTACGGCTATGGAGACCACTTCATCCACTCCACTGGGCACGGCGTCGGCCTTGAGATACACGAGTGGCCGAGGGTTAGCCAGTTCGACGAGACCGTCCTTAAGCCCGGCATGGTGATAACGATCGAGCCTGGCATCTACCTCCCGAAGTTCGGCGGGGTTAGAATAGAGGACACCATCGTCATCACGGAGAACGGCGCCAGAAGGCTCACCAAGACGGAGAGGGAGCTTATTTAGGCCTGCAATTAAAAATTAAAAAGCATCGTCGGGCTTTAAGGTTTTCTTTTGAAGTTTTTGCCTCGCCTCGCGCTCAACGGTTATCAACCACACGTAGATCATTGGGGTCATCATATATCACCTCCAGTGATACACAGATTCCACACTTTAAAAACTTTTTGCTTATGTATCACCACAAGTGATATAAAAACAGGGATTAAACCCATGAACTGGTCTCAGACAGGAAAAGATAAAACTCCACCCGCGTATTATCGGCAGGGCTTAAGGGTCAGGCGTAATAGTCGGGGTGATACCATGCAGATAATCCACCAGGACGTCAAAGAGGGCAAGGTGAAGGTCAAGGCTGAGACTTTGGACGACCTCTGGCATCTCTATCACATCATCGACCCTGGCGATATCGTCTACGCAAAAACCCTCCGCAAGCAGAGCCAGAGGAGCGATTCCCTAAGGGCTGAGAAGGTTGAAGTTATCCCGGTTTTCCTCGGAGTTAAAGCGGAAAAGATAAACTTTCACAAGTTCGCCAACCAGGTTCGAGTTACCGGACCGATAGTCTACGCGAGCAGGGAAGATGTTCCCCTCAGCAAGTACCACACGATAGCGATAGAGGAAGGCACTGTCGTTACGATAGAGAAGCCCCGCTGGAAGGAGCACCACATCGAAAGGCTAAAGGAAGCGGTTGAGGCCTCCAAGAGAGCAAGGGTGATGATAGTCGTCATTGACGACGGAGAAGCAGATATGGCTCTCGTCAGAGAGTACGGCGTTGAGATACTCAACAGCATACGCCACAACCTCGGCGGAAAGCGCTACAACACCGACAGGGAAAGCGAGGAGAAGAAGTTCTTCCACGACGTGGCAAAGACGATGGAGGAAGTTATGAACCGCGAAAACGTCGAGAAAGCCATTGTGGCTGGACCTGGATTCGTAAAGGAGGACTTCTATAAGTTCCTCCAGGAGAACTACCCGGAGCTTGCAAAGAAGGTCGTTATAGAGGACACGAGCGTGACGGGAAGAACGGGCATCTACGAAGTCATCAAGCGCGGGACCGTTGAGAGGGTCTACCACGAGAACAGGGTTGCCAAGGAAGTCCAACTAGTCGAGAAGGTTTTGGAGAACATCGCAAGGAACAACGGCTTAGCGGCGTATGGTCTCAAAGAGGTGGAGGAAGCGGTAAACTACGGTGCCGTTGAGACGCTCCTCGTTCTGGACGAACTCCTCAAAGGAGAGCACAGGGAGAAGATAGAGGAGCTGATGGACGCGGTCAGGTATTCCCGCGGTGAGGTGGTGGTTGTAAGCTCAGAGCACGAAGGCGGCGAAAAGCTGAAGGCGCTGGGAGGTCTTGCGGCCCTGCTGAGGTTCAGGGTGAAGTGAATGTTTTATCAACTTCGAGCCAGCTCTGTTTCGTCTTTCACTGTTAGTCCAGATGGTGGAAACGCGATTATATCTAATCGCGCTTATACACCGTAAAGCCTCACGTACGGATCGCCTTCGAACTCCGGAAACGGCCTTTCCTCGCCGTTTTCGACGAGAATTCTCTCTTTTTCCTCTGTGAACTCACCCAGTTCGAATGCCATAATTCCATTTTTGTTTAATTCTGCAATTAGGGAACCAACGTTCTCCGGAGGGGTTATAGCTATCAGCGTCCCGCTCGACGAGACGCTCCAGGGTTCTAGGCCGTAAAAGTCGAGGACCTTCCGCACGAGGAGGTCTATCCAGAGCCTGTCCGCGTAAACACGAAAACCAACACCGGAGTTACCCGCTATCTCATGCAGGGCCGTTAAACCGCCTTCAGTTGCATCATGCATGCCCCTCACGAAGGGCCTGGCGGTTAAGGCATCGGGAACTACAGTCTCAAAGCGGTAGAGCTTCTTCAGCCTCTCTATCTCGCGGAAGGACAGGAACTTTCTCAGCTCGTCCTCCCTGAAATATGCCGCCGAAACCGCGAACTCGAGGCCCACCTTAGCCGTGACGACAATTTTATCGCCCGGTCTGGCCACAGGTATCTTCAGCTCCTCCTTTTTCACCAGCCCCATGGCAGTCGTCGTAGCGGTCGGCTTGGAGACGCTCGGGTAGGCGCCGGTGTGGCCGCCGATTACCGTGCTCCCATAGCGCCTGCACTCGTTGTTGATGTCCCTCATAACCGCCTCGAGGAAGTCCTCCCCGGTTCCAGACGGGAAGAGAAGGTCTACGACGAGCCACCTCGGCCTCGCTCCAAAAACTGCAACGTCGCTCGAGGCGAAGTGGTATGTGAAGAAGCCAAAGGTCTCGCGCGGAACTCCCAGAGTCGGGTCCGTGGCGACGATGAGGTAGTGACCGGCATCGTATTCGAGGACGGCCGAATCGAAGCCCTCCCTCGGCCCGTGGACCACCGCGGTGTCCTCAACGCCGAGGTTCTGGAAGACGATCTCCCGCAAAACTTCGTTCCTGAGCTTTCCCGGGAGGAGTTCCTTCACTTCAATCACCGTTTATCTTCTTTAAACCTGCCTATCACAAACTCGACTTCCCTCAGCGTCTCGCTGTCACAGCCCCAGCACATGACCTCAAAGCTGGGCACGCGGACGCTGACGCGGACTTTTCTCTTTCTGGCGATTTTGCTTACCTCGTAGTTCACGCGGTAGGCAAGTTCCATGAGTTCAGGCGTCACAATCTCCTCGCGGTCGATGTATTGCAGAGGACAACCTTCCCTCCACTGCCTCCTCCTCGCGTGCTCGTACATGCGGTGGGGCTTTATCCCGACTTCTTCAGCGAGGGCCTCGACCTCCTCGGCGGTGTACTTGATGAGGGGCCTGAAGAAGGGCACGCCTATCTTCGGGAGCCCGCAGAGCCTTATGTCAGTCTTGCACTGGTCAAGGAGCGCGCCAATTATCTTGTCGTTGGCGTTGTCGCCCTTCGCTAAGACGTCGAAGCCGTTGTTGAGGGCGAACCACTTCGCGTTCCAGAGCATGACTTTTTTGCAGTTGATGCAGACCGGACCCTTCCTGCCTGCCGCTTCTCTGAGGAGACCGTCGGTGACGTCGACGAGAAAGTGCTCGACGCCGAGCTTTTTCGTGAACCCCATAGCCCAGTTCAGTGTCTCCCTCCAGCTCCATCGGTGGAAGAATGTCAGTGCAGAAACGTCCAGGCCGGCTTTTTTCAGCAAATAGAGAACCAGCGAGCTGTCTTTCCCACCGGAGAATAGCACGAGGATCTTCTTTTTGTAAAGCCCATTCGTCCGGGAGAAGGCTTCTATCTCACGGGTGACCTCTCTTATTGAGGGCATGGTGGAAAATAAAAATGGAGGCCTTAAAAACCTGCGCCTCAGATGTTGACCTTATCCATCCACTGCTCTGCGAGGTCCCCGACGATGGGGAACTTGTAGCGCTCGCCCTGGTAGGCCTTGACCATCCCGATTATCCAGAGAATAATCCCTAAGAGCCCCAGGAGATTCGCTAGAACCCATCCAATAAACGGTATAATCGCCAGTAGCCACATGAGCACTGTAATACCCAGGAACGTTATCGTTGATTGCATCGCGTGGAAACGGACGAAATCGCTGTCCTTTTCGAGGAGTAGGAATATTATCCCCGTGACCCACCAAAGTAGGTACGCTAAAAGGCCTTCAACGTTCTCATCCATCCCGAGGGACGTTTTTCTGGGTTCTTCAGATGGAATTTCCACCATTAACAACACACCTCCGTTCAGATTTTTATTTTATCCCCGATTATCCCCAATCTTTAAGTGCCTTTCCATGATTCCCCGCCTTGATTATGATGCCTTGGAACCTCAGGATTTTGGATTCCAAACCTGGGAGATTTGTTAGGCTCACCAAAGCTTTTTAAGGTTCTTGAAGGAGGTGAATATCAAATTAGGAAAGCCTAACGGTGGTGCTCATGATTGTACCTTTAAACTCACTCAAACCCGGCGAGAGGGGTGTCGTTGTCAACATCCTCGGTGGCCCCACGGCGAGACAGAGGCTCGTCGGAATGGGCCTCACGCCGGGTGCGACAATTCAAATCATAGAGGCCCACAGCCACGGCCCGATAATCATCTCCGTCGGCGGCGTCCGCTTTGCAATAGGCAGAGGAATGGCAGACAAGGTCATGGTGCGGAAGCTGTGAGGTGGTAGAATGGCAATGAAGGTCGTTGCACTCGCAGGCAACCCCAACGTGGGCAAGACGACTATTTTCAACGCCCTCACAGGGATGCGGCAGCACGTCGGTAACTGGCCCGGTGTCACCGTGGAGAAGAAGGAGGGGGTCTTCGAGTACAATGGCCAGAAGTTCCTCGTCGTTGACCTTCCCGGAACATATTCCCTGACGGCCCACTCCATAGACGAGCTCGTCGCGAGGGACTTCCTGCTTAAGGGCAGCGCGGACGTCGTCGTGAACGTGGTTGACGCGACGGCCCTAATGAGGAACCTCTTCCTCACCATGGAGATACTTGAAATGGGTCTGAACAACGTGATAATAGCCCTCAGCAAGATAGACCTGGCGGAGAAGCACGGAGTCGAGATAAACATAAAGAGGATGGAGGAGACCCTCGGCGTCCCTATTGTCCCCGTTAACGCGAAGGAAGGGATCGGCCTTGACGAGCTGAAGAAAAAAATCTACGAGATGGCCAACGGTATGGTGAAGGAAAGACCGGTAATCCCAAAGTACGACCCCGAAGTCGAGAGGGAGATAGAGCACATAACTCTCGCCCTCAGAGAGACTCCTCTGGCAGAAGAGTACAACCTCCGCTGGCTTGCGATCAAGCTCCTGCAGAGGGACGACGGAGTCATAAAGCTGGTTCTCCGCCATCTCGGGAGCGAGAAGCTCGACGAGATAATGGGGCACATCGCAGAGGTTGAGGAGCGCTACAAGAGGGCGATGGATTTAATAATAGCGAGCCAGAAGTACGAGTTCATAGACCGCCTCATGCACCGCTTCGTCAGGTACACCAAGACAGAGGGTAAGAGCTTCAGCGACCAGCTCGACGGCATCCTCACGCACCCGGTTTACGGCTTAATAGCACTCTTCGGTGTCTTCTACCTTGTCTTCAAGTTCGTCTTCGCCTTCGGGCTCCCGCTCCAGGAGCTTCTCGACGGTGCGTTCTCATACTTCGGGGAATGGCTTGCACCGCACATAACCAACGAAGCTCTCCGCGGGTTGATAGTCGACGGTATCATAGCCGGTGTCGGGTCGGTGCTCAGCTTCTTCCCGCTGGTGTTCCTGCTGTTCTTCGCCCTCTCCATACTCGAGGACGTCGGCTACATGGCGAGGGCGGCAGTTGTTATGGAGAGGATAATGAGGAAGTTCGGGCTGCCCGGTAAGAGCTTCATACCGCTCGTACTGGCCTTTGGATGCAACGTCCCGGCTGTCATGGCGACGAGAACCCTCGACGACGAGAGGGACAGACTGGTCACAATGCTCGTCAATCCGCTCATCCCGTGTTCCGCTCGTTTGAGCGTCATAAGCTTCCTGGCTGCAGCGTTCTTCGCTGGCAGGCAGGCGCTCGTAGCTGTTAGCATCTACGCCACGGCTGTGTTAATAGCCTTCGTGGTGGCCTGGCTCCTGAGCAGGTTCGTCATCAAGGGGGAGGAGAGCCCCTTCATAATCGAACTGCCCGAGTACCTCGTCCCGGGCTGGAAGACGGTGATCCTGCACTCGTGGGAGAGGAGCAAAGAGTTCATCAAGAAGGCGGGAACGATAATCCTCCTCGGCGCGATAGCGATATGGTACCTGAGCAACTATCCGGTGCCTCTGGGCAGCGGTGGAAGCTACGCGGAGAAGCTCGGCTACTTCTTTGAGCCCTACATGAGGCTGATGGGCCTCGACTGGAAGGCCGCTGTAAGTCTGCTCTTCGGAATAATCGCCAAGGAGAACGTCATCTCGACCTACGGCGTGATCTACGGCAATGAGGCCGCGATAGCCAGCGTCATGACCCCCCTGCAGGCTTACGTCCTGGCCATGGTCACCACGCTCTACGTGCCGTGCATAGCTACGATAGGTGCCATAAGGGCGGAGAGCAACTGGAAGTGGGCTGCCTTTGCGGTGGCCTACATGATAGCCCTCGCGAGCATCGTTGGAATCATAATATGGAACGTCGGGAGTGCCTTGGGCTACTGAAGTTGCAGGTGAAGGAAATGCTGGAAAAAGTGCTTGAGATGCTTAAAACGGGAAAGGACGTCGATGAGATAGCGGAAGAGCTCAACGTCCCCAGGGAAGAGGTCATCGGAGCGATGGAGGTACTCGCCAGCATGGGCTACATCGAGAGGGTGGATGCAGGGGAGGGGGCCTGTGCCACCTGCCCCCTGAGGAACTTCTGTCCGGGATCGTGCTTCCGTTTCAAGGGGAAAGTCTACACAGTGGCTGAAGTCAAGCTCGAAAAGAGCTCAAGGAAATGACCAACTTCGCAGGAAACCTGGAAATTTCCGCAATAACACGGGGCTTTTTCTGAGTTTTCACCGCCAGTTAAACCTGTCACCGCCAGTAGTATATTTTACAGCCGTAAAACATATAAAACCCTTCATTGAAAGGATTAACGGTGATACCATGAAGGCAGTCATTCTTGCCGGTGGATTTGGAACCCGCTTAAGGCCACTCTCATCGACCAGGCCGAAGCCGATGGTCCCGGTTCTCGGAAAACCCAACCTCCAGTACCTGCTCGAGAGCCTCGAAAAAATACCGGAGATAGACGAAATCATACTCTCCGTTCACTACATGCGCGGTGAGATAAGGGAGTTCATAGACGAGAAGATGGCGGACTATCCAAAGGACATACGCTTTGTCAACGACCCGATGCCGCTTGAGACCGGCGGCGCTCTCAAGAACGTTGAGGACTACGTTGATGAGGACTTCCTGGTCATCTACGGCGACGTCTTTACCAACTTCGACTTCAGGGAGCTCATAGAGGCCCACAGGAAGAACGAGGGCCTCGTAACGGTGGCGGTTACTAAGGTCTACGACCCGGAGCGCTACGGTGTCGTCGAGACCGACGAGGAAGGAAAAGTTACCCACTTCGAGGAGAAGCCCCACAGGCCGAAGACCAACCTCGTCGACGCTGGAATATACATGGTCAACAAGAAAGTACTTGAAGAGATACCCAAGAACAGGGAAGTCTACTTCGAGAGGGAAGTTCTCCCGAAGTTCGTCAGCAAAGGCGAAGTCTACGCCTACAGGATGGCCCGCGACTACTACTGGATAGACCTCGGTACTCCGGAGGACCTCTTCTACGCCCACCAGATAGCCATGGACGAGATAGCCAAGGACAACGGATACATGACGATCAAGGAGACTGCCGAAGTTCCAGATGACGTCGAGATTCAGGGCCCGGTCTACATCGATGAGGGGGCCAAGATAGGCCACGGAGTTAAGATCAAGTCCTACACCTACATCGGGCCCAACACAATAGTCGAGGACAAGGCTTACTTCAAGCGCGCGATCCTCATCGGAAGCGACATAGTCAAGTCCAAGTCGGAGATAAAGGACAGCATCCTTGGCGAAGGTGTTGTGGTTGGAAAGAACGTCATCCTCAAGGAGAACGCCGTGGTTGGAGACTACGCAAAGATATACGACAACCTCGTCATCTACGGCGCCAAGGTGCTCCCGTGGAAGAAGGTCGAGGAGTATGAGGCCTTCATCAAAATAAAGCTCGACCCGACGAAGGTCAAGCCAGGTGTGACCCCCGAGCGCTGTCCGCTCGGCCTCCCGGAGTGCATCTACACCAAATTCAAGGCTATAGCCGGTGAGAAGCCGCCGTGCGACGAGTGCATAGAGAACCAGTGGCTCTTCTGAAGGGGGACGGGACGTCCCCCATATTCCTCAAAATTTGTCCAGTTCCTCCTAATGATTTTATTACGGCCTTCATCGCCAGCTATGAAATTTCGTTACAAAATTCTAACAAAGTGCAACTTAATGTTCCATCACACGAACCGTTATTTTGGATTACTAGACCGCTCTAATGCATCGCTTCCTAGATTCCCCGCGTGCGAGCAGATTTCTACCCCAAAGAAGGCCTTTAAACGTGATACACTTTTGAGCAACCGTTATAAAGCATCCCCCCTACCCGCTCACCATGAGAACCTTTATCATCAAGGCCAACAGGGCCCACACAAAGGCGGATTTCAGCCTGACGGATCTGCCAGGCACGAGCGGTAGGATAGACCTGCTGTGCAGGTTCCTCAACTCAGCCTTCCTGCTCTCTCATGGCTTCAGGAAGAACGTCAGGGTCTGGCTCAGCCTCTACGGTCCGCCCAACCCGCCGAAGGCGATACGCTTTGAGGGCCAGCGTATGAGGCCCAAGACCCTCAACCCCGACGAGCTCAGCACGGCGAAGCTGATAATAAAGGCCCTGAAAGCTGGAGAAAACCTCCGCGAGCCAGGAAAGGAGCTCGAGGTTCTCCCCGGAATCTACGTCAGCAAACTCACCTTCGAGGACATCGTCAGGAGGACTCTGAGAGGCTCTGCCCTCTACTACCTACATGAAGAGGGAAAGCCGATAGAAAAGGTCCACTTCCCGGCGAACGTCGCCTTCGTCCTGGGCGACCACGAGGGGTTAAGCAGAGAAGACGAGGCTTTTCTCGCCGGAATAGCGGAAAAGGTGAGCGTAGGGAAGAAGAGCTACCTCGCCTCCCACGTGGTGGCATACGTCAACATCCACTTGGACTCGCTCACCCCTCCGCCCTGAGCTTCAGCGAGGTGTGCTCCTGCTTCAACTCCTCCAGCTTTTCGAGGAGCCCCTTGCTGGCTCCCCTCGGCCTGAGTGCCAGTTCCTCGAGCTCCTTTATCCTCCCCTCCAGAGCCCTCTCGCGCTCCTCCAGCTCCTCCATAGCCATGGCGAGCTTCTCCTCTTCGCTCCTCCGGTAGACCTCGATCTTAAGGCCGTCGTAGTACCACTCGATGGTGCCTTCCTGATGCTGAACGGCACTGTTATCCTCACCACGTCGCCCTTCTCGACCCCATCTCCTGGAGCCTCTCGAAGATGCGCTGGTTGATCTCCCCGGCGGCGCGGACAACTTTCTTGGGATCTACATTCTCCTTGTGATGGCGAAGAGAACACACCTGGCCTTGTAGGCGTAGCCAGAAGCTCAGACGAAGCCCGCGCTTAGCCTCACGACTGCTACCACAACCCTTTTAGCACAGGGAGGATAAATAACTAACGGTGAGAAAAGTGAACATCCTCATCTTTGGGCCGCCTGGGAGTGGAAAGTCGACCCATTCTCGGACCATAGTGGAACGCTACGGTCTGATCTATATCTCGTCGGGCGACATGATAAGGGCCGAGATATCAGCCGGAACCGAGCTCGGGAGAGAGATGAAGAGTTACCTCGAGCGGGGAGACCTAATCCCTGACACGGTGGTCAACACTCTCATAATCTCAAAGCTGAGGCGCCACAGGAAGAATTTCATAATCGACGGCTACCCGAGGACGGCCGAGCAGGTTCTGGCCCTCGAAAACTACCTCTACGACCATGGGCTCAGCATCGACGTCGCCCTCGAGATATTCATCTCCAAGGATGAGAGCGTCGAGAGGATCTCCGGCAGGAGGATATGCCCGAAGTGTGGGGCCGTCTACCACCTCAAGTACAGACCCTCCAGGGTGCCCAGGAAGTGCGACGTCTGCGGCACCGATTTAATCCAGAGAGACGACGATAAACCCGAGATAGTGGCCAGGCGCTACGACCTCTACATAAAAAACATGGAGCCGATAATCAAGTTCTACAAGAAGCAGGGAGTGTATGTGAGGGTGGACGGTCACGACAGTATAGAAGGCGTCTGGGAGCGCATAAGGCCCCTCCTAGATTACATCAAAGCCCGGGAGGACTCTTCCCAAGGAGGCTGAGCAGCCGTTTAATGTCTTCATCATTGGAGAGCTCCTTCACAAGGGCCTCTAGCCGTTCCTCTTCCCTCAACACAATTTTCATTGTCCTATCCTTTGGATCTATTATCCTGACCTGAACTGGACATGCGCTTCCAAAGAGGGTCTTCATAAAGGAGCATGCCTTTGTCCTGACCCTTTCCGCGAGTTCATTCTTTTCAGCCTCGGACAGTTCTGCCTCCGCCTTTATGACAATCCTCAGAGAACCTGGCCCGTTAAGGGGCATGCTTACTGTGAGGGCCGATATTGCTATTCCCCACTCCTTTAGGGTTATAACGAGCCCCCTACCCAAACGGTTGAGCCGCTCCAGCTTTTCATCGGGACCGTTAACTATGAGCTTGACATTGGCCTCCCAGCCATTCCTCTGGGGGGCTCTAACGAGCTCGAAGTCTTCCACCTCAAACCGAACCGAGTACAGCCTGCCGAATGTGGTGGTAGCGTCATCCGCCAGCTTCTCCAGAATACCTTGGACAGTCTCTTGTACGTCTATGGGAACGAAGCCCTCCATCCCTGAGATCACCAGCTTAAAGATTAGCCGGAGGGTTCTTCCCTCGGGGACAACCCTCACTTCAATAGAGTCAAGCTGAATACCCAGGGCTTCAAGAGCCTCAGCTAATCTCGCAGCAAAGAGCTTGTTTATTATGGGATAATAGTTGGGGGGATCGACGTTCAGCAATCTTTTCACTTCCAATTAATCCTAAGGCAAAAATCACTTTAAGGGTTTCTATGGAAGGTCTCTCAGGTGTGCCTGATGAATGCTAGTTTTGCGCCACTTTCAGGGAGATCACGGGAAGAAGGCAAAGAGGTCTCAGAAAACCCGGAGACGTAAAAATGGCCAGGATTGGGAGGGCTCAGCCCTCCCAGACAACGTACTCCTTCTTCGTTATGAATATCGGCTCGATTCTCTTCCTGACGATCACGACCTTGTCCTCACCGTACTTCTTGTATAGTTCCTGGATGTAGTTCTCGAAGACGTTCTCAGGCATTGAGGCCTTCGCAGTTATGACGTTGTCTCCAGCTTTGACGCTGAGGCTCTTGACAGGGACGTAGGTTATGATGTCCTGGTGTGGTTCCAGGTAGAAGTTGTCCTTCTCTATGTCCTTGCCGTTGGGGGCGACGTAGTATACGATGCTGGCCCTCAGGGTGAGCTGGACGTCGCTGTAGTCCTTTCTGAACGCCGCTTTCAGCTCAAGGTTGCCACTCTGCCCTTCTTCCAGGATGTAGCTCGGGTTTGCAACTTTCCCGTCGACCTTGGGCTCGCCGTTGAGCACGCCGACCGGGCCGTCCTGGACTAGGATGAAACGGTAGTCCGTGGCGTTTGGCACAACGAGGCTGACCTCGACGGGGGTCTCGTTGAGGTAGTTGATGTTCAGGTTCTCGGCTAGGACTTCCTTCTTAACAAGGGTGGTGCCGTTGTAAGCTTCAAAAACCAGAGTGGCGTTCTTAACGTCCCTTCCGAAGGCAGATATCCAGAGACGGAGCTTCTGCTCCCCGAGCGGGAGCTTTCCACCGCTCATTGTGCTGTAGAAGGGCACCCACGTGCTGTTCTGGTACTTATCGATCCTGTAAACCGCGAAGGGCCTGAACTGGTACACCGAGACACCGCCGTTGCTGTAGGTCGGCTTGAAGTTGGCGAAGAGCTTCTGCGCATCCCACGGCTCGTAGGAGTAGGGGAGCTGGAAGGCCAGTCTAACGAAGTTGCTGAAGGCCACGTTCTTGTACGCCAGCATTCCGTAGTCGCCGAAGACGTAAAGCACGTAGGGGATGTCCCCCCTACCCGGTATGGTCTGGCCCCTCGAGAGGTCAAGGGTCATAACCGGTTGGTATGCCCCCTGGGAGGTTCCAACGTAGACGACCGTCTTTCCGCTCTCGTTGACGTACTGAATGTACTGTTTGGGTATGAGCTGGAACATCGGGACGTGGCCGTACTCGTAGTAATCTATCGCGCCGCCGAGGTAGCTTATGGCGTTGAACTTGTAGATGTCCCGCTGCCAGGTTATCATGTAGTTGAGCTCCCATGCCTCGAAGTCCTGCTCGGCCTCGTTCCCGTAGTGGGAGAAGAAGTCTGCAACGATGTAGCGCCTGTCATAAGCGTGACCGCCGTCGGTTGCGCTTCTTCTCTGCGAGAGAAGACTCGACTCAATCCAGTAGCCGTAGTCCCACCAGCTGGTGGCGCTGTCGAGCGGGTTGGAGTTCTCCTTCAACCAGTTGAGTACGTTCACCCAGTCTGCTGGAACGGAGCCCTGAGACTTTGAATATGAGACTGCTACAGACTTTACGTCTCTAGCTTCGACGTAGGGGATTATAAGCAGGAATATTAGAAGGATTGCATAGAGGGCCTTCGTCCCCATGTTCTCCTTCATGTTCTCCACGTAGATGAATATTTCTGCCATGACAATACCCGCAAGGAGTACTACTGTCCCCGAAGCCTGGAAAATGAAACGCACTGCACTTAGGAGAAGGTAGAGAGAGCCAAAGTAATAAGCCACGATGAAAATCTCCTTGTATCCTGAAAGATCCTGTTTAATGAGCTTCAGTATAAAACGGGAAAGCACAATAACAAAACCGGCCAAGGAAAGCAGGAACAAAGCACCGTCTTTTCCAACGTATTGGCGAAGATTCGCGTTATAGACGTAGTGAATACTGAAAGAGTCCTTGATATAACCCCAGCTGGTTCTGGCGAGCTCAGCGACCGTCTGGTAGAGTGGGTTGGACTGGTATGCCGCGCCCATGAACTTGAGGAGGTCCCGTCCGAAGTAGCCGTAGAAGGCAAGGAAACCGACGACCGCTATGGCAAGTATGGTCCCGAACCTGTGCTTCTTGTCTGAGTAGTTGAGTCCAAGCCTCTCACCGTAGAGCATCACCACAACGAGGGCTGAGAGGGCTATGAAGGCCTCGAGGGCGAAGATGAGGAAGCCCTTGATGCCTATGAAGCCTGTGTAAGACACGCCCAGACCGAGCAGGAGGGAGAGGCCGTAAAGGGTGAAGTAGTCCCTCACGAAGTCCCTCAGAGTCTCCATCATTCCGAAGGTGAAGAATACGACGACAGTTATGCCTGCGACCAGGAGGAGTATGCCCACACCGAAGTTGCTTCCTGTCCAGACTCCCATGTATAGGACGCTCGTGACCAGAAACATCACCGCGCCGAGCACCTTCTTCCAGTTCCACTCCTTCTCGTCGAGGTAGACCAGCAGGAAGTAGACCGCGAAGAGGAAGAACATCATAAAGGGCCCTTCACCACGGTTGTTGCCAGACATGGTCTTGGTGAAGCTGGCGTAGGAGAAGGCCATGAAGGCCGCTCCCCAGATGCCGGCCCAGTCAGAGTGGAGCTTCCTTCCAAGGAGGTAGACGGCTATGACGGTCATCGCTCCCACGAACGGCGGCCAGACCTTGAAGGCTTGAAGTTCGCTCCACCCAAAGAGGGCGTGGGTTATCTTGTAGAAGGCTGCCTGAACCGTGTAAAGACCCAGGTAGCCGGTGGCCTTTATGCCGGTTGGAGGCTCTGCGTAGGCGAAGTACTTGGGTATCCACTCTGTTATGGCCTGCCTGTACATCTCGTAGTGGAAGAACGTGTCAGGGTCGAGGAAGGTTTTGTAGTTGGAGGTTATGTTCCTAAGTCTGAAGCCCAGGTATGCCAGCAGGAGTGCTATGAATGGAAGGCCGTAGCCCTTGAAAATGGAATAGTATCTTGAGGGGGAAGCTCCCACCTCTTTCTTCTTTTGTTTCTCCTTAACGTCAGTTTTCACCATGGGAATCACCTCATTCGACTGTAACAGATTTTGCAAGGTTCCTCGGCTTATCGGGGTCGTTGCCCCTCAAAACCGCCATGTGATATGCTATGAGCTGGAGGGGAACTACATAAACTATCGGGCTGAGGAGTTCGTCCATATCCGGCATCCGGATGAAGGCGTTGGAGACGCGTCCCAGCTCTTCGCTGTCCCCAAGGGAGATTATAAACGCGCCCCTCGCACGCGATTCCTCTATGTTGCCCACGATCTTGTCGAAGGTCTTCCCGCTGGGGGCTACCGCGACCACGGGGACGCCATCCTCGAGCAGTGCCAGCGGCCCGTGCTTCAGCTCACCGGCGCTCAGCCCCTCGGCGTGGATGTAGCTTATCTCCTTGAGCTTGAGGGCGCCTTCGAGAGCCGTGGGAACGCTTACTCCCCTGCCGATGTAGAAGAAGTCCCTCTTATCTACCAGACTCTCGGCCAGCTCTTTAATGCCCCCGTCGTGTTTTAAGACTTCCTCAACAAGGTTCGGGACGGCCTTCAGGCCCGCCTCAAGCTCGTCGAGATAGTCCTCGTCGGCGGTTCCGAGGATCCTGGCCAGCTCAATGGCGAGCATGGTCAGGACGGTCAGCTGCGTGGTGTAGGTCTTGGTCGCCGCAACACCAATTTCCGGACCGGCGTGGGTGTAGAGCGTCAAATCCGCTATTCTCGTCGCCATGCTTCCGACGACGTTGACTATCGCGAGCACCTTTGCGCCCTTCTTCTTCGCCAGCTTCATTGCCGCGAGGGTGTCGGCCGTTTCTCCGCTCTGGGTTATCGCAATCACGAGGGTGTCTTCGTCGATTATATCCTCGAATTCATAGCGGAACTCGCTCGCGTCTTCGACTATGGGAACCTTCTTCGCGAGGCGCTGGAAGAGGTACCTGCCAACCATACCCGCGTGGTACGACGTTCCCATCGCAACTATGAAGATTTTGTCGTACTTCGCTATCTCCCTGGCGACGGCATTTATGACGTCAGCGTTGCCGTGGATGGCGTCCTTTATTGCCCTCGGCTGCTCGTATATCTCCTTGAGCATGAAGTGCGGGAACCCGGCCTTTTCGGCCATCTCAAGGGTCCACCCTATTTCGTGGACGGGCTTTTCGACGACTTCTCCGGTGTCGAGGTTCTTGACCACCCAGGAGTCCTTCGTGATGACCGCGTACTCCCTGTCGTCGAGGAAAACGACCCTGTTCGTGTACTCCAGAAACGCCGGGACGTCGCTGGCGGCGAAGTTCTCACCGTCACCGATTCCCAAAACGAGAGGGCTCTCGTTCCTGACGAAGTAGAGCCTGTCGGGTTCCCCAGTGTATATTATTCCAAGGGCGAAGGAACCCCGAAGTTTGAGAAGGGCCTTCCTCATGGCCTGCTCGAAATCCGACTCTCCCCTGAGCTCCTCCTCGATCAGGTGGGCTATTACCTCGGTATCGGTGTCGCTCTCGAACCTGTGGCCTTTTGCCACGAGTTCGTCCTTAATCTCGGCGAAGTTCTCTATTATACCGTTGTGAACGAGTGCTATCCTTCCAGTGCAGTCAGTTTGAGGATGAGCGTTAACATCGTTGGGGACCCCGTGGGTAGCCCAGCGCGTGTGACCGATGCCCCTCTTCCCGGGCATCTCAAGGAGGCCAAGCCTCTCGATCAGCTCATCTATCCTGCCGGCACCCTTCTTTATGAAGAGCCTCCTCCCATCTTCCGTTACAATCCCCGCAGAATCGTATCCCCTGTATTCGAGTCTCTTGAGTCCTTTGACTATCACCTGGCAGGCAGGCCTGTCCCCGATGTACCCTATTATTCCACACACGGCAACCACCCGCTTTTACTCTCTTCCTCGATAAACCGCCGGGAGTTAAAAGCCTTTCTCAGGGGGGCTTTCCGTGTATTCATATACCCTTTGGTTCAGCTTTCGATAGGAAAAAGCCTTTATAGTCCTTGGGATACCTATTTCGGGTGGACCGATGGACAAGACCCTTGACGAGTTCCTCAGGAGCACCGTCCGGAAGGTTAAACCAGAGGAAGAGCCACGCAAGAGGAAGAAGCGCCTCAAACCGACCAGCCTCGAGTCTTTTCTGCCAGAGGAGCATGTGAATTACTTTAAACAGCTCCGCATCGGCTCGAAGAGGATAAGGAACGCGAGGA
Organism: Thermococcus pacificus; assembly: GCF_002214485.1. Classification (NCBI taxonomy): domain Archaea; kingdom Methanobacteriati; phylum Methanobacteriota; class Thermococci; order Thermococcales; family Thermococcaceae; genus Thermococcus; species Thermococcus pacificus. The sequence goes on from NZ_CP015102.1 coordinate 1,318,030, forward strand.
TAGAGGAGCTATAACCCCTCCGCTATCACCGCTCTATCTCCCAGCTGGAAGACGAAGGCCCTTCTCTCGCCGCTCAGGTTTGCCTCCACGCGCTTCCTGAACCTCCAGTACTCACCGTCAGGCACACTTATCCTGAGCGTCGCCCTGCCAAAGCCCTCCTTCCTCAGGAAGTCGTTTATCCTGACGGGGTGGAACGGGACGATCCCAACGACGCGGTAGGTTCTCTTGAGGTAGGGACTCCTGATCTCCTCGTCCCCGGTCGCCAAAACGCGCCTCTTCTCGCGGAGGAGCATCCTCGCCTCAACAGGGAGGAGATGAAGCAGTTCGTTTATCAGGTCAGCATAGTCGACCGACTGCGGGATCTCGTAGAGGTATTCACCTGGCTCATCCGTCCACTCAACGATGTTCTCAAGGTTCGGGTCGCTCTCGACCCTGGCTCCAGCCGGTAGAATGACCGCGCTCCTCTCGGCCCTCGCCAGCGGCTCGGTGTAGAAAGTGAGCCTGTTGAGGGCCCCGAAGAGATCTATGTACTCGAACTCGCCCTTCCATGGAACCCTCTCGCGCCTGATCTGGGGTGGGAGGTCAAAGATGAAGGCGTCGGTTTTCCTGCCGTATGCCCTGTAGACCTCCAGCGGGCTCGGCAGAAGGTCTTCGAGCCTTCTTTCAGGCATCTCCGGGGGCCTCGCGGGATCAGAGAAGATCACCTCCGCATCAATCTTCTCAGCGATCTCGGGCGAGAGTGAGTCCGCGTTTATGAACTCGATGTTCGAGACGCCGTACTTCTCGGCGTTCCTCCTCGCGAACTCCACCTTGAGCGGGTCGATGTCGATCCCATAGGCCCTCTCAACATTCATCGCGTAGAAGATGAGCTGGATTCCAATGCCACAGGAGACGTCGGCGATGCTCTTTACTCCAAACTCCTTGAGACGCCTGGCGCGGTATTTAGCAACCTCCTCGTGGGTTGAGTAGCGCAGCCCCTGAAGGTCCATCCAGAGGTCGTCGCGTGAGAACTTGTCCCTGGCTTTTATCCTCGCCCTTGCTATCTCGGCTATGAGCTCCCAGTCCTCACCAAGCCTCGCGCGGAGCTTCCTCTCGTCAAGGCCGCGCCTTATCAGCTCGACCGCTTCCCTGACCTTCTCCTCGCTTATTTTCTCCAGCATGTTTTCGCCTAAGGAGAGAGGCTTAAAAACATTGCCCGCGATAGTTCCAGAGGTGGTTCAATGGACTGGAGGAAAGTCACCTTCGCTCTAATACTCCTCATCACTATGGCGGGCTCCTTCTGGTACGTCTACGACTTCGCCTCACAGCCGGTTTTTCACGACTACGTCAGCGACGAGGTCTGGTACGTCCCCGCGAGCAGAAACATCCTCCACCGGCTCGGGGTTACCCTCACCTACGTGAACGAGAGCAGCGGCTCGATGGGAGTGAACGTCATCTTCTTGAATCAGAGCGTTGGGGTAAAGTACCAGTACGACGTCGAGAAGATAGCTCTGAGGCACGGGGCCACCTACGAGAAGGAGTACCTTAAGTTCCCGGGAGTTTATTTCGAGATTCCTCCGGAGCAATTCGATGCTTTTCTGGATGACCTGTCGTCTTCTCTTCCCGGAGAGGTCTACTACGTCGTTCCCGGCTTCTGGTATCCTGACAAGGAGAACATACAGGACTACCTCAACACCGAGCACCCCTTCCTCGGGAAGGACTTCATAATGCTTGGCATGCTCATCGAGGATAGGCCCGTGAACTGGCGGGTTCCTGGCATAGTAGCATTCGTTTTAACGGAGCTCCTCGTGGCCCTGGCAACCTACAGGATAAGCAAGAGCTACCTCGCCGCCATCATAGCGCTGGTCTTCACGGTCGCCGACCCGACGCTTCAGGCTATGTCCACCGTTGCCATGCTCGACATCTACGTCGCCTTTGGGGTTGCCCTCTTCGTCTTCTTCCTCGCCTATGAAAAGGACCGCTGGGCGGCGTTTGCGGCCGGACTGGCAGGGGCAACGAAGCTCAGCGGCGGCTTCGGCTGGCCAGTGCTCCTGGTCAGGGCCTTCAAACGGGAGAAGAGTATAGTTGGCTTCCTTCTCACTGTGTTCGTGCTTCCCGCTCTCGGCTTCCTGCTCCCGAATGTTCCTGCGATGGTCGCGGTCGGGCCGGAGAAGTGGCTCAGGGACTTCCTCGGGAGCTTTAAATGGCACCTCTCCAACAAGGGCGGCCACCCGGCGGCTTCGCCGGTTTGGGAGTGGTTCGTGAACAAGAAAGCCTTCGCGCTGCACTACGACCCCAACGTGTTCGCCCAGACCGACCCGTTCCTCCTCCTCTCGATGGTGCTCTTCATCTTCGCCCTCCCGTGGCTTTACAGGAGAAAGAACGGCCTTCTTGCCCCATTCAGCATCTTCTGGAGTACTGTCTTCTTCTTCACACTGCAGTACGTCCTCGGGGGAACTACTCAGTTCAGCTTCTACGCCACGGCCCTTGTTCCGCCCGCTGCTGTCGTTATGGGCGTTGCTCTCAGAGAACTCCTCCGCTGGGAGGCCTTCACGAACTCCCTGTGGCTCTACCTTGAGTGGCTGCTGGAGGTAAAGGACAGTGTGAGGCTGAGGAGATGATGAACTACTTCAGAAAATCCTCCAGGCTTGTCTGTTCCCTCTTCTTTTCCTTCGGCCTAACCTCGTCCTTCAGCTTCTCCTCTATCTTCCTCAGCGTCTTCCAGCTCCTCCTGACTATAGGTGGGAAATCGCCGTGCTTCCGGTAGTACTCTTCGAGGAACGCCCTCGTCCTTGGGTCGCTGGGGTAACCAGAGCCTATCTCACCGTACTCTTCTTTCAGCCTCTCTATCGCCCTGTCGCGGGTGACCTTCGCGAGGATTGAGGCGGCTGAAACTGGCACGAACTTGTCGTCGGCCTTGTGCTCCGCTACGATCTCCGCCCTGAAGTTCAGCCCCTTTCCTATGTCTTCCCCAAAGCGCTCTTCCTTGACGTCGGCGGCATCGATGTAGATCACGTCGGGCCTGACCTTGAGCGAGTTTAGAGCCTTAACAAAGTTCTCAACTTCGAACTCGTTGAGGGTACCTTCCCTTGAGTCTATCTCGTTCGGCCACAGCTCGATGACCGCGTAATCGTCGAGGAGTTTGATGATCTCGTCGAAAAGCCTCTCGCGCCGCTTTGGCGTCAGCCTCTTCGAGTCCCTGACGCCGAGCTCCGCAAGCTTTGGGACGTTCTCCTCGTCCACCACAACCGCCGCTATGACCATCGGCCCGATGACCGGCCCCCTGCCGGCCTCGTCTATCCCAGCGAGCTTTCTGCCCAAAGTTTCACCTCCTGAAGAGAAGGACGCCGTATATTGCACCGAGCATTATGGTGGCTAAGCCGCTCGGCGGTATGTCTGTGAGGTACGCCAGCACCACCGATGAGAGCTGGACTCCAAGGGTAAGGAACAGGCTCACGCCGATGACCTTTCTCAAATCGCTGCTCACCATCAGTGCTATCGCGCCGGGGAGCACCGCCACGACCTGGAGGGTTATCAGGCCGACCGTCTGGACGATTAAAGCGCCAATTGCTCCAACGAGGACGTAGAGAACCATCAGGTAAGCCCTGACGTTCCCCCCGTAGCTCTCCATCCCCTCGGGGTCGAAGCTCAGGTAGAGGAAGTCGCGGTAGAGGAAGAGCATTACAAAGAACAAGGCCGCGCCGCCGAGGACGAGGGCAGTGAGGTCGTTGAGGCTTATGAGGAAGATGTCACCAGTGAGGTAAGACACTATACTCTCACCAAGCGGGAAGTATGGTCTGCTCGCCATCACCTTGTAGAGGACGCCGAAGCCAAGAACGGTCAAACCCGCCACGAAGCTGGCCACGATTCCCACTGCAGAGTCCGGGGAGAAGCCGAGCTTCTCAAGGTGTGCTATGAGCAAGACTATCACGACCGTGACAAAGAGGGCAGTGAGCATGACGAGGGAGAGGTTCTCGAAGAGCAGGCCGAGGATCATGCCGAGCACCGCACCGAACAGAAGGGCGTGGAAGAGAGCGTGGGTCAGGAAGGCCAGCCCTTTGGTGTTGATGAGCGGGCTGAGCATTCCCAGGAGGACGCTGACCATTATGCTCGCCAGGAGAGCGCGGATGATGTATTCGGGGATCATAGCTCACCACCCCCACGCTTATGGATGTGAACGTCGCCTGTTATGCAGAAGAGCTTGCCCCCTACCGGAACAACCCTCGCCAGCGGGCCGTAGACAGATTTGATAATGCTGTCCTGTAGCACTTCTTCAGGTCTGCCAAAGGCGATAAGGCGTTTGTTTATGAGCATCACCCTGTCCCCAACCTCGAGGAGAGGGTTGATATCGTGGGTGGTTATCACCATCGTTATTCCCCGCTCGCGCTTTATCTTGTTGAGGACTGCCGCGACCTCAGCCCTCGCGCTGGGATCGAGTGCCGAGAGTGGCTCGTCAAGGAGGAGCAGTTTTGGGTCGCCCATCAAAGCCCTCGCGAGGAGAACCCTCTGCTTCTGCCCCCCGCTCAGCTCGCGGAAGAGCCTGTCCTTAACGCTGCCCAGACCAACGAAGCCGAGAACCTCCTCCGCCTTCAGTAGAGTCTCGCGGGGGATTTTGAAGTGAGCGAAGCCCCTCCTGTAGATGCCCCCCATTGCAACGACCTCTAAAGCTGTGAGCGGGACGCGCTCGTTGAGGCTATGGCTCTGGGGGACGTAGCCTATCAGCTCCCTCGCCCTGCAGGGCTTCCTGCCGAAAACATAGAGGTCTCCGGTGTACTCCCTGTGGAAGCAGGCTATTGTCCTTAGCAGGGTGGTCTTTCCAGCTCCGTTAGGGCCGAGGAGGAGGAGCGTCTCACCCTCTTCCAAGGAAAAGGTAACACCCTCAAGGGCGGGCTTCCCGTCGTAGAGTATCGTGAGGTTCTCGGCGGTTACTGCATTCATAGTCATCTCCTGGTTTCTGTTGAGCAGTTCATTTTTAAACTTTCATGCCACCATAATGGACAGGAGTGGGTAACGGGCCCCTCCGCTCCAGTGCCTCCGGCCCGTTTGTGCAAAAATTTTAAAAGCACATCCCTGTACTCCCATTAGAAAATTTTTGCAAGGCTCAGGTTTATAAGGCTCAAAGTTGAGCGGAAGGAGGTGGTGATAATGGCATATCACAGGAGTGGAAACAACAAGAAAAAGAAGGATAGGCAGGTTCAGGGAGACGAGGTTATCCGTGTCCCCCTGCCCAAAGAAGGACAGCTCTTTGGAGTCATCGAGCAGGCCCTCGGGTCTGGCTGGATGGACGTCCGCTGCTCCGACGGCAAAATAAGGAGATGCAGGATTCCAGGCAAGCTCAAGAGGAGGATGTGGATGCGCGTTGGCGACGTCGTCATAGTCCAGCCCTGGGAAGTCCAGAGCGACGAGAGGGGCGACATAGTCTACCGCTACACGAGAACTCAGGTTGACTGGCTCCTACGGAGGGGCAAGATAAGCCAGGACTTCATAAGCGGCGGCGAGCTCCTGTTCTGAGCTTCTCAATTTCAGGGACGAGCAGTGATGAGCGATGCGCGAGGACTTCATAGAGCGCGAGATTGAGGACATGCTCGGCCTCAGGGAGAGGCGTGAGAAGGACAGTGAGCTCTACAAGATAGCCAACGAGGTCTTTGACAGGAGTACTAAGGAGACCCTCGCCTACCTGCACCGCAGGGGGAAGATAGAGGCCCTCCACGGGGTCATCAGCACGGGCAAGGAAGCCAACGTCTTCGCCGGCGTCGATTCAGATGGAAACCGGATAGCGGTCAAAATATACCGCACTTACACCACCGAGTTCCGTAGGATATGGGAATACCTCGCCGCCGACCCCCGCATTGGATATCTGCCGAAAGACATGCGGAAGCTCGTCTTCGTCTGGACTAGGAGGGAGTTTAAAAACCTCCAGAGGGCCATCAAGTACGCGGTCCGCGTCCCGGAACCGATAACCTTCCGCAACAACGTTTTGGTCATGGAGTTCATAGGAGACGAACTTCCGGCTCCAAGGCTTAAGGACGTTGAGAGGGAGCTCCAGCGGGAGGACTTCGAGGAGCTTTACACTTACCTCATGGGTGTAATCGAGCGCCTCTGGAAGCGCGGCGATATGGTGCACGGCGACCTGAGCGAGTACAACGTCCTGCTGTGGGATAGTCCCGTCGTAATAGACTGGTCGCAGGCGACAGTTAAGAGGAACCGCATGAGCGTTGAGCTGCTGAAGAGGGATCTGCGGAATATCATCAATTACTTCGGTAGAAAAGGCGTTGACGTTGATGATTTCGACGATAAGTTCCGCGAGCTTGCTGGTTAGAGGGTGAGAGTATGGATGAGTTTGAGAGACTGCTGAAAAAGTACGAGCGCGTTGACAAGGACGGGGGGCCCATAAGGGAAGAGCCCGAAGTGGAGATAGACTACGCCGCTGAGGGTGAGCAGGAGGAGTTCCTCAGGATACCGAAGGAGCGCGTCGCGGTGGTCATCGGGAAGAAGGGCCAGACGAAGAGGGAGATAGAGAGGCGCACGAAGACCAAGATAGAGATAGACAGCGAGACGGGAGAGGTCTTCATAACCTCAACGGAGAAAACCGACGATCCTTTAGCGGTATGGAAGGCGCGCGATGTTGTTATGGCCATAGGGAGAGGGTTCTCCCCTGAAAGGGCCTTCAGGCTCTTCAATGAGGGTGAAACCCTCGAGGTGGTCAACCTCACGGATATAATCATCGGCAACGACAAGAACGCCCTCCCAAGGGTGAGGGGTAGGATAATCGGCAGGAAGGGCAGGACGAGGGAGATCATAGAGGAGATGAGCGGTGCGGACGTTAGCGTTTACGGAAAGACCGTCGCAATAATCGGCAACCCCCTCCAGGTTGAGGTGGCAAAGACTGCCATAGAGAAGCTCGCCAAAGGCTCCCCGCACGGCGTCGTTTACAAATACCTCGAGAGGCGCAAGAAGGACCTCGAACTCGAAAGCTCGAACTACTACGAGGCCCTGGAGGGAGGGGCCGGCGAAGCGGGGGACTACCCCGAGTTTTCTGAAGACGACGAGTATTGGGAGGACTGAGGATGAGCGAGGCGAATCAGCTGTTTAAGGAGTTTAAGATACAGAGCGTCAGCGAGTTCTTCAGGCGAAACGCGGCAATGCTCGGCTACACGGGCAAAGTCCGCTCGCTTACAACGCTGGTTCACGAGGCGGTGACCAACTCACTTGACGCGTGTGAAGAGGCTGGAATACCCCCATACGTCAGGGTGGAGATAGAGGAACTTGGAAGCGAACACTACAAGGTCGTCGTCGAGGACAACGGCCCGGGAATCCCGGAGAAGTACATAACCCACGTTTTCGGAAAGATGCTCGCCGGAACCAAGGCCCACAGGAACATTCAGAGCAGGGGCCAGCAGGGTATCGGTATAAGCGGCGCCGTAATGTTCGCCCAGATAACGAGCGGAAAGGCAACGCGCGTCATAACGTCAACCGGCGACGATGAGATCATCGAGGCGTGGGTTAAAATCGACGTGGACAGGAACGAGGGTAAGATAGTCAAGAAGGAAAAACACCCAAACCCGACCGGCTGGCGCGGGACGAGGATAGAGCTTGAGGTGAAGAACGTCCGCTACATCCGCTCGAGGCAGGGTGTTTACTGGTACCTCAAGCTAACGGCGATAGCCAACCCCCACGCCCACATCGAGCTCATTGAACCGGACGGGAAGCTCATAGTCTTCCCGCGCTCGAGTGAAGAAGTCCCCAAGCCGCCCGTTGAGATGAAGCCCCATCCCAGGGGCGTCCTCACCGATGACGTTTACAGGATGGCCAAGAAGACGAGGAGAAACACCGTAAGGCGCTTCCTTGTAGGGGAGTTCTCAAGGATAAGCGACAAGAAGGTCGATGAGCTTATTGAGTACATAGCCGCTCTCAGGCTCATAAAGACTGTCGAAGACAAGAACCTCCAGGAGCAGTACTATCAGAAACTCATGGAAGGCGACGTTAAATCCGTTTTGAGGGCATTTAGGGGCTACACAAAGGTCGTCAAGCAGGTGGCAAAGCTCATGGAGAAGCCACCCGAGAAACTCACCTGGCAGGAGGCTGAGGAGATAGTCGAGGCCTTCAAGTACATGAAGTTCCTCGCCCCCCCGACCCATGGTTTAAGACCTATAGGCGAGGAGAACATCGAGAAGGGCCTGAAAGGGATCCTCAAGCCGGAGTTCGTCACCGCGGTGACGAGGCCGCCCAAGGTTTACTCCGGAGGAATCCCCTTCCAGGTGGAGGTAGGCATAGCATACGGTGGTGAGATTCCGGCTGGCTTCGACGTCTTCAGGTACGCCAACCGCGTCCCGCTCCTCTTCGATGCCGGTTCGTGTGTGACCACAATAGCCGCCCGCTCCATAGACTGGAAGCGTTACAAGGTGGATGACCCGGACAGGACGCCCCTCGTTGTCATGATAAACGTCATCAGCGTCCACGTCCCCTACACCGGAACCGGAAAGCAGAGCATAGCCAACGACGAGGACATTTACAACGAGATCCGCCTTGCCTTAATGGACGCCGCCAGAAGGCTCCAGACATACCTGAGCGGCAAGCACAGGAAGCTCCACCAGGTAAAGAGACGGAAGACCTTCGAGAAATACGTCCCCGAGATAGCGAGGGCGCTGAGCGTATTAACCGGCGAGCCCGAGGAGGCCATTAGGGAGTACTTCGTCAGGTTTATTGAGAACCATTTTGCATCCAGAGAGGCCCCAGAGGAGGTGAGCGAGAATGCCTAAACGCAAAGCGATCCACCGCGAGAAGCCGAAGGAGAAGTTCTCCTACGACCCAAAAAGGGTACTCAGCAGGCTTGAGGAGTACGGGAGGCAGATTCTTGAGGACATAAAGAGCGGGAAGAACCCCCACTTTGACATACCCATGCGCGGGCTCAGCAACGTCTACTTCGATGAAAAGAGGCGCGTCATCAGGATGGGCGACAAGCTGTCCAGGAGGTACTTCCTCAACGTGGCCCACGCCAGAAAGTTCATGCAAACCCTGCTCATAATGGCCTACGTGAAGCGTCTCGTGAGTGAGAACAAGCACGCCAGCCTTCGTGAAGCTTACTACGCCAACAAGCACACCATTCCAGGAACGAGGGAGAACACTTTCGAGGATCAGAGCGAGAGCGACCCGATTATAGAGGACCTCGAGAGGATGATGGGGGTTCTTCGTGAGGAGATGCACCTCACCGCCGACAGGCGCGGCTACATCTACGGCGACATAGTCATCCGCGATGGGGAAGACGAGTTCAACGCCTCAAGGCTGGGAAGCGGCGGCTGGGCCGTCCCCGGAACGGTGGAGCACATCCAGTTCCCGGAGATAAACGTTGACTACGCCCTCGTCGTCGAGACTGCAGCTATGGCCGACCGTCTGATTGAGGAAAAGTTCCCCAAGAAGGAGAACGCTTTGATCATAGCGACGCAGGGACAGGCCTCCCGCGGCGTTAGAAGGCTTATCCACAGGCTCCACTACGAGGAAGGCGTACCGATCATAGTCTTCACCGACGGTGACCCATACGGTTGGTATATCTACTCGACAATAAAGCAGGGTTCGATTAACCTCGCTTACCTCAGCGACAAGCTGGCAACGCCCGAGGCGAAGTTCGTCGGCATGACCATGGACGACATAAAGCGCTACGGTCTGGAGAACGTCACCGAAAAGCTCAAGGGAATCCCACCCAACAAGAAGGGTGGCCCGACGGGGGATTACAAGCGTATCATTGAAGAGATGAACTACCCCTGGTTCCAGAACAAAGAGTGGCAGAGGCAGCTCAAGATGGCCCTCAAAATGGGGGTCAGGATTGAGCAACAGGCTTTGGCCAACAAGAGCCTTGAGTTCGTCGCCAAGGAGTACCTCCCAGGAAAAATAAACAACGGTGAGCTGCTGCCATGACGACGACCGAGGAGCTCGTCGCGCAGGTCAACAAGATACTGGATGATATTGGGATAGACATGGACGGGTTATTTGAGACCTTCGACATCCCGTCCATCTCCCTCCGCCTTAAGGAAAACCTCTCGCTCCTCCAGGAGCTTGAGGAAGACCTCTCAAAGCGCGTCGGTGAGGCCACACCCTCGGCTGATTTCTCGGACAGGAAGAACCGCGACCCCCACATCCAGTGGATATACAAGAAGAAGCGCAACAGGATCCTCGCTTTGGAGCGCCTCCGCTCGGCTATAACCGCCCACAAAATGGCCTTGGCATTGATCTCCGCCAACTACACCTTCTTCCTCGGCAAGAAACTGATAACCATCAAAGAGCTAACCAGGGAGAACGCAGAGAACGTAAAAGCGGTTTCAAACCCCATCCAGCTCGGCAGGGTTGAGGTTCTGCCCTATTTGGCCTACTCCGGCGACGTTCTCAGGCTGCTCTCAAGGGAGAGCATAGCCGTGAGGGAGTCGTTCAAGCTTATAAAAGGAAAGCTCCGCGAGAAGGGGACGGTCAGGACGCGCGGGCTCAGGATAGAGGTCGAGTACTGGGAGAACAACAGGCTCAAGAAGGCGAGGCTCGACCTTCCCACTGATGCCGACATAGAGGCCGAGCTCAGGCAGCGCTACGGAAGGAGGTTCAGGTGGAGGGTTCTCAGCTTCGTCAAAACGAAGGGAGTGCTAATAAACAACCACTACACCGTGGACAACCTCGCGCTCGCCTACTCAATCCTCGACCCAGAGGACGGGGCCAAAAAGCTTGGCCTCGACCTGTTCCGCTACTACTTCCTTACCTCAGAGAACGACAGGGAGAGCCTCGGCCTCTACCCGGACATAAGGCTCTGCATAGACTGCCACTACTCCATCTTTGACCTGCCCTTCCAGGACGAGCCCGGCTTCAAAACCGGCCACGGGAGCATGCTCCTCATGAGGAAGTGTGAGATGGAGAAGGCCCTCGTCGGGAGGAGGAAGGATATAGCCAACATCCCGAACCACCTGCTTGGCGGCGTGCTCCTCTACGGGATGAGCGATTACAGTGAGAACAGGGTGGCGGAGCTCCTTGGAATCCCCGAGGACGAACTCGTTGAGGCCATAAAGAAGTTCGTGATTTCGGGCCTGCACAAGACCCTCTTCGCGGACACGAAGAAGTTCGAGAAGTTCATGCCGAAGAGCGACAGGGCAAAGCAGTTCCTGGCCCTCCTCCAGGGGTGAGGGCATGAGGGCGGAGATAAAAGCGAGGAACAACGAGGAGCTTATCAGAAAGCTTCGCGAGAGCCTCAGCGATGAGGTCACAGAGGTTTACATCAACCTCCGCCCGACGAAGGAGATACTCGTCAGGATACTCGAGCGCGCCCCGAACGTGAGGAAGATATCCTGCCCGCCGAGCCTCTACCCCAAGGTCTCGAAGAAGGTGATAGCTGCCCTCGCCCAGATGGGCATCGAGCTCGTCCCCGAGGGCTACCCGAGGGGCAGGCCGAGGAAATACGACGAGAGAACCGTCAGGCAGGTAAGGGAGCTCCTCAGGAAGGGCGTCCCTGCGAAGGAGATAAGCTCCCGCATGGGAATTCCTCTCAGGACCGTCTACTACATGATCGAGCAGGTCGAAAAGAGGGGATAGCATTTTCTGGACTCCTCCCCGGCAGGAAGGGCGAGGCTTTCGGGAGAAAAGATAACTCCTTTTCTCTTGTTCTCTTGTATTGAGAAGGGCGGTATGAGCGTGTGTTTAGTTTCGTTATCTTTTTAATCCCCGTTGGCGCTGTGAAGCTTTCGGGTAACCATGCGATTTCATTTGGAAAGAAAACTATTTAAGTATGCTACCCTTTATTCCTATTGGTGGTTGTAATGATCAGGCCCGTGCCGGTGAAAACCTCAATGTATTTGATAAACAGGTTCCTAGACGCGGAGTATGGCGATTTTGGATTCGTCATTGAGGATATGAAGCTGTTCCCCAACGGAAAGTATATTGCGGTTCTGGTAAGGCTGGATGACGACTCAAGGTTCATCCACGTTTTTGGGACGGGGGGACAGCCAGTTGGGGGATGGGAAAAGGGACTCCCTGTACCCTGTGCTGATGAGGCGATAATGCTCCCCGGTGAGGAAAAACTTGCCGTCTTTACGAAATGCGGGACGGGTGAGGTCAGAATATACCCAGTTCAGTCAGCCGATCCGGAATCTGAGGTGTTACCAGTAAATTTTACCAGACTACCCTTCTACGTCAGCTTCACCCCTCGCGAGAGGTTGGTGGTGTTCTGTGATTACAAGGTTGAGTACTTTGCGCCCGGGGAGGTTGAGGTTATTAAGATTCCAACGCCGCAGGACGGGTTCGCTTATATCCATTCCGTGAAGGACACTGACGACTCGCTTTACCTGCTTTACACATTTCGAAAGAATCAAAGGCAGCGCCTGGAGCTGGCGAAGATCCCCCTCCCGATGTTTCCGTACTATTCTTCGCTGGAATTCTGGGACGGCATTGAGGTCATCTCGAAGTCCAGTATAGTGCCTAGGGGAGGGCGACAGATAGGCGACATATGGTTGAAAGACGGCTCCGTTATGGCCACCCTCGGCACCAAGGGGGGGAACGAGGTTCACATTGTGGGTTCCGCAGGGGCAAAAACGGTACTGTTGCCTGGGGAGCTGGTATTCCTTTCGTTCACTTCCAGGGGACTTTTTGTCATAACCGGTGTTTACGGGGGAAACCTGAGGGCAGGGTTCATATCCTTTGATGTCCTCAACACATCCAAAAAGATAGGGGCGGAAGATTTCCAGGGAGAGGTGGTTCTGGGAAGGTACGTGCCCGGTGTCGTTGATCCTAAGTTCGCGGGGATTTCCAGGGACGGTGAGACGCTTTACTTCGGAAGGAGCGGGGGTAAAAGCTCGGGCGGGACCTTTTATTACTTCCTCCGCAGGGAGGTTGACTACCTGTATCTCCTTGAGGCGCCAAAGGTGCAGAGCGGCGATTTAGAGCCTGAGGGCACCGCTTCCGAAGCACATGGTGGGGGACACCAGAAAGAGGGTCTGGATGAGAATCTTGGAGAGACGGTCCTGATTTCCCTGCTCAGGAGATTCAAACAGGTCATCATATACGGGCCACCCGGCACGGGTAAGACGCATCTGGCACTAAAAACTGCCAAGAACGCGGAGTTTGTCACGTTCCACCAGTCGTACAGCTATGAGGATTTCGTGGAGGGGTTCAGGCCCATTGAAAAGGAGGAAAAAGTCGTATACACAGTCTCCGATGGCGTGTTTAAGCGCCTCGCCGTGAGGGCAATATACGATTCCCTGCCGGATGGATTCCGAAGACGTGGAGAGAACATGGAGTACGAAGACATGAAGATGGCCGTCCAGGAATTCCTGAAAAAGAGACGGGCAGGGGATAAAACCCCCATTGTTCCCAGGAGGGAGTTCTACATAGTAATCGATGAGATCAACCGTGGCAATATAAGCAGAATCCTGGGAGAGCTGATAACCCTTCTTGACCCGGATAAGAGGCTGGGTGCCCCTACAGAGGTCATAGTGACCCTTCCCTACTCACGGGAGCTTTTCGCACTGCCCCCAAACCTGTACATCATTGCCACCATGAACTCGGCCGATAGGAGCATAGCCCTGCTCGATATTGCACTCAGGAGGAGATTCGCATTCGTGGAACTTTCTCCGGATCCAGAGAAGCTCAGAGACGTGAACGTTGATGGCATAAACTTGGAACACCTCCTGACGAGGATAAACTCAATCATCGAGCAGGAGAAGGGTAAAGACTACACCCTAGGGCACGGTTACTTTCTCGATATACCCTCCGCAGACGATCCAAGGCAGGCACTCTACATGGTCTTCTACCACAAGGTGCTGCCCCTCTTCCAAGAGTACTTCTACGGGAACTGGGAGCATCTTAGATCCCTTTATCCGGGCTTCGAGTTCATAGACGAGAGGGGCAGAATAATCTGGATGGACCTCGATGAGTTCATAGATGCCCTCCGCAGGCTGGTGGGGTCCGAATGAGGGCCGTGACCATCTACGAGTTCCAGAGAAAGTATCTTCAGAGCCTTCACGCGGAGGGGATAAACGTATCCCCCTCCGAGCTCCAGAGGTTTTTTGAGTCCATAAACAGCATTTATGGCCGCGAGGGTGATGTCCTGAGCCTGAGATACGACGTCAGCAGGGGCGACTATTACATCCAGGCACATGGCAGCGTGGGTTTCGCATACTATCTCAGAGACGAGCCGTTCATGATACAGGTTCTTCCAAAGCCGTACAGAAACGACCCGGATCACAGGCGTTCCATGAAGTTCTTTCTCAGCCTTCTGAACCTGAGCGGCAACCTGGGCATGAGCCAACGCGATATAGAGCGCGCGGTCTCGGCATACAGGGGAGAGGACGAGCTGATCCATGAGATGTTCTTTTATCTCTACACTTCCCAACTTGGGCGGAAAATATTCCACGGGATGTATCGGGAGTACAGCGAGGTGGAAGAGAACTCCAAGACCATTCGGGGGAGGGTTCTCCTCTCACGGTTGATACGAAAGACACCGGGAAGTCTGGATATTCCAATTAGGCACACGGTTCTGGGGATTGATAACCCCCTAAACAGGGTGCTGAAAGCCGCACTTGAGGTGGTGGCTGAGAACTCGAGCTGGGAAGGGGTTAGAAGGGAAGCCAGTGCCCTTCTGGAATACTTTAGGGAAGTTGGCAGGCTTAAGGACGATGACCCGGGCAGGGTGTCTTTTAATTCCCTCAATGAAAGGTTCAGGCCCGTGTACACCCTTGCGATGATAGTTCTCGAAGGTTTCGGCAGGGGACAACAGAGGGGCCTCGTTCAGCACGGGATTTTTATGGATATGGCACACCTCTTCGAAACCCTTGTCTATCACACAATAAGAAGGGTCCTCCAAGGGGAGGCCACGGTGTACCGAGACTACAGGCTCCCCCACATCGTCGAGGGCGCTCAAAAAGTGGAAGCAAAACTGGGTGCCGTCTTTACCTTTGGCCCACCTCTCCCCGACATACTGGTTGCGACGGACTACGGAAAGTGCGTGATCGAGGTTAAGTACCGCAGCCTACTCGTGAAAATGATGGGGCAGTGGAGGAGAAAACTGGTGAGAACAAGCGAGGAGCTCTACCAGATATATTCATATTCCCGCCTTGCAGGTGGCAGTGCCGCCGTCGTGTACCCCCGCCTTGAGGGAGTCTACAATTACTGGATCCCTGACATGTTCGGGCCGGAGGAGAACATTCTCAGTTTCTTTGATGGGACTCCGTTCGGTCTTTTCGGATACGAGCTGTCCAGGGTGGGAAGGGAGGTCTTCATCACCAGGAATGGAGTCGTTCTCAGGGAGGGTGTTGCCAGGAACCTGCGGGAACATCTACTGTCCCTGTGTATGGGCAAATGAGCACGGCGCACATTTTAAAAAGCCCCCCGCTTAGATGCCCCTAAAAAAGAAGGTGATGCTCATGCCCATATTCGAGACCCAGGAGGAGACCCCGAAAATCAGGGAGCGCCTCCACCGCGTCGGGATAACCAACCTCAGAACGGTCGCCAAGATAAACTGGAAGGGGAAGGTCTACACCTTCCTGCCCATCTTTGAGATAACTATCGACGTCCCCGAGGAGAAGAAGGGAATCCACATGAGCAGGCTCGTGGAGAGCATAACGGAGGCCATGAGCGAGGCCGTTGAAGAGGAGGTCCTAGAGGCCCACACCTCTCTTGAAGAGCTTGGAAAGTGCATAATCAAGCGCCTCGAGGGAAAGCACCCGCACAAAAGGGCAGAGGTCTGGATAAAGACCCAGCTCGTAATACCGCGCGAGACTCCTGCGAGCAAGAGGCTCTCTTATGAACCATACGACGTCGAGGTTGGTGTCATAAAGAACTACGACGGCTCCTTCGAGAAGGTCCTTCGCGTCAAGGTCATCGGAAACACCGCCTGCCCACACGCGATGGCCAACAACAACGGGAAGACCCACATCCAGCGCGCCGTTGGGGAGCTGGAAGTTAGGGCTCCCTTCAACGAGGAGATACCGCTCGAGGACATGATAGACGTCGTTGAAAGCTCCTTCAGCCACCCGACCTACACCCTGCTCAAGACCGTCGACGAGAACGCCGTCGTTCAGGGCATGCACGCCAACCCCAAGTTCGTCGAGGACGTGGCCAGGGAGGTGTTCTCCAAGGCCAAGGAGCGCTTCAAAGGCAAAATCCACGTGCGCGTAATCAGCAACGAGAGCATCCACAAGCACGATGTGATAGCGGAGACCTGGAGCTGAGGAACTCGGTGACGGGTATGAAGCTCGTCCACGACCCCATACACGGCCACATCGAGCTGGACGACTTCGCGGTTAGGCTGGTGGATACGCCGGAGTTTCAGAGACTGAGGAGGATAACCCAGCTCGGTTTGGTCTACCTCGCCTACCCCTCTGCCAGACACACCCGGTTCGAGCACTCCCTGGGGGCGTTTCACCTGGCGAGGAGGATACGCGAGCACAACCCGGATATCGAGGAGGGGGCCGTTTATGCGGCCCTGCTCCACGACCTTGGCCACTATCCATTTTCCCACACCCTTGAGGCCCTCTATCCAAGGCACGAGGAGGGCACACGCTGGATAATAAAGAATGGGGAGGTCGGGGACGTTATACGGGAGCGTTATTCCCTCCGCGAGTTCTTCGAACTCCTAAAACACCCCCTCGTCAGCGGCGACATCGATGCCGACAGGATGGACTACCTCGTGAGAGATGCGTACTACACCGGCATTGCCTTTGGCCTCGTTGACCTTGACAGGCTCATCAGAAACCTCCGCTGGGATGGAGAAAAGCTCGTCGTTGGCGAGAAGGGGACAATGGCTGCCCAGAACCTCCTCCTTGCGAGGAGCATGATGTATCCAGCCGTTTACCAGCACCACACCTCGAAGATAGCCGGCGCGATGCTCGTTAAGGCAGTAGAACTCGAGGGAATTTCCTACGAAGAAATCCGGACAATGGACGAAATCGACTTGGTCTCCAGACTTAGAACGAGCAAAAAGCCGGAGGTCAGGGAGCTGATGAAGGCGATAGACAGCAGGAAGCTCTACAAGCGCGTCGTTTACACGAACGAAGACCCCGGAGCGGATGCGGTGAGCGAACTAAAGAGGGAGCTCGAAGCGGAGTTCAGCCACCTCGCAATAGTTGATTACTCCCCAAAGCCGAAGTTCGAGGAGAGAAACGCCTTCGTGGAGACGGAAGAGGGGCTTAAGAGGCTCAGCGATGTTTCACCGCTCGTCCGTTCGCTGGTTGAACTCAAGGACACCCACTGGCACTGGGGAGTTTACGCCAGAGAGGACGTGAGGGAGAGAGTATTGCGGGCAGTGAACAAGCTGTTATCTTGAAGAAGTCCACGCCGCCATCCCCAATCACATCCAAAACCCTTAAGTAGTTTGAACGCACTCCCTCAATCCCGGTTCTCAACCGGGAAAAGCTTTATAACCGAACTTTTTAAGTTAAGCCGACAAGCTCATCAGAGGATGGTGGTGTATTATGGGAAGAAGGGAAGAGATGATTGCGAAGATTAAGGAGCTCATGACCCAGCCCGAGAGGATCAGGAACATGGGTATTGCCGCTCACATTGACCACGGTAAGACGACTCTGAGCGACAACCTGCTCGCTGGAGCGGGAATGATAAGTGAAGAACTCGCCGGAAAGCAGCTCGTCCTCGACTTCGATGAGCAGGAGCAGGCGAGGGGTATTACCATCAACGCGGCCAACGTCTCGATGGTTCACAACTACGAGGGGAACGACTACCTCATCAACCTGATTGATACTCCAGGTCACGTCGACTTCGGTGGTGACGTTACCAGGGCCATGCGTGCCATAGACGGTGCGATTATCGTTGTCGACGCCGTCGAGGGCGTCATGCCCCAGACCGAGACCGTTCTCAGGCAGGCCCTAAGGGAGTACGTCAAGCCGGTTCTCTTCATCAACAAGGTCGACAGGCTCATCAAGGAGCTCAAGCTCGGCCCGAACGACATCCTCCAGAGGTTCGCCAAGATCATCACCGACGTCAACAGGCTCATCAAGAAGTACGCCCCGGACGAGTTCAAGAACCAGTGGATGGTCAAGGTCGAGGACGGTAGCGTCGCCTTTGGTAGCGCCTACTACAACTGGGCCCTCAGCGTCCCGTACATGAAGAAGACCGGCGTTTCCTTTAAGGACATCGTCGAGCTTACCAACAGCGGCGACCTCAAGACCCTCAGGCAGAAGGCCCCGCTCCACGTTGTGGTTCTCGATATGGTCGTCAAGCACCTTCCGAACCCGCTTGAGGCCCAGAAGTACAGGATTCCGCACCTCTGGAGGGGCGACGTCAACAGCGACGTCGGCCAGGCCATGCTCAAGTGCGACCCGAAGGGACCGATGACGATGGTTGTCACCAAGATCATCCTCGACAAGCACGCCGGTGAGGTCTCAACCGGCCGTGTCTGGAGCGGTACCGTCAAGACCGGACAGGAGGTTTACCTCATCAACGCCAAGAGGAAGTCCAGGATCCAGCAGGTCGGTATCTACATGGGTCCTGAGAGGGTCAACATGGAGGCCGTCCCGGCTGGAAACATCGTCGCGGTAACCGGTCTCCGCGATGCCATGGCCGGTGAGACCGTCTCGACCGAGCAGATTGAGCCGTTCGAGGCCCTCCACTACGCAAGCGAGCCGGTCGTTACCGTTGCCATCGAGGCCAAGAACGTCAAGGACCTTCCGAAGCTCATCGAGGCCCTCCGCCAGCTCGCCAAGGAGGACCCAACCCTGCACGTCAAGATCGACGAGGAGACCGGCCAGCACCTCCTCAGCGGTATGGGTGAGCTCCACCTTGAGGTCAAGCTCGTCAAGCTCAAGGAGGACTGGAAGCTCGACGTCGAGGTCAGTCCGCCGATCGTCGTCTACCGCGAGAGCGTCAGCAAGGTCAGCCCGATAGTCGAGGGCAAGTCGCCCAACAAGCACAACAGGTTCTACATAACCGTCGAGCCGCTCCCGGACGAGATCTACCAGGCCATCCGTGAGGGTGAGATACCGGAGGGCAGGCCGAAGGACCCGAAGGCGGTCGCCAAGAAGCTTGCCGAGCTCGGCATGGACTACGAGGTTGCCAAGGGCATAGTCGACGTATACCAGGGCAACATCTTCCTCGACAACACCAAGGGTATCCAGTACCTCAACGAGGTCATGGACCTCCTCGTTGACGGTTTCCACATGGCTATGGACGAGGGCCCGCTCGCCAAGGAGCCGGTTATGAAGGTCATGGTTCGCCTCCACGACGCTAAGATCCACGAGGACAACGTCCACCGCGGTCCGGCCCAGATCTACCCGGCCATCAGGACTGCAATCCACTGCGCCATGATGAAGGCCCAGCCCATCCTCTACGAGCCGTACCAGAAGGTCATCATCAACGTGCCCTACGAGTACATGGGCGCCGTCAGCAGGGAGATCAACCAGAGGCGCGGCCAGCTCATAGACATGCGCCAGGAGGGCGAGGTCATGATCATCATCGCCGAGGCGCCGGTCGCCGAGATGTTCGGATTCGCCGGTGCCATCCGTGGAGCGACCAGCGGAAGGGCCCTCTGGAGCACGGAGCACGCAGGCTTCAAGCGCGTTCCGAACGAGCTGGCCCAGCAGATTATCAGGCAGATACGCCAGAGGAAGGGTCTCGACCCGAACCCGCCGAAGGAGCAGGACGTCTGCCCGCAGCAGTGAGCGGGCTGATTCTTTCTTCTTATGTTCTTGTTCTACAGTTTCTGTACCCTTACCGGTCTTTGGGCTCCCGGACATTGTTGCATCTTCTCTTCCAGGATTTATGGAGGAATCCCACTCCAAAGGCTCTGTTAGATTTCTTGAATCTTCCCACTGTTTCGTTTCCGTCTATTGCACACATTTTAACAGGTTTTTGCCGAAAACCCGTGTAGTTAAGTTTTTAAACCCGCTCTGCAAGTTAAGGACGGGACTCATGAGGCCTCCCCGAGAAACGGCGGGTTTCCCGCCCGAGGGGGCCGAGGTTCGAAAGATTTAAAAAGCCATCCTACTCAGCCGGAGTAGACCAAAGTTTGGAGGTGTTTGGAAATGGCTAAGGAGAAGCCACACATTAACATTGTCTTTATCGGACACGTCGACCACGGTAAGAGTACCACCGTCGGAAGGCTCCTGTTCGACAGCCAGAACATCCCGGAGAACATCATCCAGAAGTTCGAGCAGATGGGTGAGAAGGGTAAGTCCTTCAAGTTCGCCTGGGTCATGGACAGGCTCAAGGAAGAGAGGGAGAGGGGTATCACCATTGACGTCGCCCACACCAAGTTCGAGACCCCGCACAGGTACATCACCATCATTGACGCTCCGGGCCACAGGGACTTCGTTAAGAACATGATCACCGGTGCCAGCCAGGCCGACGCTGCAGTCCTCGTCGTCGCCGCCACCGACGGTATCATGCCGCAGACCAAGGAGCACGCCTTCCTCGCCAAGACTCTCGGTATCAACCACATAATCGTTAGCGTCAACAAGATGGACATGGTCAACTACGACCAGAAGAAGTTCGAACAGGTCGCCAACCAGGTCAAGAAGCTCCTCCAGATGCTCGGCTACAAGGACGTTCTGATCATCCCGACCAGCGCTTGGGAGGGCGACAACATCGTCAAGAAGAGCGACAAGATGCCCTGGTACAACGGCCCGACCCTCTTCGAGGCCCTCGACCAGATACCGGAGCCGCCGAAGCCGGTCGACAAGCCGCTCCGCATCCCGATCCAGGACGTCTACTCAATTAAGGGTGTCGGTACCGTTCCGGTTGGCCGTGTCGAGACCGGCAGGCTCAGGGTCGGTGACGTCGTCATCTTCGAGCCGGCCAGCACGATCTTCCACAAGCCGATCCAGGGTGAGGTTAAGAGCATCGAGATGCACCACGAGCCGATGCAGGAAGCCCTTCCGGGTGACAACATCGGTTTCAACGTCCGTGGCGTTGGTAAGAACGACATAAAGCGCGGTGACGTTGCCGGACACACCACCAACCCGCCGACCGTCGTCAGGCCGAAGGACACCTTCAAGGCCCAGATCATCGTCCTCAACCACCCGACCGCTATCACCGTCGGCTACACCCCGGTCCTCCACGCGCACACCCTCCAGGTCGCCGTCAGGTTCGAGCAGCTCCTTGCCAAGCTCGACCCGAGAACCGGCAACATCGTCGAGGAGAACCCGCAGTTCATCAAGACCGGTGACTCAGCAATCGTCGTCCTCAGGCCGACCAAGCCGATGGTCATCGAGCCGGTCAAGGAGATCCCGCAGATGGGCAGGTTCGCCATCCGTGACATGGGCCAGACCGTCGCTGCCGGTATGGTCATATCCATCCAGAAGGGCGAGTGAAGCCCTTCTCTGACCTTTCCTTTACTTCCTGGAAATTTAGGAGGGACGGAAATGCAGAAGGCAAGGATTAAGCTCGCAAGCACGGACATTAAGGCCCTCAACGAGGTCACCGACCAGATCAAGCAGATAGCCGAGAGGACCGGCGTCAGGATGAGCGGTCCGATACCGCTCCCGACCAAGAGGATCAGGATCACCACCAGAAAGAGCCCGGACGGAGAGGGCACCGCCACCTTCGACAGGTTTGAGCTTCGCGTTCACAAGAGGCTGGTCGATATTGAGGCCGACGAAAGGGCCATGCGCCAGATCATGCGCATCCGCGTCCCTGAGGACGTCACCATCGAGATCGAGCTCATCTCCTGATTCCTCTCATTTATGCGCCGGGGTAGCCTAGCCTGGGAAGGCGCGGGCCTGGAGAGTCCGTGGGCGTTAGCCCGCCAGGGTTCAAATCCCTGCCCCGGCGCCATACAAACTTTGCTTGCGCAAAGTTTGATCAAAGTTGGCGTGCAAGTTCAAGTTACTTGTTTTTAGAGGGTTTACTCTTTATAACTGGCAGTTTATAGCGTTCCATCCTCACAAGGCGTCCTTAATAGTCGATTTTATGTTAAACCCTGTTTCATGCGCGAGTTTTAGAGTGCACGCTAACCTTTCCCAGCGGTTTTATGAGGAAGGGTGCTCTTTTGGGGAAGCTTTTTCTAAAAGCTTCCTATATTCTCAAACTCCCGAAGCCTACTCAGAAATAGAAACCACAGCAAAGAAACGAAAAGCCTTAACCCCCGCTCAAAACAGGCATTACCTTGATCTCGTCGGTGTCTTCGACCTCGGCATCGCCCCTCGCCGGGTGGCCGTTTATCATGATTATCTTATCATGGAACTCGTCATACCGGGGTATGAGCTCGCGGAGGATTTCATCAACGGTCTTCTTGCCGTCAACCTTAACATTAAGCTCCCTCGCTCCCGCGAGGTGGGCAAAAGCCCCCATGAGCTTTATCCTGGCCATGTTCACCACCGATAAGAGGTTAGAACTGGGGCTCTAAAAATTTGTCGGAGAAAAAGAGAAGAGGTCACTCGAGCTTCGTGACCTGCTCCAGCTCTGGAACCACGAAGTCGAGGCCGAGCTTCTCAAGCGTTTCTTTCTTCGGAATTCCGCGCTCGTCCCAGCCCCTCATACGGTAGTACTCGCTGAGCAGACCGTCGTACTTCTCCCTGTCGAGGTGCTGGCCCTTGTACGGCCCGCTCTTGAGGCCCTCGGTGAACCACCTCTTCGGCGGGTAGTCCATGTGCCTGCCCCACTTCTCGCCGAGCTCTCTGACCCAGTAGGCCCTTATGAGGGCGTAAACTCTGTCCGCTGCATTGTAAAGGTCATCCCACGTGTACTTGACGCCCGTGATGGCCTCAAGGAGCTTCGGATAGTAGTCGAGGCTCAGGCCGACCTCGACCCACGGGAGCCTGCACGCGGTGAGCATCTCGAAGAGGCCGCCCCTGAGGCGCTGGAGTTCTATGACCTTGGCTGCCTTCTCCGGGTCATAGGTTATCTTGTACTCGGCCTTCTTGGCCTTCTCGCCCTCTATCGGGGCTGTACCGATCTCCCAGGCGATGACCCAGGCCTCCTTGTGGTGGGCACCGATTGAGCTGGTACCGTAGGCGAGGGCCATTGCCGGGTAGATGTAACAGTTATATCCACTGACCTCAAGTCCCTTCACGTGCATGGCGAAGCTGTCGTCACCGAGCTTCTGAGCCATCCTCATGACGCCCTCCGCCGCGAGGTTGCCGAGCTCGCCGCGTCTGTAAGCGATGTCGAGGGCCAGCTGTTTGGCCTTCTTGAAGTCGCCGAACTCCGGAGCGGCGTCGTCCTTAATCAGGCCCTTCTCTTTGGCTTCCATTATGAATGCTATTGCCCCACCGAGGCTGATGGTGTCCATACCCATGTCATCTGCAATCCTGTTGAGGACCGAAACTTCGTTGAGCTTTCCGATTCCGAGGTTTGAACCGAGAAGGGCAACGTTCTCGTAGTCAAGCTCGCTCTCCTGGCCTTCAGCGTCCAGGACGACGTTTCCACATGGCATGTTACAGTAGGGGCAGCCGCGCTGCTTGACCTTCATACCCTCCATGGTGTAGCCGTCTATCGAGCGGGCGAACTCGAAGGAACCGTCCTGGAAGTTCCTTGTCGGCAGGGCGGAGTTCTCGTTGGTCCACTCAACCGCTGCCATCGTTCCTTGCCTGTGCCAGAACGGGTAGCCAGGTGAGTTGAGGATAGCGTTGTAAGCCTCCTGGGAGAGCTCCCTGAGCTTCTCCTTGTCGGCAACCGGTATCTCTTTGGTGCCCTTTATGACGACGGCCTTGAGCTTTTTGCTCCCCATGACGGCACCCATACCGGGCCTTCCGGCGGCCCTGCCCTCCTGGGACATCACGACTGCGTAGCGAACGAGGTTCTCACCGGCCGGGCCGATGCTGAGGACTCCAACGTTCTTACCGTGTATCTTCTTGAGCTCCCTCTCGGTCTCGAAGGTGCCCTTGCCCCAGATCCCCTCGGCGCTGAGTATGCTCACGTTATCGTCCTCGATATAGAGGTAGACCGGCTTCTTGGCCTGACCTTCGACGACTATGGCGTCGTAGCCGGCCTTCCTTAGGTGGACGGTGGCCATGGTTCCAAGGTTACCGTCGCCGTAGCCACCGGTGAGCGGGCTCTTAGCCGCTACAACCATCTTCCCGCCGCTTGGGGTTGGGAGACCATTGAACGGGCCGGAAGCGAAAACGAGCTTGTTGTCGGGCCCGAGCGGGTCAACGTTCTTGGCCTCGTTCCAGAGAATCCACGCAGCAAGACCCCTGCCGCCTATGAACTTCTTGGCGACCTCTTCGGGGTACTCCTGCACCCATACCTTATTGTTGGTCAGGTCAACCCTGAGGATTCTTCCCCACCAGCCTTTCATTGCCATGCCAGAATCACCTCGAAAGATTTTCGGCTCCGAAGATATAAGGTCTTCGCAAAAGGAAACGTTTCACACAAGGTGTGAGGTTAAGTTCATCTGTTAACCATCGGGGGACGCTGAGCTGCAGGAGGGCCCGAAAGTTTATCTGAATGACTCAAAATTTTCTCCGGTGAACAGTTTGGATGACGTTATTCAGGATCTCTGTCTGCGACGACTGGGAGCCGCCGTGGGAGAAGGGAGAGTAGCGGCTCCCGGTGTTGCTTTTACTTTTTTCTTCTGAAAGCCTCGCCCTTTAGGGCGGGGAAGAGGTCAGTTCTTAAACACCCTCACATCTACCACCACGTGCCAGACGCCTGGGGCGTAGCGCTTGATGATCAGTTCGTTGAGCTTCTCCGCTTCGTAGCCGTGTTCCCTCGCTATCCTGCGGAAGGTCTCGAAGGGCTCCGCCGGCATCAGCCTCTCCGGGACGGTGTTGTGGTAGTGGATTACCGCTTCATCCTTAGCTATCTGCAGTGCCTTCGGTATGAACTCGTGGGTTGTGACGACGTAGCCCATGAGAATCCTGTCGGCAATGTTCTCGCCAGGGAAGTCACGGTTGTCCATGTTGTAGGCCGTCATCCTGTCCTGAACCCGGTTCAGCTCGATATTCTCAACGAGGAACTGAAACGTGTAGGGGCTCTTCTCTATGGCTATAACCCTCGCTCCACCGTGAACGGCCATCGGAAGGCTGAGGTGGCCAATCCCGGCGAACATATCCACGACCAGCTCCCCCGGCTTTGCCACCTTCGCCATCCTCACGCGCTCCTTGACGTTGGCCGGCGAGAACATTATCCGAGCGACATCGAGCTTGTATTTGATCCTGTTCTCGACGTGCACCGTTACCGTGTCACCGCCGTAGAGCACCTCGTAGTTCGTCTCGCGGAACTCGCCGGAGATGCGGCCCTTTCTGAGGACGGTTTTGACCCCGATTACCTGGGCATAGACCTCGGCTATCCTGCCCTTGTAGGGTTCGAGCTCCGGTCTGAGCGGAAGGATGAGAACGTCCCCTATCTGGACCCAGTGCTTGGGGAGAAGTTCAACTAACCCTTCGGGAAGCTCGCGGGAGAGGATTTCCCTTATGCGGGGTTTGATGAGTTGGGTCTTTCTCCTGCCTGACATCGCCCTTTCTCCGGTTCGGGGCCTTAAAAGGATTCTCATTGTCGTTTCGGCAAAAACCGATAGGAAAGCTTTAAAAACCGAAAGGCCAAAGTTAAAGCGAGAAATCCCCCGGAGGTCGATGAAGGGTATGGATGATGAACCACCGAATAGTTGGTTCTCCCGCCTGTTTAAACCACGTGAAAGACCCGCACTTCTTGAGCAGAAGCTCAGCAGGGAGGCCTACGAGGATTATAAGGCGCTTTTGATGAAAGCGAGGCCCGAGGTAAAGGGCTCGAAGATCACGGTCAGGCTCTCCGACGGCACCGTTGAGCTTGAAGAGGGCGTTCTGAGGGTCAAGGCTAAGAACCGGAAGACTGCAGAGAAAATCCTTAGGAACCTGCACCACTACGAGCAGCCCCCGAGCCTCTGGCCGGCCTACGGGCTGAGCTACTCGCTCAAGAGGAAGAGGGGAACCGTTCTCTGACTCCTCTCTTTTCCCCTTACTTCTCCCAAAGGTTTAAATGCTTGGTTAGGCTTAACTCTCCAAGCGGATGACGACCCTTGCCCAGTCTGAACTGTGATGACGTCGGTATTAGCTGACGCAGGGGCGGTGAGGTTCGCGGGCCGATGACCCGCCCCGTCCCTGGAGGGAGAGCGATGCACGACAACGGAAGCGATGGAGATGGTCTCCTGGAGTTTTACGCCAGCGAAGCCCTGACATGCCCGAGGAGGATATACTTTCGCCTGAAAGGCTATCCCGAGAGGTGGCCCGAGTTCGTGAAGGTTAGGCTAAACCAGGGCATCAACACCCACAGCGTCCTCGGTGAGATCCTTAAGAAGCGCTTCGGCTTTGAGCTTGAAAAGCACCTCGTTCTGCGCTCCAGCAGGCTCGGCTTTGAGATACACGGCAGGATAGATGCCATAGGGGACTTCCCCATCGAAATCAAGGGCAAGACCAGCCTCCCGAGGATGCCCTACGACTACCACATGGCGCAGCTGAACATCTACATGCGCTGGGCCGAGGCGGAGTACGGCTACCTTTACTACATCAAGCTCCACGAGGAACCGACGAAGATCATAAGCAAGATTGACTTCTCTCAGTTTCCCATCGTCAAGGGGCCGAACTTCAGGGCCTTTGAGGTCCCCTACGACAAGCACCTCTTCAAGGAGACGCTGAGGCATTTCTACAGCGTGAAAAAAGCCTATGAAAGGGAGAAACCGCCGAGGGGACAATACTCCTACCTCTGCAAGTTCTGTCCCTACCGGTATCTGTGCTATCCCGGTGAGGAATGATATTTGTAGTTGGTAACCACAAAGCTATCCCCGTTTCACTGCCCACTTAAGCCCCCTGTCCACGACTGCCTCTATCTCTCCCCTGTTGTACAGCTCGGCAATAAACGCCCTCACCGGAACGAGGTTGAGGGCGAGCTTTTGAGGGGTTATGGCTACGCCGTAGTGCTCCATTATTCTGAAGGCCAGCTCGTCCATTGATGCAGGTTCCTCAAGGAGCCCCAGAATAAGCGATTCAGTTTCTTCCACCCTCCTGAGGTTAAACTCAAGCAGCTCCGTTGCTTCTTCCCCTCCAACGGGCTTCCCGTGAGAGGGGATCAGCAGGTAGCCCCTCCTTGCGTAATTGTGTAATTCATTAAGTGAAGCTTTAAATAATTCGGGGTCGATAAGGTAGGGCAGCCCAACGGATTGGATAAGCTTTTCTCCGAAGAATGAGTCGCCAGCGTAAATTAGCCCGTTCTCCTCATCGAGGAAGCCGGTCATCCCCGGTGAGTGGCCGTTAAGTTTGATGGCATTCAGCCCGAATTGCCCATCCCCCCACTCAAAGACCGCGTGAACCTTCACCTCCTCCGGAAACTGGAAGACGAGGAACCCCTTCGGTGCCTTTGAGCCGAAGGTTAAAAGCTCCCGGTTGAGGGGGCTTTCCGCTACCGAGAACTCGAAGCGGTGGATGAAGAGCGGCGCGCTTATCTTTGGGGCGACGGCTATGTGGTCAGCGTGGCCGTGGGTTGCCAGCTGGGCCTTGACCTCAAGTTCAAGCCTTCTAATTTCTCTTTTCAAATCTTTGTGTCGGCCTTTCCCGTGTCCGGGGTCAATTAACACCGCTTCCCCACCGTCCAGAACCCTGATGAGCGTCGAGGGGCTTCCCGGGTATAAATAAACGGAATCTCCAAGCTTTTTGAGTGCCATGCAACCACCGTGAAGAATTAGATAAAGGGAATAAAAGACCATCGATGAAATTTGGAAAAGCAGGAAAGTGTTCAAACGTGCCTGGCGTAGAGGGTCTTCTTGCCCTCGGCCTGGGCCCTCTTGACGGCCTTCTCAACGAGGGCCTTAAGCTCGGCCTCAAGGGCGTCGTAGAACTCCGGGCTGACCCTCATCTCGGGGTCGATGGCCTTAACGGCCTCCTTAACCTTTGACTTAACTATCATCTCGGCCATTTTTTAACACCTCCTTTCAAGAGCTGTCCTCGGGACAGCTCCGCCCATGTCTGGAAGGCAGAGTTTATAATTCTTCCTCTGCCCATCCCCCATCGAGCAAAAGGTTAAATCCTCGAAACCCTACTGAGGCCGGGTGATGGAATGCGAGTAGCCCTCGTGGATGGGGAGCACTATCCCGACGTCGTGAAGTGGGCCCTCGAAAGGCTGGGGGATGTCTGCTGCGCCGTCTTCCTTGGTGGGAGTGAGAAGATCGGGAGTTTAGAGCAGGTAAAGATGAGATTGGGCATTAAAGTCTACTACGATCCCTCCGATTACCTGTCCGCACTCTCAAGGGCCCTGCGGGAGAACCCGGGGATAGAAGAGGTGGTCGATCTAAGCGACGAACCGGTTCTCAATTATGAGGATAGGTTTAGAATCGCATCCCTCTGCATGCTTCACGGCGTTGTCTACAGGGGTGCCGACTTTGAGTTCAGGCCGAGGCCCCTGAAAAAAACCAAGAAGCCGAGCATCGCCATAATTGGGACTGGAAAGCGAGTGGGTAAGACGGCCGTGAGCGGCTTCGTGGCGAGAACCCTGAAGGAGATCGCGAACCCCGTGATTGTAACTATGGGGCGCGGCGGGCCGGAGGAGCCCGAGCTAATAAAGGGGGAGGAATTTGAGATAACCCCCGAGTTCCTTCTCAAGCTGTCCGAAAGTGGTAGACACGCCGCCTCCGACCACTTTGAGGACGCGCTGACCTCCCGGGTAACGACGATAGGCTGCCGCCGCTGTGGAGGGGGTATGGCCGGCTTTCCGTTCTTCGATGTCGTGGACAAAGGTGTCGAGCTCGCCGAAAGTCTGCCCAACAATCTGATACTCCTGGAGGGGAGCGGTGCCACTTTCCCGGCTTACAGGGCGGACGGCTACATAACCGTTGTCAGTGCCCTCCAAAAGCTGGAATTCATAGGGGACTACTTCGGCCCGTTCAGGATTTCCCTTGCGGATATCGTGGTGATCACTATGGCCGACCTCACGGACGAGGGGAAACTGGAAGCCCTCAAAAGGGCCATCCTGGATATAAACCCCTCCGCTGACCTCCACATCACGGCCTTCAGACCGAGGCCCCTTGAAACTGTCGAGGGGAAGAGGCTGGGCCTTGTGATGACGTCAGAGACCGCCCTCGAAACCGCGAGAAGGCACCTCGAAAACCTCGGCGCAGAGGTTATGGCGATGTCGGGCAACCTGTCACGTAGACCTGCCCTCAGGAAAGACCTGGAGAAGTTCCGGGGCATAGACGCAGTGGCAGTAGAGCTCAAGGCGGCGGCAGTGGACGTCGTCACGAGATGGGCGCTTGAGAGGGGGATCGAGGTCATCTACCTCGACAACGAGCCGGTGAACCTGGACGGGAAGGATCTGAGGGAGTCAGTACTGAAACTCGGAAGGAAGGTTCTCTCAAGGGGGTCTGCGGGTTGATAGTCGTTACAGACTCTGAAAGGAAGATCAGGCTCCCCTTCTCAAGGGGCATACTCACCAGGTCGATAACCCTGGCTGGTATCGACGTTGGCGTTGCCTACGCTATAGCCACTGAGGTTCAGAAAGAGCTTGGAAGGAGGAAGAGGTACGCCGTCACCACCGACGAGATCAGGGAGCTCACTTACTCGAAGCTTATTGAGAAGGGCCTCAAGGACGCGGCCGAGAGGTACCTGTTCTGGCGAACCCTGAGGCGGAGGCGCGTGAGATTAGCCGTCCTCCTGGGCGGAACCACAGGCGTCGGAAAGTCAACGATAGCCACAGAGCTGGCGTTCAGGCTCGGAATAAGGAGCATCATAGGAACCGATACCATAAGAGAGGTTCTCAGAAAGGTCATAGCAAGGGAACTCCTCCCGGACATCCACGTCTCATCCTTCCTGGCCTCGGAGGTAGTGAGCGTGCCCAAGGGGATGAACCCGCTCGTATACGGCTTCGAGACCCAGGTCAAGCACGTCTCGGTCGGGATAAGAGCCGTCCTGGAAAGGTCGCGCAGGGAGGGGCTGAACACACTCATCGAGGGGATCCACGTCGTTCCAGGCTTCGTAGAGACCACCGGAAACGAGTTCATGTACTTGATAACCGTCCCAAGCGAGGAGCACCTTATCTCCCATTTCTATGAGAGGGCCCGCTATTCAGCGAGGGGCGTGGAGAGGTACATCGAGAACGCCGACAGGATAATGGCGATCCAGGAGTACCTGGTTGAGAGGGCCAGGGAGTTCGGTGTCCCGGTGATAGAGAACGTCGAGCTGGAAAGCACGGTCTCGGCGATAATGGAGGACATGATGAAAAAGCTCAAGGGGAAAGTGGAAGAGGATTAACCCTTTCTCTTCCATATTCCCAGGAGCTTCCTGCTCCCCCAGGTTGACTGGACTTCCCAGACGACGACCATATCAGTGTAGATGTCCACGATGTTGAAGCTGTTTCCAAAGGGGTTCCTGTGGAGCTCCCAGCTGACGGAACCCGAGTTTACTATCGGCGTCCTCTCGATTTTGACGGCGTAGGCGTTGCCACCGTGGCCAGTAAGAACCAGCTCGGTCCCCTCGTCGGTCAGCACCTTCAGCACATCGCCAGCATCCTCAAGGAAGCCTATCTCCCTGCTCCTGTGTATCGGGATGACGTTGTGGTGCAGGGCCACTATCCTGAACTTCCCCGCGTACTCCTGGAGAAGCTCTCTGAGCCTTCTCTGTCCCATCCTGCCGACCACGCCTATCGGCGTCTCGTACTGGGCGCTCAGGAGGGGGATTATGACGACGTCGTTGAGCTCCGTTATCTCAGGCTCCCCGAAGTACTCCTGAAAGAGCTCGTAGCCCAGGTAGGTTATGTCGTTGTGGCCCGGGATCACTATCTTGGGAACCTTAACTTCCCTGTAGTAGCCGTAGGCCCTCTCGTAGTAGCGTTCTATGCCCGCATCTACTATGTCACCGTTGTGGATCACCAGGTCAGGCTTTAATCTCTCGTTTATCATCCTGATGACGTTTTCCAGAGTCTTCTTCCTGAAGTAGACCCTGTCAGAGACGTTGCTCTCGCTCATCTGGACTATCCTCATCACCCTCTTCCCGGAGGGAACGAATATCTTCGGCCTCACCGGCCTGTGCTCCTTGCTCGTCTCGTCCCCCGTAACGCGCCTTATGGTTACCTTTACACTGCCGTCGTCACGGAGCTCTATTATGCTGTAGCTGTTCACATCTCCCCTCCGGGTCTTCTTGCAGGAGGTACAGCCCGCGTTGTCTATGACGAGATCCTCAACGCGGTAGACGTTGGGCACGTGCTTGTGGCCACAGGTGTAGAGGTTCACCTCGTTCCTGAGGAGGAGATCGAGGACGTCGCCGGCGTTGAAGAGGACGTTCCGTTCCCTTCCGGTGTCGGGAAGGGGGACGAGGTGGTGGTGAGCCGCGACTATCTTGAACTTCTTGCCGGAATATTCTTCGAGTTTTTCCTTGAGCCAGCGGAATTTGTGGCCGCCTATCCTGCCGTCGCTCAGGTCTGGAATCGTGGAGTCCACCCATATGACAACTCCGTCCTTGAACTCATAGACGCCGTTCAGCGGGCCGATGAACTTCTCAAAGAGCTTGTAGCCGACGTTTCTAACGTCGTGGTTTCCAGGGAGAACTACCAGGGGCTTCTTTATCTTCTTGAGCTGATAGGCGGCCTGCTCGTACTCCTCGCGGAGCCCCTGGTTGGTTATGTCTCCGGTGTGAATAACGAAGTCGAAGTTGCCCCTGTTGATCTCCTCCACAATGAGGTCGAAGGCGTAGCCCTTGAAGGCCCCCTCGCTGGTTATGTGGGTGTCGCTTATGTGAGCTATCCTTATCATGTCCATCACTCCGCCGCTATGGCCGTTTCGAGCCTTCTCCTGCTTGCCTCAAGGAGGTCGGTTATCGAGAATATGCCGGTTATCTTCCCCCTTTCCTCTATGAGGATGTGCTTGATGCCCTTCTTGCTCATTATGTCGAGGACGTCCCTCAGGGGCGTCTCTGCAGGGACGGTGACGAGTTCTTTGGTCATTACCTCCTTAACCGGTGTGGTGTTGGGCAGACCGGGCACGATAACGCGCCTGATGAGGTCACCCTTGGTGAGAAAACCTACAACGGAGTTTTCCTCGTCCACCACGACCAGGGAGCCGATGTCGAACTCCACCATGACCTCACCGGCCCTCTTAACCGTGTCATCCGGCTTCACTCCTATGAGCTTGCGGTTCATGTAGACCTTCACGGGGGCCTTCATCTCCACGGGGATCACCGGATAAAGAATAAGGTGTCAAAGTATAAAACGATACCTCAACCCAGAACCAGCTCCTTCACATTAAAGGCCTCGTTCTCAAAGTCAATGTCAACGTAGAAGGCCGTACCGTTCACAACCGGCTTCCATTCGGCTTTGAAATACAGCTCAAGAGTCGAGGAGCCCACCGCGAAGAGCCCATCTTCCCTGAGGACGTTCTGCCTCACGTAGTCCCAGTTCTTTGGGTTCATTATGTAGAGCGGCTTTGAATAGGCCGTCACGAATCCGGCGGCGGTTCCATCAGACCCAAGGAACAGGGTACCGGTGTTGAAGCTCGTCTTTGCCGTTTTGGCCAACGCTGAGTAGTGCTTCAGCAGCTCACTGGCCTCAAAGGATTCAAGCCGCCTGCAGAGATAAGCGGCCATCGCGTAGCTGTCAGAGGCGCTTTCCAGGTCTTTTTCCTCGAACTCCGCCATCTCGATTATTTTCCCCTTGTCCAGGTCACCGTTGTGGTATATCCAGTAGGAAAAGCCCCTCCTCGTTGAGAACCCGAAGGGCTGGGTGTTGAAGAGGTTTTTGGAACCTTGAGATGCAGCCCTTGAGTGGGCCATGAGGACGACGAAGCCTTCCAGCTCTGACTTGAGTGATTCTACGGCGTCAATATCTTCAAAAACCGGTCTGAGCGACCGGTAGTGTCTAACGTTCCCGTCTTTGAAGAGGACGTAGCCCCAGCCGTCCCTGTGCTCCCTTCCCTTTCCCCTGGCTTCCTTGTACGGGTCTTTCTCCGACGCCATAACGAACGCGTCCACGAGGGGTGGCATCTCATCCCCTCTACCCACGGCAAACAGTACCCTGCACATTTAGTTTTCACCTAGATAACTTTGCCCTAAGTCCCCAAAAGCTTTTAGGTCTCCCACGGGAATTGGTTAGAGCTGGAGGCATGGTCATGGAGGGGCTTAGGAAGGCGGTAGTAAGGGTCAGGAGAAAGATAGCGTCCCACAGGAAACTCTACGAGAAGAACGAGGAGGCTGTAAAGCAGCACCTGATCGGGGAGATCTTCCAGGCCCTCGGCTGGGACTGGAACAACCCCGAGGAGGTCAGGCCTGAGGAGAGAACCGAGGACGGCAGGGCAGACTACGCGCTCATCCTCAACGGCTCGGTTTTTGCCTACGTCGAGGCCAAGAACCTTAGTGTCAATATCCTCAAGCGCGACGAACCCCTCCGCCAGCTTGCCCGCTACTGCTTCAACTCAGGCGTTAAGTACGGCATCCTCACCAACGGAGCGGTGTGGATCGCAATCAAAGCGTTTGAGGAAGGCTCATCCCTCCACGACCGCATCCTGATCTCCGCCAACATCGAGAAGGAGCCCCTTGAGAAGGTCGTTCTGAAGCTCTCCTTCCTGTCAAAGTCGAGGATAGTAGAGATGGAGAGGCTTTCCTCCCTCCTGCGAGCCCTTGAGCTGAGCTTCTCCGGTCTCAGAAGGGAGGGTTATTCAGATGATATGCTCTTATCATACCTGACGTCGAGGGAGGGCTCGAGCACGATTCCCGTCGAGGAGCTGAGCGGGAACGAAACCCCCAGGGCGGCCTACGTCTACGAGGGCGGCTGGAAGCTCCTGCCCCTGCCTGAGCAGAGCATCAAGGGGGTTCTGCTTTCCGTCCTGCTCTACCTTGAAAAGCGCTCCCAGGGCCGCAAGGCCGAGGAAATCCGGAAGGCCTACGAGCACATCAGAAGAATCCAGCTGGAGCCCAAGACGGCCCTTGAAGTGCTCAAAAAGCTGGGAGAAGAGGAGAAGCTGAGGATTTCGGTCGAGGTCTAATCAGAGCACCTTCCACAGCTCGTCGCTCTCGGGCCTCTCCAGAGGTCTTTCCTCTCCGTTCTCGATGAGAACGCGTCTTTCGGGGTCTTTAACGAACTCCCCTACGACGGAGGCGTTTATGCCCTTCTCCATGAGGGCCGCCACGACCTTCCCGGCCTTTTCCCCCGGTGCGGATATCATAAGCGCCCCGGAGCTTATCAGCGCCAGAGGGGTGAGGCCGTAGAACTCACATATTCTCCTGGTTTCGTCCCTGATCGGAATTTTATCCGCGTAAACGGCGAAGCCCAGCCCTGCCGCGTCCGCCATCTCATGGAGGCCGTTTGCTATCCCCCCCTCCGTGGGGTCGTGCATGGCGTGAACCCCAACCTCGCTGGCGGTTAGTGCATCCTCGACGACACTTATCATGTCAATAAACGACTTCGCCCTCTCCACGAAATCCTTCCCGAACTCCCTCTCAAGCTCCTCGCTCCGTTCGCTCGCTATTATCGAGGTCCCCTCCAGACCGGCCCACTTGGTGAGGATTATGGCATCCCCGGGCTTTGCCCCGTTGGAGGTGACAAGCTTGCCCTTCTCAACTTCCCCGAGCATCGTTCCGACCACTATGGGCCTCTTTAGTCCGGGAGTAACTTCAGTGTGGCCCCCAACGATCGCTATTCCAAGCTTTGAAGCGCTGGCGTGAAGATCCTCCATTATTTGCTCAAGCGTTCTCTCGTCCGAGCCCTCGGGAAGGAGTATACTCACGAGGAACCACTTTGGTCTCGCTCCAAAGGTCGCCACGTCGTTGGCGTTCACATGAACGGCGTAGAAGCCGATGTTCTCCTCAGCGCCAGTTATCGGGTCGGTTGATGCTACCAGAACCTTATCGCCGAAGTCTATGGCCGCGGCGTCGATCCCGAGGTCTGCCCCGATCAGAACCCTCTCACCAGGGGCACCGAGGCGGCTGAAAACGAGCTCTTTAAGCTTCTCAGGGGGTATTTTGCCTGGGGGAAGCATGATCATCACCTGCCAGTGGCTTTAACACCCGAGATATGAACGCCGGCGGTGTTTAAATGGTTTCTGGAGAATGTGTGGCTTCCAAATGGACACGGATATCCAAAAGAATAGATATGAAAAAGGACGTCACGGCTCCCCATGCTTCCCGCGTTTTGGGAGCATGATGTGATCCCTGAACTTATCCTTGCCGCGGGTGTAGGTCTCGAGCAGCTTGCGCTGTATCCGCTCCATGAGCGCGTCGATGGTGTCGTAGTCCTTGTTCTCTATGGCAGTCTTGAGCTGGTCCACAAGCTCCCTTATCTCCGTGACGTTCACTCCCGCCTTCTCCATGATCCTGAGCTGTGTCTCTACGCGGTGTACGAAGAGCTCAGCCCTCTTCGCCGGATCAAAGCGTATCTTGTTCTGCCACTCCTTGGAGGCCATCCTTATGACGAACTCCGCGTGGGCTTTGGCCGCTATTGCCTGTCCGTAGGCTTTCCCATAGTTGCCCTCGCCGTAGGCCTCCTTGGAGATGTTGAGCTCCTTCCTTGCGAGCTCGAGCATCTTCTCGGAGACCCTCTCGATCTGCGGCGGAAGCGTGACGTTCGCGAGCATCTCCTCGGCCGTCGCTATGCGCTGCTCGCTGATGTTTATCGCCTGCAGTGCCATTTCTGGAGTGATGTTGACCTCAACCTCCGTGATATTCGTCTGGTTGGCGACCTTCTCCCTGACCCTCTCCGCAACGCCCTTCGTGACGTGGCTCCTTATTATGGTCATGTTCTTGGGCCTTATCTGGAACTTGGCCATGACCCTTACCGGGTCCGTGGTGTTGTTGGCGAGGAGTATTATCCCGTGAACCTTAACGGCCCTCCTGAGGGCCTCCTTTATGGCGCCGGTGTCGTTGCCCGGGACGACTATGACGCTGTTCTCGAACTTGAGCTTGAGCTTCACGGTGGCGTTGCCTATCACTGCCACGTTGGTCTCGTACCTGTTGGCATCCCACCAGCGCTCGACGGTTATGTTGAGGTTCTCAAGGTCGCCGACGTACTGGTCAACCACTGCGTCGGGGCCACCTATTATGATCACCTGGTCTGGGGCGTAGTTCATTATCTCCGCTGTAACGTTCGGGTCGTAGATGCCCCAGGTGGTAGTGACAACGAACGCGCCGGTTATGTTGGCGAGGTACTCGGCGAGTGCACTGTCAGCCTCGTTGTCGCTGACGAGTATCACCGTCACGCTGCTTTCGGCTGCCGCGGCCTTCCCGAAGGCCAGACCGGCAGTTATTAACATCAAACCAAAGAGCAATGCCACGCCCTTTTTCCACATCATATCGCTTCACCTCGACATTCTCTATGAAAAAACCCCTATTTAAGGCTTTTTCACGAAATCGTATCCTTAGATTTGCCTTTGTTCACAGGAGGGCGCGTTTCCAGACTTTTCTGGATTTTACCGTTAAACACCGTTAGTAAACGTTTATCTGGGTTTATTGTCAGATTAGCGGTGCCTTTCCGCCTCGCAGGGATAGGGCTGGCAAGATTAAAAGAAAAGGAGGTTCGAGCTCACGGGGCGACGTAGTAGTACTCGCCCACCTCTTTCTGCTCCCTGTCCTTAACGCTTCCCTCTTTGTTGGCCCTCGGCCTTCCGGTATCTGGGTCGCGCCTGAAGGTTATGCCGACGCTGGCCAGGAACCTGTTCATACCCTCGCGCATACCCATCGGCGGCAGGGCCTTACCCTGCCTTCCCGGTTCGCCCTCGAAGACCATGAGTCTGTCGCTGATGTAGTCTATCATGAGGACGTCGTGCTCGACAACCAAAGCCGTCTTCCCCTCCTTCTCCATGAGGTGCCTTATGGCCCTCGAAACGGCCAGCCTCTGCTCGACGTCGAGGTAGGCTGAAGGCTCGTCGAGGAGGTAGAGGTCAGCTTCACGTATGAGGGCAGCGGTTATGGCAACCCTCTGCAGCTCACCGCCCGAGAGCTCGTTGACCTGCTTGTCGTAGAGGTCTGGAATTCCGAGAGGGTTGAGGAGCTCCGTCTTGTAGAAGCTGTTCATGAGCTTCGCCGCGTCGATTTTGCTGAGGAGGTCGAAGACCGTGCCCTCGTAGTCGGCCTTTATGTACTGGGGCTTGTAGCTGACCTTGAGCTCCCAGTCTATCTCGCCCTCGGTCGGCTCCTCGACACCGGCGAGCATCTTCACGAATGTCGTCTTACCTATACCGTTCGGGCCGACTATGCTCACGACTTCGCCCATGTAGAGTGTTCCGGGCTCAGCCTCGAGTCTAAAGCCGCCGTAGTCCTTCACGAGGCGCGGGTACTCAACGAGGATGTCGCTCGCCTGGCTCGTTCTCTCGCTCGATTTGGTAAACCTTATCTCGTATGGCCTGAAGCGGACGTTCTCGTCGCGGAGGTAGCCGCGGAGGAACTCGTTTATTCCGTTTCTCGTGCTCTTGGGCTGGGAGAATATACCGTAGGCCCCTGGCTTTCCGTAGACGACGTGGATGATGTCGCTGAGGTAGTCGAGGACCGCCAGATCATGCTCGACGGTTAGAACCGCCTTTCCGGAATCGGCCAGGTGGCGGATTATCCTCGCGACCTTGAGGCGCTGTCTTATGTCAAGGTAGCTGGAAGGCTCGTCGAAGAAGTAGAAGTGCGCGTCGCGAAGTATGGCGGCCGCTATGGCAACCCTCTGCAGCTCACCGCCGGAGAGGTGCTTTATGTCCCTGTCGAGGACGTTCTCGAGCTCGAGCTCCCTGACAACCTCGTCGAACTTTCCGGCCTCGTCTGCCTTCTTGAGGAGGTCCCTGACCTTGCCCTTGACCGCCTTCGGGATGAGGTCAACGTATTGTGGCTTGACGACCGGCCTTATCTCGCGGTTCTTTAGACTCTCGAAGTAGTTCTGGAGCTCGTTGCCCCTGAAAGCCTTTATCACGTTGTCCCAGGAATCGTTGTCGCCGCAGAGGTTCGGGAGGAGCTGGCCGGAGAGTATCTTAACGGCCGTTGTCTTACCGGTTCCGTTCGGCCCGAGGATTCCGACGACCATACCGTCCTTGACGATTGGGAGGCGGTAGAGGACGAATGAATTGATGCCGTAGCGGTGGACGCAGTCCTCGTCGAGCTGTTCCGGCAGATTAACGATGGTTATCGCGTTGAAGGGGCACTTGTGGACACAGATTCCACAGCCCGTACAGCTGGCTTCCTGGATGATAGGCTTGTAGTTCTCCTCATCGATGATTATCGCCTCACCGCCCATTCGGTTGACCGGGCAGACTCGCTCACAGAGAAAGTGGCCGCACTTGTCGGGGTTGCACTTGTCGTAATCGATGACCGCTATCCTGCTCATTCTCACCACCGGCTTAGGCTGATGGGGAGGGTTTTAAAGGGTTGCGGGGTGCAGGCTCATGGAGGAGCAGGCGAAGCTCATCGCCGGCCGGTGACCTTTCCTTTTCAGCTGAAACCGAAAAATTTATAAACCTGAAGTCGTGAATCGCAACCGCCTGAGAGCGCCCCCACTCTTCTGCGCGGTGGTCGTGGTGTATGCAATGGATTTTGATTACTACGTTCTTGAGTTAGATAGCGTGGACGGGCCCCTCAGGGTCGAGGTGCAGTTCGAGGCGGGAAGCTTCCGCTTCATCATCGCCGACGGCTACGACCGCTACATCTACGAGGCTGTTGACTTAACCCCCGAGAACGTCTTCCTCCTCGCCTACGTCCTCTCCAAATACATCGAGCGGGTCCTCGGCGAGGAAGAGATAAGGGCCCTGCTCCGGTAACCTTTCTTTTTTGCCCCATTTGGGGCGTGCACGGGAGGTGGTTTTATGAAGGCCCATAAGCGTTATGAGGTTTATTTGAAGAGCACCTACGACGGCATCTTCGGAAGGTCCGTCAGAGGGGTCGAGCTCTCCCTTATACTCCTCGAAGATCATGCCCGCTTCAGCGGGGTTCTCAGCTTTCTCCTCCCCTACTCGGAGAAGAACGCCCGCGAGCTCCTTGAGCTCCTCAAGGTTCTCGTCGAGAAGGCCAAGCTTTACGCGGAGGCCGAAAACCTCCGCTGATTTTTTCTTTTCTTTTTTCAGAAAAATTTAATACGCCCGGCAACCAGAGGCATCTGGTGAGCCTCATGGAGGAGAAGCTCAAGGCTTGCAAGAACTGCCGCTGGTTCGGGCCGATTGACTCCTACTTTCAGACCTATGGAATATGCAGAAAGCACATGAAGACCGTCCACATGAACTTCGTTTGCGACGACTGGGAGCCGTTATGGGGCGAGCGCTAGGGCATCCCTCCAGTCGAAGGCCTTCGCGTTCTCGGGCTTTCTCGGGAGAAGGCCCTTGTCAGGGACTATCTCGAGTTCGGCGACCTTTCTATAATGGCCATTAGTATAACCACCGTTATACTAATTTTCACTCTTGTAATCCCTCACGCCCTACTGAAAGACCTCACGACACCGGCAAACAGCCACCGCCAGCTTTTTGAGGATTCGGGTGAAGGAAAGACCATGTCAATATTCGAAGTCCTCAAGCCGCTGAAGACCGAGATAGCTAAAGTCCACGTCTTCCCGCCGAGTGAGGGTGAGTTTGGAGAGTTCGGGTTCAACAACCCCGAGATAAACGCCCTTCTGGAGGAACTCGGCTTCACCCTCTACAGGCACCAGGTTGAAGCCCTCGAAAAGCTCTATTCTGGCAAAAACATCGTCGTGACGACCCCCACGGCGAGCGGGAAGAGCGAGATTTTTAGGCTGGCCATCTTCGACTCCTACCTCTCGGACCCGGGGAGGACTTACCTCCTCGTTTACCCCACAAGGGCCCTCATAAACAACCAGTTCGAGAAGTTCTCCCTTCAAAACCTAGTCTTCTACCGCATAACGGGAAAGAGCGTGAGCGCGAGGATTCTGACGGGAGACGTCCCCTGGAGCGAGAGGAGGGAGCTAATCCGCGAGAAGCCGAGGGTTGTCTTCACGACTCCCGACATGCTCCACTACAACGTCCTGCGTCGCTGGAGGGACTACGAGTGGCTTTTGAGGAACCTGCGTTATCTGGTTGTTGACGAGCTCCACGTTTACCGCGGTGTCTTCGGGAGCAACGCGGCGTGGCTTTTCAAACGCTTACTCTTCAGGCTAAAGCGCCTCGGAGTTAAACCCCAGATAATAGCCCTCTCCGCAACGCTGAGGAACCCGGAGGAGTTCGCGGAAAAGCTGTTCAGGGCAAGGTTCGAGGCGGTAACTGAGGCAACTAACCCCTTCCCGAGGAGGTATCTGGTGCTCTTCGAGCCGAGGAACCTCGAGGAGAGGCAGCTTTTGAAGGCCCTAGTCGAGAGGCTCGCCGAGAAAGGCATCAAGACCCTCGTCTTCTTCGACAGCAGGAAGGGGACCGAAAAGCTAATGCGCTTCCTCCTCAACTCGCCGGCCTTTTCAAGGACGAGCACCTATAAAGGAACGCTCCCAAAGAACATCCGCTGGGAGATAGAGAGGGACTTCAAGGACGGCAAACTCCTGGTTCTGCTCACCACCAACGCCCTTGAGCTGGGAATAGACATAGGCGACCTCGACGCGGTGATAAACTACGGCATCCCGCCGGATGGCCTCTTCTCCCTCATCCAGCGCTTCGGAAGGGCAGGGAGAAAGGCCGACCGCGAAGCCCTCAACGGCATCGTCCTGAGGAAGAACGGCCTCGACTACTACTACCGCGAGCACTTTGACGAACTTGTCGAGAGGCTTGAGAAGGGCATCATCGAGTATATGCCTGTGAAGACAGACAACGAGCGCATAGCGGAAAAGCACCTCCACTACCTGCTCACCGAGCTCGGAATCCTCGACTGGGACGAGCTGGACGAGTTTGAGAGGAAAATTGCCGAAAGGCTCGTCATCGAGCGCAAAGCAGACTTAAAGAAGAACCCTCTGACCGGGAAGCTGGAGCTCCGCCTCAGGAGGCCGGCCTTTAACTACTCCTCGCTGAGGACGGCCAGCGACGAGAGCTTCTTCCTGGTGAAGGACGAGCCGTGGATAAGGGGCAAGCTAATGGAAAAGGCATCAACGCGCGATCTCCTCAACTTCATCAACTGGCTCAAGATGAAGGGCTACGTCATAGAAGAGGTCGACACGGACGAGTACCACCGCTCGCTCCTGCCGGGAATGGCCTACTTCTCCAGAGGAGAACTCTACATGGCGATGGACAGGCTGAGCATAGGCAACTTCCACTTCGTCTTCGCGGGGCAGTTAAACCGCCTCTGGGACGTCGAGACCTTCGCCAGCAAGCGCGAGGACGTTGAAATCCTCGAGATTAAGGAGGAGAAGTCCTACAGGGGAGTAACGATAGGCCTCGGGAAGCTCCGCGTCCGGCACGTCTATACTGGCTACGCCGTTAAAGGCCTCGATACCGGCAACTACGTGGCTGAACTGGTGAAGCTGAAGGAGAGGGGAATTCTAAAGGGTGAAATCTTCTCTCCGGCGAGCGGGGAGAAGGTGGAAGCCGAGGAGGACTTCTCGATACTCAACTGGGAGAAGTTTGCGAAGGTCGAGTTTGAGGAACCGCACGTGAGGGAGTTCGAGACCGAGGGAGTTTGGCTCGTCTTCCCCGAGTGGATAAGGGACGTCCCGGCCGAGGAGTTCCGGGAGTTCCTTGGGAAGGCGGCTGAGAAAGGATTTGAAGACATCGCGTTCCATCTCTACGAGACCCTCGACAGGAGGAAGCTCTTCCCTCTCTACCTCGGGAGCACGAGCTTCATCATAAGGAAGATGATAGGCGATGCCCTCCAGAAGGCGGGCATAAACGACGAGGAGCTGGCCTTCGCGATAAAGAAGATGGTGGACAGCAAGGACGGGATTGGCTCCGCGCTCCACGCGATAGAGCACAACCTCATCAAGATAGCGCCGATATTCACCTACGTTGATTCGAGAGAACTTGGTGGCTACAGCTACGCGAGCTTTCCGGGAGAGCCCTACGTTGGGATGCCAGTGGTCTTCATCTACGACGGCAACGAAGGGGGAGCAGGTCTGGCGGAAATCATCTACGGGAACATTGAGAAGCTCATGGAGAAGAGCCTCGAGCACCTGAAGGGCTGCTCCTGCAAAGACGGCTGTCCCGTCTGCGTCCTCTCGCCCAAGTGCGGCACCTTCAACGAGTTCCTCGACAAGTGGAGCGCCATAAGGGTCTGGGAGAGGATTTTTGAAGAAGACGGTAAGTGAGGGCGATTTTTACACTCCATGTATTTACACGGTGTGTAAAAATCACAGTGGCCTCATAAACAGCGGCCTCAACCTTGCCCTGCCCCTCGTTTTCTCGGTCAAAAGCTCCATCAGGGGTTCAGCTTCGCCCTTCCTCGTCTCGACCGTGAACTTCACCAGCTCTCCGTACTCCTCGTCTACCACCTTTCCACCGGCACTCTCAACGGTCTCCCTAACCGTGTGAAAGAGGTTGTAAGGAAAGGTCACCTCAAAGCGCTCCGTCTCATAAACCTCCACTATCCCGGCGTTCTCAATGGCCAGGCTTGCCGCGTCGCTGTACGCTTTAACCAGCCCGCCGTAGCCGAGCTTTATGCCTCCAAAGTAGCGCGTAACCACGACCACGACGTTGCTTAGGCCCTTGTTCTGGATGACCTTGAGGACGGGCTTTCCGGCGGAGCCCTTTGGTTCGCCGTCATCGTCGTAGCGAACCGCGAAGTTCTTCCCGTCGTTAATGAGGTAAGCCGAAACGTTGTGGGTCGCGTCGCTGTGGTGGGCCTTTATCTTTGCTATGAAGGCCTTGGCTTCATCTTCCGTGTTTGCAGGAGAGGCGTAGCCTATGAAGACCGACTTCTTAACGATAAACTGGGCCGTTCCGGGGCCCTTCAGCGTCCTGTAACCCACCCTTCTCTCACCTCATCCCCTCAGCGTCGCTATGAGCTTTCTCTCATCGAGGAGCATCGCTATGGCATCTCTCACGTCCTTTACAACGATATCGCTCGCGAGTAGTGCATCAACGGTCGCTCCTTCAGGCCCGATTACGCAGAAAGCCAACTCCGCCCCTTCGAGCATGGCCACGTCATTGTTGCCGTTGCCAAGTGCCGCGTATGGGGCGTAACCTTTTGCAATCTCTGCTTTCTCCACTCCATTCGATACCCTCTCGACCCTCACGGGCAGGCCCTTGAGTTCTTCTTCAAGAGTGCCAAAGGTGTCGGCACTGAGAACCACAACGGTGTACTTATCCGCGAGCCTCTCAAGGAGGTGCTTTACCTCCTCGTTTATCCTTCCTCTTTCTCCCAGCGTCCCATTGAGGTCGAAGAGAACAGCTTTGAAATCGACCTTCCCGTAGTTCGGTACCTCCATGTTCCCACCGTAGGCACTGGGGTGCAAGGTTTTTAAGCTTTGAAGTCGACTTCGGTACATCCAAGAGATCAGAGTTAAACCACTGACTACTTGGAGGTAGAAGGCCATGAACCTGCTCCAGGAGCGCCTGAGGGATCCCGACGTGCTGATACGGCTAAACGCCTTCTTCCTAAGCTACTTCGGATGGGTGGCCTTCGGTGTTATCTACGGCGTCATCGGGAGATGGAGCGTCGACTTCACCCAGCAATTCCTTCGACTGCCCTTTACATCGAGGGACTTCGTCGTGGGGCTCGTGGAGTTCACCAAGGATACCCCACCCCTGTATGCGCTCTTCAACGCCGTTTACTACCTGGGTTTTGCGGGTTCCATAGCTCTCATTGTGGCCTACCTCCTCCTGTACCTTCGCGATCTGAACTCCTCAGACCAGCTCTTGGCCAGGTACCTCACTGCCTATGCCGTGGCCGGAGCGGTATACCTCGTGGTACACATCTACGCTCCCCATATAGTCTACAATCTTCCGGATACACTTCTGAGAACACCCTGCTAACGAGGCAGGAGTTTGTCCTGCCCTCGCTACACAACACATTCGCTACCATAAACATAATCACCCTCTGGAAATACCGCAAGAGGCTTGGAGGGAAGGCCCTCATACTCATCAACACGCTCATACCCTTCGCCACGGTCTTCCTTGGCCACCACTGGGTATACGACGTCCTCACTGGAATACTGCTCGGAGCGGCCGTCTCAAAGGCATCCTGGGGCTGGAGCATAAACATCTCCGAGAGGATATACCGGCTTGAGGTCTCATCCCTGCAGAGGGTCACAGTCTTCAACCTCCTCCTGGCCCTCATAGTGCTGGTCGTTGCGGCCAACCCGCAGAGGGCCCTGGAGGTCATCGGGGGCATGCTGGGAACCCCCTGAGAAAAACTTATAAACTCCCCACGGTTCTTTAACATCGGGTGCCGGGGTAGCCTAGCTCGGCAGGGCGGCGGACTCGTAATCCGCAGGTCCCGGGTTCAAATCCCGGTCCCGGCTCCACAATCCCCTCCGCGCGTCCGAGACCTCATTGCTATAGTGACCATCCTGACCTCCCTCAATGTACATTTGGTTATGAAAGTATTTGAAATTATCACAATATCACACCATATAACAGATTCTCCCCAATATTTGGAGATACAGTGTCGGTTTGTACATAGTCCAATGGGGACTCGCCGACAATCAAGAGCCTTCCGCTTTCCTAGTAGCGAAGTTTATAAGCGTGCGGGCCAAGAAGATACCATGCGCGGGGAATCCCTGGGAACACTCCTAGCACTCTTCGGCATGCTTCTGTATGGCTTTGAACCGGTGGTCATAAAGGCCAACCCATCAAACCCGGTGAGCTTCGCTGCATTCTCGGCCCTCTTCGCATCCCTCCTTCTCTGGATGGTGCTGGTTTTTGAGGGGAGTGGAAAGGAGCTTTGGGATAATCCTTCGGGGATAAAAATGGCCTTCCTCGTTGGGCTTTTTGGGACTGCCCTGGCCTATCTAGCATACTCCTTCGGAGCTAGGATGAGCACGGCAATAAACGCCGCCCTTATAACGAGGAGCGAGGTTCTCTGGTC
The DNA here is from genome assembly GCF_002214485.1 of Thermococcus pacificus. Taxonomy (NCBI): domain Archaea; kingdom Methanobacteriati; phylum Methanobacteriota; class Thermococci; order Thermococcales; family Thermococcaceae; genus Thermococcus; species Thermococcus pacificus. Next base: position 1,362,720 of record NZ_CP015102.1, read on the forward strand.
GTTCCTTCTGGCAGGGATTTTCCTGGGGGAGAAAATAACCAGGCGGCTAGTGGCTTACTCCTCTTTAATCCTTGCCGGGCTCGTCCTCGTCATCACACAGGGCCGTGCCGTGGAGCCGCATCTTGGGGACGTTCTCCTTCTCCTCGTTCCGCTGTTCTGGCAGGCCGGGCACGTGATAGCCAAACGTCTCCCCTATCGCCCCATCACAATAGCAACCCTCCGGAACACCTTTGGTTCCCTGTTGCTCCTCCCCCTAGCGCTCCTGACCGGGCTGGAGTTCTCTCCCCTCGTTGTCGCTGAGGGAGTGATAATAGCCCTCGGCCAGGTGGTCTGGTACGGCTCCATAAAGCGCATAAACCTGTCGAAGGCCACCGCGATAATAACCCCCGCCCCAGCGGTCGCGATAGGCATAGGAATACTCACGGGGGAGACCCTGACGGCCTACCACCTCCTCGGCTTCGTCCTCATAAGCATCGGGACTCTGGGGGCGGTAAAGGTAGAAAGCGAGCTCAGAACTTGAGGTACGTCTTTATAAAGCGGATGACGTCCCGGGGACCAAAACGCCCCTCCCTGGCCGGGTCATATATCATGCTAACGGGCACCTCCTTTATCCTCGCGCCCATCTTCGCGGCCTTTAGCAGCATCTCGGTCTCGACCTCGTAGCGGTCGCTCTCTATCTCCGGCAGGAAGTCCCGTCTGTAAGCCCTGAAGCCGCTCTGGGTGTCGTAGATGTACGTTCTGAGCTTGAGGCGGATCAGTCTGGTTGTGATTATGTTGCTCAGCCGTCTGTGGAGGGGCCTCTTCCCGGCTTCCTCAACCTTCCGCGCCCCGATAACCATGTCCGCCTCTCCGTTGGCTATCGGCTCGACGAGTTTGATGATGTCCTCGGGCTTGTGCTGACCATCGGCGTCCATGAAGACAACAACGTCTCCGCTAGAGCTTTTCACCCCCTCACGCATCGCACAGCCTTTGCCGCAGTTCTTTTCCAGCCCGATGACATTTATCCTGGGGTCCTTCTCCGCAAAGACCCTCGCTACCTCATAAGTCTTGTCCGAGGAGCCGTCGTCGACCACTATTACTTCATCGACAAAATCCGGGATCTTCTCCAACACCAGGGGAAGGCGTCTCTCCTCGTTGTAGGCGGGAATGATAACGCTGATCCTCTTCCCCTTTAGCATTCACTCATCCTCCAGCTTCTCGAGGGCTTTTTGGGCCTTTCTCCTGAAGTCATCCTTGTCCAGGAACTCCCAGTAGTGCTCCTTGGCCGGGAACTTCCCGGCTTTGACCTCCTCCCGGTAGTTCTCAAGCGCCAGCCGCATCATTCCGCCAATGTCAGCGTACTTCTTGACAAAGGGCGGAACGTCCTCATAGATTCCAAGGAGGTCGTGCCAGACGAGAACCTGGCCGTCGACCCAGGGGCCAGAGCCTATGCCTATGGTTGGAATTGAGATTTCCTCCGTTACGAGCTTCGCAACATCTGCCAGGGTGAACTCCAAAACAACGGCAAACGCTCCCGCCTTTTCGAGGGCCTTTGCATCGCGGAGGATTTCCTCAATCTCCTCCTCAATTTCACCCATGAGCCTGTAGCCGCCTAGGCGAAGGTAGCGTTGCGGTGTTAACCCCGTGTGACCCATTACTGGAATGCCCATCCTAACCAGCTTCTTGACAAGCTTCCTGTGGTCGTAGCCGCCCTCGATCTTGACCGCGTCCGCTCCGGCCTGGATGAGTCTCACCGCGTTCTTAACACCCTCCTCAACGCTCACTTCGTAGCTTCCGAAGGGCATGTCCGCCAGAACTAGGGCGCGCTTTACGGCCTTTGCGACAGCCCTCGTGTGGAAGACCATTTGCTCCATACTTACGTTGAGTGTATTCGGCTCGCCGTAGACCACCATGCCGAGTGAATCGCCGATGAAGATTATGTCCATCCCGGCTTTGTCAGCTATCAGCGCGGAGGGATAATCGTAAGCCGTTACCATCGCTATCTTTTCTTTCCCCTTCATCTCGATTATGTGCCTCGGCGTTATCTCTCTCATGTCACCACCCACCCCATTTCGAGGCCTGTCTAATTAACCGTTTCGATTGGTTTATATACCTATTTAGGTAATTACCAATGGTGGTATAATGGGGAAGGTAAAGACCAGTGTTTATCTGGATGAGGAACTGTGGAAGGAGTTCAAAGAGCTGGCCCAGCGGGAGAAGAGCGAGGTCAGCAAGCTCCTTGAGGAGGCGCTGATGAACTACCTCATAAACGAAGTTTTGAAGGACGTAGACGACTCAGAGGTGCCCCTGTGGTTTGAGCCTCTGAAAGTCAAAGGAGAGAGCAGCGAGAAGCTCGTGAGGGAGATGAGAGATGACAGGGAGAAGCGTTTACTTGGACACTAGTGCAATTCTGAAGAGATACTTGGACGAAGAGGGCAGCGACGTTGTAAAGGAGCTCTTCAGGGACGCCTACCGGGGGGAGGTGAGGCTGGCCTTCAGCTTCTGGAATATCGGAGAGGTGATTGGCGTACTCGATAAAAGGCTGAGGAGGGAACAGCTCAGCAAAGATGAGTTCGACTTTCTGAAAAAAGGCTTCCTAGCGGAGGTGAAGCGGTTCACGAGGCTGGGCGTCTTAGAGGTCGTTCCCGTTCACTCCCTAATCCTGGCAGACGCCTGGAAGCTAATTGAGAAATATCACATGTATCAGGCCGATGCCCTGCAGATAGTCTCGGCAAAGTACGTGGAGGCGGGGAGCTTTTATACTGCCGACAAGAGGCTCCATCAGGTGGCAATCGAGGAAGGTCTAAACTCAATACTCCTTGGAGGTGGGTGAAATGAGAGAGTGGGAGCACTACGAGCACACGGCCGATATAGGCATCCGCGGATACGGCTCAACTCTTGAGGAAGCCTTTGAAGCGGTTGCTTTAGCGCTCTTCGATGTCATGGTGAACGTGAGAAAGGTGGAGCCTAGGGAATGCAGAGAGGTTGAGGTAGAGGGTGAGGATCTGATGGCACTCCTGTACAACTTCCTCGAGGAGCTTTTGGTGCTCCACGACATGGAGGGCCTCGTCTTTGGAGATGTAAAGGTTGAGATTGAAGAGAGTGGAGATGGCTACAAACTCAAGGCGAGAGCCTGCGGTGAGCCTCTCGACTACGAGAAGCATGAGCCGAAGGAGGAAGTAAAGGCGATAACCTACCACGATATGGAGATAAAGCAGCTGCCAGATGGGAGATGGATGGCCCAGCTGGTTCCAGACCTATGAGGTGGTCTCATGAGCGCGAAGGACAGGATAAGGGAAGTAAACCCCGAGTTCTACGAGCGCTATTCAAAGCTCGAAGACACTGACGAGTTCTGGGAGTTCATAGTGAAGCCGCTCAGGCAGAGCATAAGGGTGAACACGCTGAAGGCACCGCTGGAGGTCGTTGTTGAGAGATTGAGGGAGGAGTTTGAGCTTGAACCCATCCCCTGGGTTCGCGAGGGCTTCTTCATAAACGTCGACAACCTCGCGAAGGTTCCGGAGCACGGTCTGGGGCTGATATTCGGCCAGGAAGCGAGTTCGATGATTCCGCCCGTTGTGCTCGACCCTAAGCCGGGCGAGCTTGTCTTGGACATGGCCGCCGCGCCGGGTTCAAAGACAGGCCAGATAGCGCAGTACATGGAGAACGAGGGGTGCATAATAGCGAACGACCCCAAGCTCAGCAGGGCCAACGTCCTAATCGCGAACCTCAACAGGATGGGAGTTCTGATAGCGCGCGTCACCACGAGGGACGGGGCTTACTTCGCCCGCTTTGAGAAGGCCTTCGACAGGATACTCCTCGATGCTCCGTGCTCCTCGGTCGGAATGATAAGGAAGAAGTGGCGCTTTCTGGAAGAGTGGCGCCTGAAGGGCGTCATCAAGTACATGAACATCCAGAAGAGACTCATAAGGGCGGCCTACGACGCTCTAAAGCCCGGGGGGACGCTAGTCTACTCCACCTGCACGATAGACCCGCTGGAAAACGAGGAGGTGGTTGATTATCTCCTCAGGAAGACGGATGCGAGGCTGGAAAAAATAGACCTCCCCGTTAAAACAAGCGAGCCAGTCCTCGAATGGGAAGGAAGAGAGTACTCGCCCGAGCTGAAGAAGGCTCTCCGGATTCACCCGAACGACAACGACACTGAGGCGTTCTTCATAGCGAAGATAACCAAGCCGGAGGGAGGAGAATGAGCGGGGAGAGCATGGAAACTCCGAGAAACCCGAGAGAAGAAGTTGGAAAGGCGGACGACACCGAACTCGTGAAAAAACTCCTCATCGAAAACTACGGCTACGCTCCCGATTTGGTATACGAGATACGAGGGAGATACCATAAGGTCTACGCGTGGAAGCCGTGCTCCATTGAGATTAAAGGTCCCGATAGGCAGGGAATCTACTTTGCTCGAGTAGAGAGCGACGGGATAAGGCTCAGCATAGAGGGAAGCTTCTTAGTCGGGCCAAAGGCGACGAAGAACGTGGTTGAGCTCGACGATGAGAGGGTGAGGCGCTATCTGGCCGGTGAGAGCGTTGAGATTGGGGACAGAGAACTCCACGGCTGGGTGATAATTAAATGGCGCTCCTACTTCCTCGGCTCCGCGAAGGCCAAGGGGGGGAAGCTGATAAACTACGTGCCGGGGGAGAGGAGGCTGAGGCTTGACCTGTAGTCAAAAGTGTTCCTCGAAAGGTTAAAATAAATTTAGGGCGACCTAAGGTGGGGGTGAGAGGATGGTTCCGCTGAAGAGGATTGACAAAATCCGCTGGGAGATACCAAAGTTCGACAAGAGGATGCGCGTTCCGGGGAGGGTCTACGCCGACGACGCGCTAATAGAGAAGATGCGCCAGGACAGGACGCTTGAGCAGGCGGCAAACGTTGCGATGCTCCCGGGCATTTACAAGTACTCCATCGTAATGCCGGACGGACATCAGGGTTATGGCTTCCCAATCGGTGGGGTAGCTGCCTTTGACGTAAAGGAGGGAGTAATAAGCCCTGGAGGAGTGGGCTATGACATCAACTGTGGAGTACGGCTAATCCGAACAAATTTACGTGAGCAAGAAGTAAGACCTCGCATCAAGGAGCTCGTTGACACGCTCTTCAAGAACGTGCCAAGTGGCCTTGGAAGTAAAGGTCGCGTAAGGCTCCACTGGACACAGCTGGACGATGTTTTAGCGGACGGTGCCAAGTGGGCCGTTGAGAATGGCTACGGCTGGGAGGAGGACCTTGAGCACCTCGAAGAAGGCGGAAGGATGGAAGGCGCCGATCCGGAGGCGGTAAGCCAGAAGGCGAAGCAGCGTGGAGCGCCCCAGCTCGGCTCCCTCGGTTCTGGAAACCACTTCCTCGAGGTCCAGGTCGTAGATAAGATATTCAACGAGGAGATTGCCAAAGCCTACGGCCTCTTTGAGGGGCAGGTCGTTGTTATGGTTCACACCGGCTCGCGCGGTCTCGGTCATCAGGTTGCGAGCGACTACCTCAGGGTAATGGAGAAGGCCAACAGGAAGTATGGAATTCCGTGGCCCGACCGCGAACTGGTAAGCGTCCCCTTCCAGAGCGAGGAGGGGCAGCGCTACTTCAGCGCGATGAAGGCAGCTGCAAACTTCGCCTGGGCCAACAGGCAGATGATAACCCACTGGGTCAGGGAGAGCTTCGAGGAGGTCTTCAAGAGAAAGGCCGAGGACATGGAGATGCACATAGTCTACGATGTGGCGCACAACATAGCGAAGGTCGAGGAACACGAGGTTGACGGTAAGAAGGTCAAGGTCGTCGTCCACAGGAAAGGTGCAACGAGGGCCTTCCCTGCCGGACATCCGGACGTTCCCAGGGCCTACCGCGACGTCGGCCAGCCGGTTCTGATTCCAGGTTCAATGGGTACGGCCAGCTACGTCCTGGCTGGAGCAGAGGGCTCAATGAGAGAGACCTTTGGAAGCTCCTGCCACGGCGCCGGAAGGCTCCTGAGCAGGAAAGCCGCAACGAGGCAGTACCGCGGCGATAGGCTCAGGAACGAGCTCGCCCAGAGGGGCATCTATGTCCGCGCTGCATCGCTCCGCGTGGTTGCGGAAGAGGCACCCGGAGCCTACAAGAGCGTTGACAACGTCGTCAACACCGTCCACGAGGCTGGCATAGCCAACCTCGTTGCTAGAATGCGCCCGATGGGTGTTGCCAAGGGCTGATCTCTGCTCTCCCCGTTTCTTCCCTTGCACCTCCTTCAGGAACTCAGGGAAAACTGGGGAAAAAGAAAAGACGTCAATTCAGGTCGCTCGTGAGGAAGCGGGCGTAGGCAAGGGCGAAGGGGAGAAGCAGCATTATCATGAGCGCCGCGAGGTTGTTGAAGCCGTAGGTGAAGGAATCGCTAAGCGGGATGTAGTAGTTCATGAACCTGTCGCCGCCGAAGATGTAGTGGACGAGCTGGACGTAGTGGTGTGCTGGGTTTATCGAGTGGAGCCTGGCCATCCAGGTGTTGAGCTCGTCCTCCCACATCCCGTGAGCAGTCGTTCCCCAGGGCGGCTCGGGGCCGACGAACTTCGGTGCCACTATGCCGACCACTATGCCGTAGAACACCGTGAGGAAGATCGCCAGTCCCACCGCTGCCAGCATTGAGGTTTCCGGCTTCTTGGAGAGGGTGGAAAACAGAACTCCAAGGGAGAGAAAGACCAGGGTGTAGAGGATCGTCACGAGGGTCGCAAGGAAGCCCCTCAGCAGGGAGTCGCCGTCGAGGGGTATGCCAAGTATCAGCATCACCGCGACCATGACTACATAGGATACGAGGTAGGTCACCGCTATCAACGTCCCGATCCCGAGGAACTTGCCGTTGATGACCTCGTCGCGGTAGACGGGGTGTCCGAGCAGTACCTTCGCCGTGCCGTTCTCGACCTCCCTGTTTATCGCGTCCGCCCCCAGGGCCGCTCCGAGAACCGCTCCGAGGACGGTGATTATCATCATGTTGACCGTGAATAGCATGGCGAAGGGCGTCGTGTAGACTTCGGCGTTGACGCCCCAGAGGTAGAGCTCGTTGGACTCAACGCCCGGGACGCCCATTTGTATCAGGTAATCCTTGATCGCGTAGACAGCCAGCCCAAAAATTATGAAGTAGATGGCGACGATAACTCCAAAGCGCCTGCTCTTCACCGAGGTGTAGAGTTCCTTGAGGGCGATGTTCCAGGCCGGGTTCATCTCCTGCCGACCCTCCTCATCAGCCATATCACGACGCCGAAGGCCAGTACCAGGAGGACGACCCCGATCCACGTCCCGCTGGAACCCTGCGTAACCCTGACCGTTATCACGGTTTCGGCCTTTGCTTGATCACCAGCGGCGGTTACCGTTATCGTGTACGTTCCTGCCGGGGCCGACTTGGGGACGCGGACTCTAAGCTCGACTCTGTTTGGTCCTGGGTAGGTGACGACGTTGCCGTAAGCCTCGGCCCCCACGCGGCTTATCGTTGGCGGCAAAACCTCGACGTCCCAGCCGTTAGGGGCCTGGACCGTGAACTTGACGTTGGTTACCGTACCTGTGGCGTCCACCCAGAGGTTCGTGGCTGTACTTCCCCCAGCTCTCACGGTCAATGAGGGCATTTCCGCATCCAAACGGAGGAAGGCGGGGTTTTCAACATGGATCGTCAGAGGGAGCTCCCTCTTCGAGGCACTTCCTGAAACAACGACCCTGGCGTTGAGGTCGCCGGACTCGACGTTGAAGGGCGGGAAGAGTACCAGGTAAGCGGTGGCGCTGTCTCCGCTATCCACCTTGATGCTCCCAACCGGGACGGCTCCGTTCGGGTCCTGGCTGACGACGTAGATCCACCCGTCGGGGAGGCCCTCCACCGTCACCCGGTACTCGTCGTCCCTCGAACCGAGATTCTGAATTACTATCTCTGTGCTTCCGCTGCCGCTGGGTCCGGTGGTCAGTACGTCCCGCTCGAGCTTCGCCGTGAAGTAGTACTCAGCGCGCTTCAGCTCGAGCTGGAGGGTCTTTTCCTCCCCGTCGGAGAGCTTCACTTTCTCGCTAACGGGAGAGCAACCTTCCGCCCCGGCGGTAACGGTGTATTCGCCCGGCTTCAGCTCGAGATCAACGGAGCCAGCTGGGGATGTTGTGACGTTTCTGTCCTCAACGGCAACCCATCCCCTGACCGGGTTGCCGCTCTCGTCTGTGAGGACTACGGTGAGCTTCGCTGGCTGGCCGAGGTAGGTCTTGTAGACGTAGACGTCAAGGCTGTATGCCCTTCCGTTGAGGGTGAAGCCAATCCTGTGGTCTCCCAGGGTGGCGTTCCTCGGTACCTCCACCATCAGACTGGCAGTAAAGCTCCCTTCGACCTCAAAGCTCCTCAGCCTGTACTGGCCGTTGGTCAGGTAGACCGTCCATCCCTCAGGCAGTTCGCCGGGCTCGAACTCAACCTTTCCTGTGCCGCTGAAGGACACCGGGACGCTGAGGGCAGTCCCCGCCTCTGCCTCGAGGCTCAGGTAGGGGAGGGAAACTTCTATCCCGGCGCTCTCGACCTCAAGGGTTCCGGTGAAGTTCCCCACGGCGAACCTAATCGCTCCACTGCTGATGGGCTCGATGTGGAGGATCAGGCTGACCGTTCCCCTGGGCGGGACGGATATTTCGCCGACTTCGATGCCCCCGTAGAGGAAGCTCGCGCTCCAGCCTTCTGGAAGGGAAAGCACCCTCAGCGGGAGGGTCAGCTCGGCGTCGGTGGAGCTAGCCACTGTTATGGGCAGGTCAACCGGTCCCGAGGCCTTCACCTTCCCGTAGGGGTAGAAGACCGTGTAGTCCGCGCTGATGGTTTCTGAGGCAGGGGAAGCAGCGTAGACCTTAACCTCCTTCCCGTTGTACTCGAGGGCGACGAGATCAACCACCGCGCTTCCATTGACTTCGAGCGTCCTCACGACGCCGTTCACCGAGACGTCGATGGTCCTGTTCCCCACAGCGGTTACCTCAACCGTCGTGCCGTTGAAGCTCAACTTGGCCCCTACCTTGGGCTCGAGCGAGCCGACGAACCTCGGCTTGACCGACACCACGATGAAGCCGCCATCCGGGGTGTAACTGCCCATGATTATCCTGATGTCGTCGCGCTCTATCTCGGTTCCGAAGACGAAGGGTTTAAGCTCCAGTATCCTGCTCCCGTTCCTGAGCATGAGGTACATGGAGTATGGGCTTCCTCCAGCCGACTTGACGATGGTTATGGTGTAGTCACCTACCACTACCGCATGCCCGCCGGCGAGCCTGCCCTCAAAAACCGTCACGTAGGGCTGAGCTCCCACCAGCGGGAGCAGAAGGGCAACCGACAGCAGAAACGCGAGAACCTTCTTCATTTCTCCTCCCTCCCATATATCGTCTTCAGGAAAACGTCCTCGAGGCTCGGCTCCTCTATCTCAAGGCTGAGGATGGTTATTCCCCTCGAGGAAAGGTTCTTGGAGAGCCATTCCCTTATGTCCGAGCGGGCAAATATTATGGCCCGGTTGGGGGCGACGCGCTCGAGACGGGTTATATCCTCGTGCCCGATCTCCGGCAGCGGTTCCTTCGTTTCGACCTTTATCTCGTAGCCCTCAAGCTCCATGAACTGCCGCTTTATGTCCCCGATGGGTCCAACGGCCTTGAGCTTTCCGCGGACGATTATGCCGACGCGGTCGCTGAGCTCCTCGACCTCGCTGAGAACGTGGCTGGAGAAGAAGACCGTCTTTCCCTCCGCCTTTGCTTCTCTGATCACCTCCTTGACGAGGTGGGCTCCCTCCGGATCGAGGCCGCTCGTCGGCTCGTCGAGGATTAACAGTTCCGGGTCGTTTATGAGGGTCTGGGCTATCAAAAGCCTCTGCTTCATTCCCTTGGAGAAGGTCTTGGCCTTCCGGTAGCGGACCTCCCAGAGACCCACCCTCTTGAGGAGCTCGGTTATCCTATTCTCCTTCTCCGCGTTGCTCATCCTGTAGAAGTTCGCGAAGAACTCGAGGTTCTTCCACGCTGTAAGCTCGCCGTAGACGGTCGCGTTCTCCGGGAGGTAGCCTATCCTCTCCTTTATCTTCAGGGGCTCCCTGGCCATGTCCATGCCAAGTATCTGTATCCTTCCCCCGTCGGGGATTATGATCCCGAGCATGCTCAGGATCGTGGTCGTCTTCCCGGCCCCGTTCGGCCCAAGAAACCCAAAAACCTCGCCATTCTCAACCTCGAAGGTGAGCCCGTCGACGGCCCTAAAGCGGCCGTACGACTTTGTGAGGTTTTCAACGGTTATGGCCTGAGTGGACATACTAGGCACCCCACATAATGGTAAGATTTTGCTAATTCTAAGTGTAGTCGGGGGTCAGGGTTTTAAACTTTACCCCCAATTGTCGAGAGGGATGGAAGATGGAGCTGACCCACGTCGATGAGAAGGGCGTTAAGATGGTCGAGGTAGGGCACAAGAGTGAAGTTTTCAGGAAAGCTGTGGCAAAAGGCCGTATCTACCTCCGGCCGGAAACCATCGAGCTCATAAAGGCCGGGAAGACCAAGAAGGGCAACGTCATAGCGACGGCCCAGATAGCCGGGATTCTAGCGGTGAAGAAGACCCCGGAGCTCATCCCGCTCTGCCACCCGATACCTCTTACCGGCGTCGACATAAGCTTCGAGTTCGGGGAGGACTACATCGAGGCCACCTGCGAGGTAAGGGCGACATACAAGACCGGCGTTGAGATGGAGGCATTGACCGGTGTGAGCGTCGCTCTCCTCACGATATGGGACATGGTGAAAGCGGTTGAGAAGGACAAGAACGGCCAGTATCCGGTGACGAGGATAGAGAACATCCACGTCGTCGAGAAGGTGAAAGGTTAAGCGTTGCAGTAACCGAGGATCAGGTAATCGACCGCCTTGACTATATCGTTGAGGGCGAACCCGAAGATCGTCAGCAGGAAGCTCATGAGGACGTCCTCCTTAAGCCAGCTTAAGGCGTAAACGCCTACCATACTCCAGAGGATCCACTGGGGCAACAGGAGGCTAAGCTTGGCCTTCAGCGAGAGCTCCTGAAGGAGGAGGCGCTTCAGTCCGGCCACATGCCTGACCAGATAGGTCTTAGGCCCCTTCCACTCTTTTCTGAGAACCTTTTCCTTGCCCCTGGCCAGGTAGGTTTCCTCCTTAAACTTGAGGACGTAGACGTATTTTCCGTAGGTCGAGGCTATGAAGGATTCGATCTCAAGCTCAATATCAAGCCCACTAAGGGACTTCCAGATGTGAAAACCCCTCCTCTTGAAGCCTTCCAGGAGGTCTTTGGGCTCGAACTTCTTGAGGTTGAGGACAGTGACCGTGTAGGCAGGACTTAGGAGCTTCTCAACTATCACCATACACCCACCCGCATCGTGTCGGGATTACTCTCAGAATTTATAAATCTTGCCTGCCTTTCTTTTTAGGGTAAGTTTTTTAGGCCTTCCCTCGTTCCCTAAACGATGAGGCTCAAGCTCAACCCCGAGGCGAAGACGGTATACAGGTCAATTCAAGAGGAGATCAAGAGGCGGTTAGTCCTGCCCGAGAGCGCCTCCCTTTTGGACGAGTTTGGGCCTGTCTCCGATAGGGAAGAGATACTCCGCAGACAGGCCTACTTCAGGGGAACCCTCCCCTGGATACGGCCCGAGCTGAAGGACTATCTCTCTAAGGTGAGGCATATAAAATTCAGGCGTGACTTCCTCCACGATAGAATTCTCGTCGTTGACGAGTCCGAGCTGGAGAGGGCCGAGAAGCTGGGCCTCTGCGAGGTGACCACTGAGATCGAGGATACCGAGGGATACCCCCTCGTTCTGAGCACGGCAGGTTATGGAATAGACGTCGAGCTCGTTCCCTCCCAGATAGCACCGGAACTCTACGTGATGCCCCTCTGGGAGAACCTGGAAACGCTCAAAGCCCTCGCCAAAATCGGTGAGCTGACGGGCAGGGAGAGCGTCGCTGGGGAGATTCTGAGGTCCCTCGAGGGCCTGAGAGAGGTTATGGAAAAGCGGAAGACCCTCGATGACCTGGAGGAGCTGATAGTCGAGAAGGAGCGCGAGCTCAACGAGCGGATCTCGGAAAAGCTCGAGAGGTTCAGTCTCACCCTCAGCGGGAAGGAGCTCCTTGAATTCCTGAGTGAGCTGAAGGTAGGAAACTACGAGGCGATATTCTCCCACTTCGGCGAGGTGGAGGGGGAGATACTCGATCTGATAAACGAAGCTGAGAACGAGCTGAGCGAGAGGATCGGCATCACGATTGAGCTGTTTTCGAGGGAAGAGCTGTATCCAGTATCCGTACCACCGGAAAGGGTCGAAATGCTCAGGGAGGAGCTTGAGAAGGAGCTGAAGGTCGAGCTCTACCTCAGAAGCAGGGAGATACTCGAAGAAGTCATGCCGCTCCTCCAGAGGCTTAAAGAAGAGCTCTCCGCCGTCCACGAGCTCGACTTCCTCCAGGCTGTAAAGGATTTCGCCGGAAACTTCACCTTCCCCAAAATCCACAACGGTGGTATCGCGTTCATCAATGGGCGGCACCTCTTCATCGAGAACCCCCAGCCGGTGAGCTACGTTGTTGGGAGAAAACCGGAGAGCTTCGATGTTCCCGGTTCCGAGGTAGTTAAGGACGAGAAGGTTGTAATACTAACCGGGGCCAACAGCGGTGGAAAGACATCCCTGCTGGAGCTGATAACCCAGATAACACTCCTAGCGCACATGGGCTTTCCAGTTCCCGCCGAAAAGGCGTGGGTGGAGCCCCTCGACGAGCTGTTCTTCTTCAGGAGGAAGAGGAGCGCCTACGGGGCAGGTGCCTTCGAGACGGCCCTCCGCTCCTTTGTCAGGGCCCTTCGGGGGGAGGGGAGAAAGCTGATCCTCATAGACGAGTTCGAGGCCATAACAGAGCCAGGTGCCGCGGTTAAGATAATCGGGGAGTTGTTGAAGGTGGCCCACGAGAGAGGTTTCCACGTCGTCATAGTTTCACACCTCGGCGAAGACCTAAAGGCTGAACTTCCATTCGCGAGGGTCGACGGCATAGAGGCTCAGGGTCTGGACGAGAACCTCAACCTCATTGTGGACAGGCAGCCGGCCTTTGGAAAACTCGGGAGGAGCACGCCGGAGCTGATAGTCGAGAGGCTCGCGAGGAAAAAGCGCGGAAAAGAGAGGGAGATTTTTGAGAGGGTTCTGAGGGCCTTCAGGGAGAGGTAATCCCCACCTCCTTGGGGATTATCCCACCCAGCTCCTCTCCCTGTACCTTCCCCTGCTCTCGATCTCTTCCAGCTTCTCCTCAATCTCCTCTCTGGCCTTTTTCCCGCGTATCTCGGCGTAGCCTTCTAAAACTGCCTCAAACCCCGCCTCGAACCAGGTGTAGTGGGTGCTCTCCATAGCACGCCTGAGCAGGTGCAGGTCGACGCCCTGGGCTTCCAGAGTGGTGTCAAAGTCTGCCAGGCCGAAGTCTATGAGATAAACCTTACCTTCCCTTAGGATCATGTTGGAGGTCGTTAAATCGCCGTGGACTATTCCCGCCTCGTGGAGTTTCCCGATCTGCCTCCCAACCTCGCGGCAGAGTTTAAGCCTCTCTTCCATTGGAACGCTTTCTAGGAGCTCCTTGAGGCGATCGCCCTCAATGAACTCCATGACGATCTTCATGTCCTTTAAGTCCACCTCGTAGACGTAGGGGCAGTTAACGCCGAATTCTTTCGCCCTGTGGAGCACCCTCGCTTCCCTGACGGTTCGCTCCTTCCTGAGTTTTCTGTCTATCTCCTCTATACGATAGCGCTTGGGGATCCTGTGCTTCACGATGACCTTCTCACCTGGCAAGAGGTCCGCACCGAAGAACTCGGCAAAGCCCGCGAGGTAAATCTTCGCCTCCGCGCCCTGTTTTATCAACTCCACACTCTCACCCCGTTTTTATCCCGCGGTCGATTTCCCGCACCTGCCCTTAATACTTTCTCCTCCATTTTAGCCCTTTCCTCCATATTATTACTAGGTTTTTGTCATATAAACAAATTTGAACCGTTTTCTTGAAATTTTCGACCCAAAACTTTTTATAGAGTGCTGACGAAGCGTTTCTGCAAAAAGAAATCTGATAGGAGGAATGTCAAATGGCACAGCTTAGTGGACAGCCGGTTGTTATTCTGCCCGAGGGAACCCAGAGGTACGTTGGAAGGGACGCCCAGAGGCTCAACATTCTGGCTGCAAGGATTATCGCCGAGACGGTGAGGACAACCCTCGGCCCAAAGGGTATGGACAAGATGCTGGTGGACAGCCTTGGGGACGTCGTTGTCACCAACGACGGTGCAACCATCCTCGACAGGATCGACCTCCAGCACCCGGCCGCTAAAATGATGGTCGAGGTTGCCAAGACCCAGGACAAGGAGGCTGGTGACGGTACCACTACCGCCGTTGTCATCGCTGGAGAACTCCTCAGGAAGGCTGAGGAGCTCCTCGACCAGAACATTCACCCGAGCATCATCGTCAAGGGATACACCATGGCCGCCGAGAAGGCCCAGGAGATTCTCGAGGACATTGCCATCGAGGTCACCCCGGATGACGACGACACCCTCATGAAGATAGCCATGACCTCGATCACCGGCAAGAACGCCGAGAGCCACAAGGAGCTCTTTGCGAAGCTCGCCGTTGAGGCCGTCAAGCAGGTCGCCGAGAAGAAGGACGGCAGGTACACCGTTGACCTCGACAACATTAAGATCGAAAAGAAGGCCGGCGAGAGCGTTGAGGAGAGCGAGCTCGTTAGGGGAGTCGTCATTGACAAGGAGCGCGTCCACCCGCGCATGCCGAGCAGGGTAGAGGGAGCCAAGATAGCCCTCATCAACGAGGCCCTTGAGGTCAAGAAGACCGAGACCGATGCAAAGATCAACATCACCAGCCCGGACCAGCTCATGAGCTTCCTCGAGCAGGAAGAGAAGATGCTCAAGGAGATGGTTGACAAGATAGCCGAGACCGGTGCGAACGTCCTCTTCGTCCAGAAGGGCATCGACGACCTGGCACAGCACTACCTCGCCAAGAAGGGCATCCTCGCCGTCAGGCGCGTCAAGAAGAGCGACATGGAGAAGCTGGCTAAAGCCACCGGCGCCAAGATAGTCACCAACGTCAAGGATCTCACTCCTGAAGATCTCGGCCACGCCGACCTTGTTGAGGAGCGCAAGATCGCCGGCGAGAGCATGATCTTCGTTGAGGGCTGCAAGAACCCGAAGGCCGTCACCATACTCATCCGCGGCGGTACCGAGCACGTCATCGACGAGGTTGAGAGAGCTTTAGAGGACGCCCTCAAGGTCGTCAAGGACGTCATGGAGGACGGCTACGTACTTCCGGCCGGCGGTGCCCCTGAGATTGAGCTGAGCATCAGGCTTGACGAGTATGCCAAGGAGGTCGGTGGAAAGGAGGCCCTGGCCATCGAGAACTTCGCCGAGGCCCTCAAGATAATCCCGAAGACCCTGGCAGAGAACGCCGGACTCGACACCGTTGAGATGCTTGTCAAGGTCATCAGCGAGCACAAGAACAAAGGCCTTGGAATAGGCATCGACGTCTTTAAGGGAGAGCCGGCCGACATGCTCGCCAACGGCATCATCGAGCCTCTCCGCGTCAAGAAGCAGGCCATCAAGAGCGCCAGTGAGGCCGCGATAATGATCCTCAGGATCGACGACGTCATAGCCGCCAAGGTCAGCAAGCCCGAGGGCGGCCAGGGCGGTGGAATGCCCGGCGGTATGGGTGGAATGGGCGGCATGGACATGGGCATGTGATGCCCCTTTCACTTCCCTTTTCTGTCCAGAGATTTTTATAAGCGGCTCCTCCGGAACCCCTCTGGTGGTAACATGTACGAAGTTAAGAAGAGCCGGGCCGGCTACATATTCGACCTTCCGAGGGAGAGAATAGCCTTCATGTTCCTTAAAGACGGCACCTACCTGATGTACCACGATGAAAAGACGCTCTGCTACTCAATGAAGCCGGTGGATGTTTCGAAGGAAGAACTTGAGCACTTCGAGCGGACTGGAGAGCTTCCGGAAATCATAAAGGCCATTAAGTCGGGCAGCTATCCCGAATCCTGCGTTGTCAAAGAGCTTCCACCGATAGACGAAGATCTAAAACCGCTCAACCCTTCGCGCAAATGCGTTGTGATCTTCACGGGCTTCCAGGACACTGTGATAGACTACGTTGAGTGCGAAAATGAAATCCTGGCCGTCGCAAGGCTTGTCGATGAGCCCGAAAAGGTCTGCCGCTTCTTTGGAAGGGGCAACTACAAGATAGCAGCTGTGAAACTCAAGCGCGGTGAGAAATGCCTGACCCGCGAGGAGTTCCTCAAGAAGGTCGAGGAGTGCATGGAGAGGCTGTCGGAGTGAACCGACCAAAAGGTTTTAGTACCCCATTGTTATTTTAACCAGATTGGAGGTGAGAGAATGGGACTGCTGATGTGGCTCAGAACGGGTCTGCTGATGGCCATACTCACCGGGCTGCTCATGGGGATAGGCTACCTCTTCGGCGGCCCCAATGTGGCGTTCATCATGTTCCTGTTCTCGCTGTTCTTCAACTTCCTGACCTACTGGTACAGCGACAGAATCGTGCTGAGCTGGTACAACGCGAGGCTGGTTGACGAGTATGAAGCGCCAGAGCTCTACGCCATCGTTAGAAACCTCGCAGAGAGGGCGGGGCTCCCCATGCCGAAGGTTGCCATAGTCCCCACGGAAACCCCCAACGCCTTCGCCACTGGAAGGGACCCGAAGCACGCGGTAGTCGCCGTAACCACCGGGCTGCTGAAGATTCTCAACAGGGACGAGCTTGAGGGCGTCATAGGACACGAACTTACCCACATTAAGAACCGCGACATGCTCATCGGAACGTTTGCCGCCGCAATGGCCGGCGCGATAATGCAGCTCGCCTACTGGGCGAGATGGATAGCTATATTCGGCGGCTTCAGCAGGGACAGGGACGAGGGCGGCGATATTATAGCGGCCATCCTCGTTGCAGTTCTTGCACCAATAGCGGCGATGCTCATACAGGCGGCCGTAAGCCGTTCCAGGGAGTTCTTAGCGGACGAAGGAGGCGCAAGGATAAGCGGCAAGCCGCACGCCCTTGCCAGCGCGCTGATGAAGATAGAGCAGGCGGTCAGATACAGGCCCATGAGAAACGGCAACCCCGCGACGGCCCACATGTTCATAGTGAACCCCTTCAGGGGCATGAGCATAGCGAATCTCTTTTCAACCCACCCGCCCACTGAGGCAAGAATAGAGCGCCTTAGGAAGATAGCGGAGGAGATGGGGATTTACTTCTGATTCCCCTATTTTTCCTGCTTTTGGCTGGCTTTTTCCTGGACCCTCAGAGGAAAACGCCCCTCGTCATTGCCCCGTCGATAACAACCGTCGAGCCGAGCATGTATTCTGCCTCGTCACTCAGGAGGAACGCCACGAGAGAGCCAAGTTCACTCCACCTTCCGGTCCTGTGGAGCGGCGTCCTTTCCAAAACTTCCCGCTCCCATGTCTCCTCGAAGGGTTCCCCCCTCTCCTCTGCCAATGCTCTCAGGTTCTCCCTTGCGCCAGGGGTATCAAAGCTCCCCAGCAGAACCGAATAGGCCCTTATCCCATACTTCCCGTAGGTTCTCGAAACGCTCTTCGCAAGCTGAACCAAGCCCGCCCTTGTAACGTCCGCCAAAACGAGGGGCGGCATCGGCTCCTTCACTGAGACGGAGTTTAGGTAGACCAGTCTTCCCTTCATCCTCTTCTCAAGCCACGTCTGGACGAGCAGGGTCGTGAGGTAGCCCGGGGCGACGGTGTGGAGTGCGGAAGCCTCGATCCAGTCGAGGTAGCCTGCCTCGTGGAGAAGGCAGGGTTCACAGGGCACGTTCGGGGCGTTCCAGACGAGCGCATCAACCCCACCCAAAAGCTCCCAGGCCTCTTTGACGAGGTTTTCAACCTCTTCCTGCCGGAACAGGTTTGCCTGAACAGCGTGGACCTCCCCAAATTCGGACAGCTCTTCTTCAGCCTTCTTCAGGTTTTCGAGGCTGTGGGAGCTTATCACAACCCTCGCGTTTCTCCTCAAAAGCTCCCTCGCGACGTTGAAGCCTATTCCCCTGGAGGATGCCGTGACGATGACTCCAAGCCCATCGAGGTCGATTTTCACACTCATAAACGCAGGTTGTCTCTGGAAGATAAAAACCTTCCCAACCAAAACTTTATACGTCCACACTCCAAGCGGAGACCATGACCGAGCCGAAAGACATCGTTCTTAAGGAGAGCGAAGAGGTCGAAGGAACGCCAATAGAGGGGCCGTGGCTGGATGAAGTCAGCAGCCTTGAGGAGGTTTTGGATTATTACGAGAGAATAGGCTTTCAAGCTACCCACCTCGGGAAGGCGATAGAGATCTGGAGGAAAGTGGAGCGGAAGCGCGCCGAAGGGAAGGAAATCCGCGTCTTTCTCGGCTACACCTCGAACATAGTCTCCTCCGGGTTGAGGGAGCTAATCGCGTGGCTCGTGAAGGAGGGTAAAGTTGACGTAATCGTAACCACAGCCGGAGGAATCGAGGAAGACTTCATAAAGGCCCTCAAGCCCTTCGTCCTGGGCGACTGGAACGTTAACGACGCCTTAATGCGCGAGAAGGGCATCAACAGGATAGGCAACATTTTTGTTCCCAACGACCGCTACATCGAATTCGAGAAGTACATGATACCCTTCTTCGAGCGGGTTCTGGAGATGGAAAAGGAGCGCGGAAAGCCGCTCACGGCAAGTGAGTTCATCTACGAGCTCGGCAGATACATGGACGAGAAGCTCGGAAAGGAGAAGGAGCGCTCGATTATATACTGGGCCTACAAGCGGAACGTCCCGATATTCTGTCCGGCTATAACAGACGGCTCGATAGGAGACATGCTCTACTTCTTCAAGGAGGAGCGCGGGGACAGGGAGCTTATCATAGACATCGCCAACGACATAGTGAAGCTCAACAACCTCGCGGTTACGGCAAAGGAGACGGCATCAATAATCCTTGGTGGTTCGCTACCGAAGCATGCGATAATCAACGCCAACCTCTTCCGTGGAGGGACGGACTACGCGATTTACGTTACAACAGCCATCCCATGGGACGGCTCGCTGAGCGGTGCACCGCCGAGCGAAGGCGTCAGCTGGGGCAAGATAAGGGCCAAAGCCGATTACGTCGAGATATGGGCAGATGCGACATTGGTGTTCCCGCTGCTGGTGTGGAAGGTGATGCGGGGTTAGCCCCCTTCGTCCTTTTTCCCAGACGATATGAATGCATATCGTCCTTATACAAGGACAGGATTTATAAGAGAGTTTTTGGTGTCAGTTCATCCAGTAATCACAAAAGCTCCAACAGTTTATCCTCCCCGCCCGGCAACACCAACGGCCTCGACAGGTGCTTCCTCGCATCTGGAGGGACCTCGTAGATTTTCTTCTCCAAGTCGCGGAGCACCTCAACCGGGATCAGCTTCTTCGGCATTTTGTAGCCGCAGTGCTTGCACTTGAGGTAGTCGCCCTTGCTCTTCATCGTCCCGCCGCACTTCGGGCACTTCGGCTTTTGGTACTCGACCTTTGGAACGAGCTTCACTGGGTAGAACTTCTCAAGGTTGAGCGTGAGAACGCCCTCGTGCTCCTTGACACCACCGGCCGCTATGATTTCATCACCGGGCAGGAGCTTTCTCACATAGTTGCGGAACTTCTTGGTCGGCTCGAAGGCCGCGACGCGAATTCTTCCAGTATCGTCTTCCAGCTCGAAGAAGACGTGCCTCCCACGCTCCCAGTATTCTCCCACGACCCTACCCCTCACGACGGCGCTGTCATAGAGCTTAAGCTCGCCGATTTTCTTCGGAGCAAGGTGGTCGTCGGTGTTCTGGTTGGTCTTGTAGAGCTGGTAGAACGCGACCGGCTCCCCGAACTCAACGCGCTCGAAGACCTGAATGACTTTGGTTTTATCAATTCCCCTGATTCCAACCAGAACTGGATCTTTGCCGTGCGGCGTTATCAAAACGCTCCGTTTGTATGGATCAACATTGTCGTAGCTGAAGGGGTAGGCCCACTTGTCCACTCGGAAAACGCTCTCCGAGTTTACCCTTCTTGGCGTTCCCCAGTTCTCCGGCTCGCGGTAGGCCAGAAGCTCGTAGGTGAACCGCTCCAGGGGGTAGCCGATGGCGGCTAAGGAGCCTATAACTCCTCGGCCGAGCTTGAACTTGAAGTACTCGGCCCCGACCTCTCTCGCGACCTTCTCCGCTTCCTGGATCGTAACGTGCTCCCTCAAAGCTTTGAGCGAGAACTCCCTCAGCTCGTCGGGGATTTCACCCTCAAAGAAAACCACTCCTGGGTTGGTGTTCTCGTGCTCAAAGTCAGACAGCTGGCTCACGTAGAAGAGGACGGTGTCCTTTATTTCCGGAATAACTCCCTCATCGGCATCAAAGCTCATAGTTACGGCCCCGTTGCCGCGCGTCTTGTATGGGACGTTGGGGTTTAGCCTTATCAGCCTCGGAAGATCGAGAGGCTCCGCTATCCTCGAAAGCTCGCGGTAGAGGAGAGCACCGAGGTAGGTGGTACACATGCCGTTTGGCGAATCAGTGTCGTCGATCCCGATGTGGATGAGCATGTTTGGAGAAAAGGAGAGGGGGTTTAAAAATCAACCGCCGAAGAGCCAGAGCACGGCCTTCGGGAAGCGCTTCCCCCAGTAGTACTCGTTGTGTGTAGCCCCTTCGTCCTCGACAACCATCAGGTTTTCTCCCTCGACGTAGCCCTTTTCCTTCAGTATCTCTACCATCCGCTCGTTCGTCTCTATCATCTCGCTCGGGTCGCTTCCTTCGCTGGTCCCCCAGTCGATATAGATTTTCTCCGGTCCCTTGGGAGCGTTCTTCACGAAGTCGTATATCTCCGGGTTGAACCAGAAGGCCGAACTCATCGCGCCAACGTATTTGAAGGTCTCAGGGTAGGAGAAGCCTGCATAGATTGCCATCAATCCGCCGAGCGAGGAGCCCATTATCCCCGTCTCGTTCGGTAGCGTGCGGTACTGGAGGTCTATGTAGGGCTTGAGCGTCTCAACGATGAAGCGGACCATCGCATCCCCCTCGCCGCCCCTGCCGTACTCCTCGTTCACCCAGGGAGCGTACTCGTCGATCCTCTTGTCGCCGCCGTTGTCTATGCCGACCACTATGAGGGAAAAGCCGCTCTCGTTGTAGAGCCTTTCGAGGGCCTCGTCCACTCCCCACTCGCCGGCGAAGGAAGTCGCCCTGTCGAAGAGGTTCTGGCCGTCGAGCATGTAGAGGACCGGGTAGCGCTTCCCGTCCGTCCCGTAGTCTGGCGGCAGGTAGACCCATATCCTCCTTGTCCTGTTGAGCTGGGGGATGAGCATCTTGAAGGTCGTCACGTTGCCCGTTATCGTGTGCTCGCCGACGCCGACTTCCTCCACGTAGTCCCTCCAGTGGTAGACCGTGAACTCGTAGGTTCCGCTCTCCTTGAACGTGAAGCGCCTGTTGGCTATCTCCTCTCCATTCCTGCCCTTCTCGACGGTCTCCCACGAGCCGCGTGTGAACTTGAACTCTATGCTCGTTCCTTGGGGAAACTCGAGGGTTATCTCCCACCTTCCGTCATCACGCTTCCTGAGCCTGTAGTTTTCATCGCCCGGGTTCCAGCTGTTGAAGTCGCCCGCTATGTAAACCGGGTCATTCTCCGGTGTGTAGTCCGGGACGGAGACGATGAAAGTGACTTCGACCATTCTTGAGGTCTCCGTGGGTGTAGACGTCGTCTGAGTGGTTGTGCTGGTCTCCGAAGAGGTTGTCTCCGCCGCCGTGGTACTTGAGGTAGTGGTTGTCGGAGTGGATTCTGTGGAAGCCGCGGACGTCGTGGGTGTGGTGCTGTGGGGGACGCCGGCTGTCCCGTTAGGGTCAGAGGTCGTCTTTTCGGACTGCGATGGTGAAGTAGTCACCGAAGCGCCTCCATTTCCGAGACAGCCGGCAGAGAACACGATCATTCCAGCAAGCATCAGGGCGAGGAGCCTGGTTAAATGAACGCTTTGCATTCTTTCCACCTTTATGGTAGCTGGAGTCTGCACTTATATTTTTAACGTGGCCAAAATTAAAATACCTAGGGCACAATCCAGAACGGTGGAAGCCGTGATCCCAAAGGTTAGTCTGGATGAAAAGATTAGGGAGATTACCGAACCGTGGTCGCCGGTTGAGATAGCTCGAGTGAACGACTACGTCGTCAGGATGGCCCTTTTTGAAGGCGAATACCACTGGCACAAGCACACGAACGAGGATGAACTCTTCTACGTCTACAGGGGCAGGATAGTCATTCAGCTTAGAGGCCAGCCGGATATAACCCTGGAAGAGGGAGAGATGGCCGTTGTGGCCAAGGGGGTGGAGCACTGCCCGAAGGCTCTCGAACCCTCGTATGTTCTTATGTTTGAACCGGCGGAGCTGAAGAGCAGGGGCGATTGAGGGGTTCGATTTATAGCCCCTCACTCCCTGAACCTCTCGTACAGGAGCACGTCGACGAAGCCCTCGCCGGGCACGTACTGATGCCTCTTCCATCTACCTGCGAGCTGGAAGCCGTTCTTTTCGAGTATTCTGATCGAAGGAAGGTTGGGTTCGTACACCCGGGCGTAGACCTTTCTCAGGTTGAGCCACGTGAAGGCGTACTCCAGGGCGAGCTTTACAGCTTCACTTCCGTATCTGTGGCCCCAGTGCTCCCTCGCCAGAAAATAGCCCAGTTCTGCATGGCCGTTGTGGTAGTCTATCCTGTGGAGTCCCACAAGCCCGACGAGCGAGCGCGAGGAGTTTTCGAGGATTGAGAATACCTTCTCGCCCCTCTTTTCCCGCCGCAGGGTCTCGTACCATTCAAGCTCGTCCTCGTAGAAGAATATCTCCTCCGGGAATGCGAGGTACCTCCTGACCTCGCGGTCGTTGTACCAGAGCCAGACCTGCCTCAGATCCTCCCTCAGCAGTATGCCCAGGGACACGAGGTTGCCTTTGAGTAGGATTGGCCTCATGGAAACACCTTAAACTTATTAAGCCGTTTGCGTATTTAAAAATGATGGACAGGGAAAGGCTCATCAAAACGGTCGAGGCGGTGCTCAGAGGGGCAGGATACAAAACCGCGCGCATGGATTTCCGGGGCTCGTGCTTTGACGTGGTGGCGAGCAGGTTAATGGTTCTTCTCTTCATCAAGGTAGCTACGAACATCGACACCGTTACGGAGGAACAGGCCGAGGATTTGAAGCGCTTGGCGAGCTTCTTCAACGCTTCCCCCCTCATCGTTGGGGTTAAGACGAAGAACGCGGAGCTTGAGGAGGGCGTTGTCTACGAGCGCTTTGGAATCTACGCAGTCAGACCCGAGACCCTCTACGACATTCTCGCAGAGAACGAACTGCCGGCCATCTTTGCCGAGCGCGGCGGCTTCTACGTAAAGGTCAACGGGGCACTTCTGAAGCGTCTCCGCGAGGAGAGGGGCTATTCAATAAACGAACTGGCCCAGCTACTCGGTGTCTCGCGGAAGAGCCTCATAAACTACGAGCGCGGCGAACAGGCGGTTTCACTCGAGGTGGCCATCCGCATGGAGGAGCTTTTTGATGAACCCCTCGCCGAGCCAATAGATGTGCTAAGCGCGCGGGTGGAGGCCAACCTCAACGTCAACCCTGAGACGCCCCTCGAAAAGGAAATCTTCGACCGCCTGAAGAAGCTCGGCCTCGGAGTCGTCAAGGTGAAGAAGGCACCGTTCAACGCGGTCTCAAAGGAGGATGAATTCAGGATTCTGACAGGCATAGACGAGCGCAAGACCCGCTCGACTGTAAAGAGGGCGGAGATGGTGGCTGAGGTGGGGAAGATAATCAACTCCGATGGAGTCTTCATCCTCGAAAGGACGAGAAAGGAAGTGGTTGGAGATGTCCCCCTGATCCCCAAGGATAGCCTTGAAGAGGTTAAAGATGCTGACGAGCTTATCGACCTCATAGAAGAGCTGAAAAAGGAGATAAAAAGGCAGCTTTTCGGTTGATCTGCCTGGCGGCTTCCTCCCTTCTCATATCAGCTGAATATGACCCTTCTCCAGACTTCCCTGAGCTTGGGAACGTACTCCTTCGGAGAGGCTATTAAAACGGCCCATCTCGGAGTCTGGCGCCTTTTGAGGGCGTTGGCAAGGGGAGTTACCTTAGTAAGCGGCTGAACCTCACCGTCCTCGAGGAGAACGTTTATTTCCGTCGATTTGAGCCTCGGCTCGCTGAGCATCAGGTCCGCTATGCTGAACTCGAGGATGACCTCCCCCTCCCTCGCGCCAACTGCATCCGCCAAAGCGCGCTCTATCTCCTGCCGCCTTTTGACGTTCCTATAAGCTGCCAGAAGCTCCCTCTTCTCCTCGGTGCTCAATCCGTCGGCGCTCGCGAGAACAGCGGCCTTGTAAAGCTCGCGGTATTTAACACGCCTGACCATCTCCGCGGGGAGACCTTCCAGGTCCTCAAGCTCGACTAAGACACGGCAGTCCACCATCCTCCAGAAGTCCCAGAGGTGACCCTCCTCGAGGGCGAACTCCAGCGCTCTGGTCAGCATCCCCTCGGCAATCTTGACTGTGTGGTGGAAGTAAACGCGCGAGTACATAAGCGAGCGCGCCACCATCATTCCCTCGACGGCCTCAACGCCCTTCTCATCCACCACAAGCTCCCCGTCGTGGATCCTCAGCACCTTCAAAAGCCTTTCAAGGTCGATTATGCCGTGGGCGACGCCGGTGTAGTGGGCATCCCTGATCAGGTAGTCGAGCTGGTCCACATCCACATCCCCGTGGAGCATCTGACCGAGGTACGGCTTCTCCGCCTTTCCGAGGATAAGATCCGCGACGTCCTTGGGAGTGAAGTCGTAGCCGTAGCTCTCGATTATCTCGGAAATCCTGCCCCCGTTCTCACTCTCGGTTATGTTTATCCTTCCGAGGATGATGTCCTGTCCGAGGCGCATGTGGTCGCGCTCTTTTACGTAGTGCTGGTAGATGCTCTCGAAGGTGTGGCTGAATGGGCCGTGGCCGATGTCGTGGAGGAGCGCGCCAACCTGGAGGAGCATGCTCTCGTCATCGCTCAGGCCAACTTCGCTGGAGAGCCTTTTAGCGATGTTCCACGCTCCGAGTGAGTGCTCAAACCTGCTGTGGTTCGCACCGGGATAAACGAGGTAAGCCAGCCCAAGCTGTTTTATGTTCCTGAGCCTCTGAAACTCCGGGGTTTTGACGAGGTCGAAGATGAGTCCGGTTAATTTCATGCTACCGTGAATCCCGTCGTGAATAATCTTTCCATCCATCGGCACCACCGCTGGATATTTGAGAATTGCCTTAAATAAGTTTTCGGCATTGTGACAACAAAGTGGGGGGAGAAGATCAGAAACCTCTAAAACCGGGAGTTGACGAAGTACGCACAGCCCGTCAAACTAGGGGTGAGCAGTTTTATATACCCCTCTTCTTTAACCCCCCAATGCCCCTGCGCGAGGACCCCGGGGAGAATGAACCGGGGGGCGATGCGGGGGCAACAGCCCGGCCTTACAGCGAGGTCCCCGCGGGAGGGCCTTCCGCGTTACGGAGCGCGATGACCGCGGGAAACCCAGGCCGGGCACAGACGGCCCGCTCGGGTTAACCCGCTCGAGTTCTGCCGTCAGGCTCCTATGAGAGCGGGGGTTACGGGCGGGCCATATCCTACCCGTCGAGAAGTAAGGCTTATTAGGGGAAATATTGACACATCCCGGAATGAAAATGGCGACCGAGAAAGAGAATCTCGCGCCAAGTGAGGAGGACGAGAAAAAGATCAAGTCGGTTCTCCCCTGGGGCAATCCCAGGTTTTTGAGTGAGGTTATTGAAGAGCGTGCGAAGGAAAGAGAAGAAGCGATTGAAATCGTCGAGGGCCTCATCGACCCGGACATACTCCCCGGCGAGATCAAGTCAATAGTGAAGAAACCGGACAAAAAAGAGCTGATAGAGGAAATAGAGGAGTAGCGTTTCTGTCGGTATTCCTTTAGTAAAGCACTACCTCCACCAACTCTCCTTCCAGATACCCCTCGCTGTCCTCTGGGATTCCTATGTAACCGTTGCTTTCCACGAGGGAGCTTATTATCCCGCTTCCCTTCTTGCGTATCGGCCTCGCCTCCCCGTTTTCATAGCGAACCTTGATGAACTCGTACCTGCCGAGCTGACTCGGAACCCTCTCCGTGAGCCTCGCCCTGACTTTTACCTCGTAGTCCCTCGCTCCAACGAGCTTCGCGAGGGCGTGCTTGACGTAGAGGTGGAACTGGGTGAACACTGCAGCTGGATAGCCGCTCATGACAAAGGTTTTCTCGCCGTAGCCTATCGGCCTTCCCGGCTTTATTGTCGTCCCGTGGAAGAGAAGGCTGACGAAGCGGTGAGCGAAGTCCTTGTCGCCGAAGGCGGAGCCGCCAGTGATGAGAACGAGGTCGCACTCCTCCCTGGCCTTTCTTATCGCCTCTCCAATCCTCTCCTCATCATCGGGGATTACCCCATAAAACCTCGGTTCGCCGAAGTACTGTCTCACGAGGCCCTTAAGCATCACCGAGTTGCTATCGAGGATCTTGCCGGCTTTGAGGGCTCCCTCGTCGAATTCCTCGATGAGTTCGTCGCCGGTGACGATTATGCCGACGAGGGGCTTCCTCTTCACCCTGACGGTTTTGAGCCCGATGCTCTTAAGCAGCGCCAGGTCCTGGGGTCTCAGGATTTGTCCTTTTCTGAGAACGACCTCTCCCTTCTTCACATCCTCCCCTGCGAAGGCGACGTTCTGGCCAGGGGCGACAGGTCTGAGAACCCTTATGATGTCCCTTTCGCGCTCGGCCATCTCCTGCATGAGGACCGCGTTGGCCCCCTCGGGTATCTTGGCCCCGGTGGTCAGTTTCACTGCGGTGCCGGGTTCGACTTTAGCCCCACTCTTCTCCCCGGCCACTATCTCGTCGATGACCTTGATCTCGACCGGGTTGTACTCCCTCGCCTGGAAGGTGTCCTCGGCGCGGAGGGCATAGCCGTCGACGGCGGCCCTGTCGAAGGGCGGGCTGTCTATGGGTGAGACGATATCTTCTGCGAGAACCCTTCCGAGGGCCCCGTCGAGAGGAACCTCCTCCACCTCTCCAATCTCCGCCAAGCTCTCCAGCATGAGCCGGAGGGCTTCCTTGTAAGGAGTCAGCTTCTTGAACTCCCTCATCCTCACTCCCCCGCGTGCTTCAGTACGTGCCCGGCCTCGTTGAGAATTATCTTTATGCCAGTCTTCGCGGCTCCGAGGCTTCCGGGAAGGCAGAAGACTACCATCGCCCTGCCCGAGCTTTTGATGATTCCAGCTGTGGCCCTGCTCATCACGGCAGCCGTTCCAATCTCCTCGTAGCTCAGGAGCCTGAATATCTCCCCAAAGCCTGTTAGTTCCTTGTCAAAAAGAGGTCTGATGCTCTCTATCGTGACGTCCCTCTGGGCTATCCCAGTTCCACCAGAGGTGACGACAACGTCGGCGCCCGCCCTGAAGGCGCTGATCACCGCCCCGACGATTTCCATCTTCTCGTCAGGAACGACGGCGTAGTAAACCTTCTCGTGGCCGTTTTTCTCCAGCTCTTCCACGAGGAACTTTCCGCTCTTGTCCTCTTTCTCACCCCTGCTGGCCGTATCGCTGACCGTTACGACCGCGAACTTGAACCTCCTTAGGGCCTTTCTCTTGTGCTCCTCAGCGCCCATACTACCACCGAGTTAAACTCCGCGGTGGGCTTAATAACCTTTCAGCAAACGGAAGCGTTTAACAGAATAGAGGGGTTCACCAGCCCCGGTGCTCCCATTCCTCGTACTGCATGGGGGTCTTTGAGGTCCTTGGATTCCTTTCGGCGTTTTCCGTGATCCAACCGATTATACCTATGATTGCTATCAGGGGACTATTACCACCAGCGTGGCAGCTCCCACGACTATGATGTCCAGCACCACCAGAACCACGAGATCGCCTTGAGAAAACCCCATAATAAGGTTGGCTGACCTCCTCCCCGCCCTAAAGGGCGAGGCTTTCAGAAGAAAAAAGTAACCCCAAAATTTTTAAACCCATGCCTACTTTTATGCCTTGGTGGTGCCTATCGTCCACCGTAGGAACGATTTCAACCCCTGAATCCCAAGCGTTCCGCCCTTCTGGGTTAGTCTCAGCTCTGGCACCACCGCGGCTAAGATTTTTAAGTC
This sequence comes from Thermococcus pacificus, assembly GCF_002214485.1. Lineage (NCBI taxonomy): Archaea > Methanobacteriati > Methanobacteriota > Thermococci > Thermococcales > Thermococcaceae > Thermococcus > Thermococcus pacificus. The sequence continues at coordinate 1,390,792 of NZ_CP015102.1, forward strand.
ACCCTTCTGAGGGTATTCCATCTTCAAAAAACCGAAAAGGTGATGGCTATGCTTCCCAAGAACTACGACCCCAACGAGATTGAGCCCAAGTGGCAGAAGTTCTGGCTGGATGAGAAAATCTACAAATACGAGCTGGACGAAAAGAGGCCCGCTTACGCTATAGACACCCCTCCGCCGTTCACGAGCGGAACGCTCCACCTCGGCCACGTGCTCAGCCACACGTGGATTGACATAATCGCGCGCTACAAGAGAATGACCGGCTATAACGTGCTCTTCCCGCAGGGCTTCGACAACCACGGACTTCCGACAGAGCTTAAGGTCGAGAAGGAGTTTGGAATAAGCAAGGACCAGCCCGAGAGGTTCCTCCAGAAGTGTATCGAGTGGACTTGGCAGGCTATTGAAGCAATGCGCAACCAGTTCATCAGGATAGGCTACTCAGCCGACTGGGACCTTGAGTACCACACAATGGATGACTGGTACAAGGCTGCCGTCCAGAAGTCACTACTCGAGTTCTACAAGAAGGGCATGCTCTACCGCGACGAGCACCCGGTCTACTGGTGCCCCAGGTGTAGGACCAGCCTGGCCAAAGCAGAGGTTGGCTACGTTGAGGAGGACGGCTACCTCTACTACATCAAGCTTCCGCTCGCTGACGGTTCCGGTCACGTGCCGATAGCAACCACCAGGCCCGAGCTCATGCCTGCCTGTGTTGCCGTCTTCGTCCACCCGGATGACGAGCGCTACAAGGACGTCGTAGGAAAGAAGGTTAAGCTCCCGATATTCGAAAGGGAAGTGCCTGTTTTGGCTGATGAGGACGTTGATCCCACCTTCGGAACCGGAGCGGTCTACAACTGTACCTACGGTGACGAGCAGGACGTTGTCTGGCAGAAGCGCTACAACCTACCCGTAATCATTGCCATCAACGAGGACGGCACGATGAATGAGAGGGCCGGGCCTTATAAGGGTCTCAAGACTGAAGAGGCGAGAAAGAAGATCACCGAAGACCTTGAGAATATGGGCCTCCTCTACGACAGGAAGAAGGTCCACCACCGCGTTCTGAGGCACACCGAGAGGAGCTCCTGTATGGCACCGATCGAGCTGTTGCCAAAGAAGCAGTGGTTCATAAAGGTCAAGGACTTCACCGACGAGATAGTCAAGGTTGCCGAGCAGATAAACTGGTATCCCGAGGACATGTTCCTCCGCCTTAAGGACTGGGCCGAGTCAATGGACTGGGACTGGGTTATAAGCAGGCAGAGGGTTTTTGGAACGCCGATTCCATTCTGGGTCTGCAAGAACGGGCACGTAGTTCCTGCTAAGGAGGAGGATTTACCCGTTGACCCGCGCTTTGACAAGCCTCCCGTGGAGAAGTGCCCCCTCTGCGGCGCCGATCTTGAGCCTGTAACAGACGTCCTCGACTGCTGGGTCGATTCGAGCATAACCCCGCTAATAATAAGCAGGTGGCACGAGGCCATAAAGGGCAATGAAGAAGCCAAGCGCTGGTTCGAGCACAACTTTCCGACGGCACTCAGGCCGCAGGGAACGGACATTATAAGGACGTGGGCATTCTACACGATATTCAGGACGTGGGTTCTGACCGGAGAGAAGCCTTGGCACGACATCCTCATCAACGGTATGGTGGCCGGGCCTGACGGCAGAAAGATGAGCAAGAGCTACGGCAACGTGGTTGCTCCGGACGAGGTCATTCCGAAGTACGGCGCCGACGCTCTTAGGCTCTGGACTGCCTTAGCTCCGCCCGGAGAGGACCACCCGTTCAAGTGGGAGACTGTCGATTATAACTACCGCTTCCTCCAGAAGGTCTGGAACATCTACCGCTTCGCCGAGAGGCACCTTGAGGACTTCGACCCGGCTAATGCTCCGAGTGAGCTTGAGCCCCTCGACCGCTGGATACTCAGCAGGCTCCACAGGCTTATAAAGTTCGCCACCGAGGAGATGGAGCGCTACCGCTTCAACCTGCTCACGCGCGAGCTGATAACCTTCGTCTGGCACGAGGTTGCCGACGACTACATCGAGATGATCAAGTACCGCCTCTACGGCGACGACGAGGAAAGCAAGCTCAAAGCTAAAGCGGCCCTCTACGAGCTGCTCTACAACATCATGCTCCTGCTCGCTCCATTCGTCCCGCACATCACCGAGGAGCTCTACCAGGAGATGTTCAAGAAGCACGTCGGAGCCAAGAGCGTGCACCTCCTCGAGTGGCCGAAATACGATGAAGGAAAGATAGACGAAAAGGCTGAGAAGCTCGGCGAGCTCGCCCGCGAAATAGTCGGCGCCATGAGGCGCTATAAGAACGGTCACGGCCTCGCTTTGAACGCCAAGCTCAAGCACGTTGCCATATATGCCACCGACTCCTACGAGATGCTCAAGACCATCGAGAAGGACATAGCCGGAACGATGAACATCGAGAGGCTTGAAATCATCAAAGGCGAGCCCGAGCTTGAGGAGAGAATCATCGAAATCAAGCCGAACTTCAGGACGGTCGGGCCGCGCTATGGCAAGCTCGTGCCCAAGATTACCGCCTACCTCAAGGATAACGCGGAAGAAGTGGCGAAGGCCCTCAAGGAGAGCGGAAAGGTCGAGTTCGAGGTTGATGGGCAGAAGGTAGAGCTTACCAAGGACGACATAGTGCTCAGGAAGGCGGTGTTCAGCGAGGGCGAGGAGGTAGAGACCGCGGTCGTTGGAGATGCGGTTGTTCTCTTCTTCTGAATACTATTTTTTATTCGTTTTTCACTAAAAACCAAATTAAGTAACTTTTTTAAGGTGTCGGATTTTTTAGCCAACCGGTGGTGGGATGGGCAGGTGCCTCATATACTACGTGGGGGAACTAAAAAAGCCTGAAGAGTGGGTGTTGCTCTCGGAGGAACTTAAATCAATGGATATTTGGCCCATCCAATTATACGGCCCCAAGGATATAGCCAAAGTTCTGAAGAAGCTCTGCATGGAAAAGGGAAGTGCAGTTGTCGTGAATCTGCCCGGAGGATTCTACGCAGTTCCGAACGGACAAATTCAAGAAAGCGGTAATGGCAAGGGTCCCGGTGACGTCAAGCTCACTACAGTAAAGGATATGATAGCAAAGAGACTGAAAGGCAGAGTTGAAGAAATCATAATTACCAGCGAAAAGGGTTTCGAGAACTTTGCCAAGGATCTTTTCGAGGGTAGGATCAAAATTTCACCGCCGTGGTGGAAAAAAGTGCTGATGATCCTTGCGGCAGTGGTTGCAATTGTAGCTCTTTTAGTCCACTTTGGCATCGAACTTCCAGAGCTTTCTGGAACCCAGAGAATTGCCCTCAAAGTTTTGGCCCTCCTGCTAATCTTGTTTGAAGGATGGAGACGGGGATACCGGAAATGATGTTTTGCAGTCTTTGGTAGGGATTTTCGTTTCCATTTTAGACTTCTTCTGCCGTAACTTGCCGGGAAATAAAGAATCTAAGAACGACAAAAAATCAGCAGTTGTAGCACAGCATCGCGGCCTTCTTGAGGAGCAGGACGCGGTAGGCCTTCCCGTTGATTATCCGCGCGTTGGATATCTTGTTGAGGTGGTGTATCCTCTTTCGCTCGAGGGCTATGAGGTCAAGCTCCCTCAAGACTTTCACGAAGTCTTCCCAGCGGATTTTGAGCCAGCTGGAATAGTAATCAAAGAGCTCCTTCTCCACGACGCGGTAGGTCTTCCCATCCACCTTGTAGCGGATTGCCCTTTTTGGAAGCTCCTTCCTGAGACGCCAGCGCGCGTGCAGGGGTTCTTGCATCTCGTAAACAGCTTCATCCATGCTCTTCCCTTCCACCATCATCTTGAGGATTATTCCGAGAATCCTGTTTATCCTGTCGGGGACGCCTATGATGTCGCCTTTGAGAACAATCTTCCGCCGACGGACCTTTATTCCAGCTTTCTCCAGTTCCTCTCCTATCTTGGGGGTCAGCTTTTTCTCTCCGCCGGTGTCCACTATTCCTCCGATTATGAAGGCCTTAACGTCGAAGTCCTTCTCGCTCAAAACCTCGTCTGCCCAGGGGTCGAGGAGAACGACCTCGTCTATTTTATTCTCCTTCAGAAACTCGGCGGTTGGGTCATCGTAAACGGTTATCCTGTCGAGCGGGCCGTGGAACATCTTTCTGAATTCCTCGTTGGCCCAGGTGACGGCAACCTCGCTTCCCGTGAAGTAGTCCCTCAGCAGGCCGTAGCACTGGTTAATCTGGAGGCAAACTTTGCCCTTCTCCTTCTGGGTGTGCTTATCCCAGAGCTGGAGGTCAACTATGAAGTACGGCCAGTCCGGGAGCCTTAAGCGGAGCTCGTCGGGGGTTAAGATGGGCTCGAATTTCTCCATCATGCAGAGCGGGGCGTAGGCGTAGTAAGAGCCCTCAACGCGCTTTCCACTGAGGTCCCAAGCAACGGCCGTCTTTTCCGGAACCCTGAAGATTGCTCCCTTTCCGTGGACTATCTCAATCGCTATGTCCTGGAGCTTGTTCTTTGACTTCCTAAACCTCTTCGAGAGGGTTCCGATGCTCTCAATGCCCTTCTCCATGAGTACTTCCCTGAATACGTCGGCGAGCGTCTTCATAGCCATCGGGTGGAGGCTTAGATAGAGGGTTAAAAAGGTTGCTGAAACACCAGACGAAAGATTTTTAAATCCTCATCCTTCCCTAATATCGAGCCCCGGTGGTGTAGCCCGGTCAAACATGCGGGCCTTTCGAGCCCGCGCCCCGGGTTCAAATCCCGGCCGGGGCACCAAAACAGCCCTTTGCTTCGCAAAGCGCTGGCGGAAAGATTGCGTGCTTTTCTGAAAATGCAAATTTTCAGGTGGTTTACTCGTCAATGGTCATTTCTCAGTGTTTGCCTTCCTCAAGGCGTCCTTCGGACGCCGGAATGAAGCGCAAACTAGTTTTAGGAGCTTCTATTGAATTTAAACCCCTACCTAACGGGAATTTGAAACTGCACGCTGATACTGTCAACCATCCACGAGAAAGAAAATCTCCTAGTTAAGCCGGTTTAATGAACACTCTCCAAAAGCCGCAAACTTCCAGTAAACCCACACAATACTTCTTTTTTCTGTATCCGATTGGGATACATTCCGTCTATTACTTCAACACAAGTGAAGTTTGGCGTAAAGTTATTATATGTTCACGTAAGTAGACCTTAAAGGTCGGTGGTGCTGATGGGAATCGGGAATTTTCTCAAAAAGGTTGGGGATGCCACCAAGAAAGCGATGGATCGTGCAGCTAAAGAGGCCAAGTACCGAGCAAAGGCTCTGGATATTAAGAGGGAAATCGCCGAGGCTGAACGAAAGTTCCGAGAAGAAGCTGCAAGAAAGGAGTTTGAGGCCAAGAGGGAAATCCTCTCTCAGCTCAAGATGAGGCAGCTTGAGGCTGTCTGTGCCGCCAAGGGCATTCCTACTTACCGAACACAAATTGTTAATGGCGAGGAGCGCCGCTACAAGATACGGAACAAGGATGAACTTATTGATGTTGTTGCGAGCCATTTAACTCTTGAGGAAGTTGCCGAAGTCGCCAAGAGGTATAAGGTCAAGTCCCGCCACATAATTCAGCACTTCCAGAAATGGCTTGAGGAAGCTAACGAGGCATTAGGGGCATTCAAGGAGCAAACTTAACGAATATAAGGCTCACCTTTTCGGGGAGGAGTCTAACGAGGTTGCTACCATTGAGCTTGAAGAGGAGAGCGCTGAATCTCTTGGTGGGGAAGCCCTTGAGGAATACATCCTTGGGGAAGGGGATTACCAGCCGGAACCGGATATTGTGGACATTCTCTTTGACTTTGAGCCTGAAACAGTAAGGGATGAAGAGGATCTTGAAAAACAGCTCTATCAATACCTTAAAGCACGCCTCGGAAGTAGGGTCACGCGACAGTATCCTGCTGGAGATCAGAAGATTGACATCGCCGTTGACGGCAGAGTTGGAATTGAGATCAAGATTGCGGAGAGTAGGAGTAAGCTCCAGCGTTTGGCCGGTCAGGTTTTGGATTATGTGGAGTACTTCGACGAGGTTATTGCTGTGATTCTTGACGTTGGGGCCAACGTGGACATTGACAATTATATCAAAAAGCTCCGTCAGCTTGGGGCCGAGGTTGTGGTACTGGAGGGAGACATTAAACGAAAAGGCCGTTCGAGAGAGATTATCATTAAAGACGCGCGGAGAAAGATAATAATACGCTGAGTCTTTTTCTTTGTTTGTTGTAGCCGTTTAACTCGGAGAGTAATTTTTCCGTCCGTAATTTACTTAAGGGCTGTCTTCATTGTAATGTTTGGTGTTGTAATGCTAAGGCCGTACGAGGTTGAATTAGCAACTCTTGGAAATAAGGTCCGTGTTGAGTTCTTGAGAGGGGATTATGTCGGTCTAATTGAATCAGTTAACTGTGGGGAGGGTGGAGAAGAGCAGACGAATTTTGCACGGGAGGAGGCATGGGATTCTCATAGAAGGTGTCTTTCAACGGTTTTTGTTGTTCTGAGCGAGAACCGTCTTGTTTCATATTTTACCCTTTCGCCGTTTATTGTTAGTCTGAAAATCCGTGAAAATATGCCCGAACCCAAAAAAGAGCTTGTCATGGAGCTACGGGGTCGGCTTGAAAGGCTGTTGGGCATGGATATCAAGTATTCGTCGGTACCTACGATTCTTCTTGGTCAATTCTGCCTTCAGAATGAGTATAGAGGTAGGGGAATTGGTGGGGAGTTGTTGGCTAAAGTCATTAAGCCTTATGCAGTTCTTTATGCTGCTCGGATTGGGGGAGTTGGTTTGTCTCTCCATGCTAAAAAGCAAGTAGCAAAGCGGTTCTATTTGAATCCCAAAAAGAATCCTCTCGCGAGTGGATTTCAGGCTGTTTCTAAGGGTAGTACTTATGAGTTGTTCTATCCTTTTGCCGCCGAGGCCATTGCAGTTAGAAGAGCATTAATTGAGCGATTTAAGAGTAAAGAATTCAGATGAGGCCTGCAATGGTGAGAGCTCTCCTGACAGTGTCATCTATCTCTTTAGGGTCCCGCTCTTTGGCTTTTTCAAATGCTCTCACGAAGTTCTGGAGCTCTTCTGGAGTCTCCAGTATGAGTTCGTAACCATCAAATTTGGCCATTTTTCTCACCGTTCCTTTCTTCCGTACGGAATTATATAAATGTTATGCATCTTGCATAGCCAGTATTCACAGTGCATACTAATGCGTAATGATTACGAAGATACTAGTCTGTTGTAGGTGGATTCTGGAGTGGACGCAGTGGTGAATTTCTCGGGGTAATGTGTTCAGGATCTTTCGGCTTTTTGAGTAATATTTCGAATTCTGGCTTTTCTCAGCCTGCAACAGGCGAAATGTTAAAATACTTCGTGGTAATATGTCCTAGTTGCTGATTCAAAAACGAGCGGAGGAGGGCCCGGAGAATGGGTGAGAATATTCCTAGTCTGAAGAAGGTGGCTGAGGCTAAAAATTCGCCTGAGGAATTGTACATTCCTAAAGGGGTCAGGTTCAAGAAAAAGACCTTTCTCAGGGCATCTGGGTATGTTTTCCTCATTATGCTGGTCCTTGGCATGGTTCTCATAGGTTATGGTGCTTCGCTCGATCCAACGGTAAAATACGTGGTTGCTGACAGATGGGACAAGTCTTGGGAGCTCAAGCCAGGGTACTACAATCATCACACGTGGAAACTTGAGAGTCCTCATGATGCCTTCTTAGAGATTAACGCGACCGTTAGTGGTGGGAATGGAGATCTGGATGTTTACATTGACACGCCATCTGGTAGAGTCAATTATGGACGGTTGACAAACCCGGTTCACGTGACCGTGAATTTGAGCAGGTATGGCGTCGGAGAATACACGATTTATTTGGACAATTCTTTTAGCGTGGTGACTTCCAAGTATATCACTCTCCATGAGGCAGTATACAGGAAAGTTCAGGACACTACTGACAAGGACGCGTACCAAGCCTTGGGGGGAATTTTGATGTTCGTTGGTTTCTTTGGAGTGCTATATACCCTCAGCAAGCGTGTTATCCTAGAGGTAGATGGCGACGAGATAGTCATGGAGTTTAAGAGCGGCCTCCTCAAGAATTACGTGGAGCTCACGGTGAATGGGTTCAAGCTCGATCAGAAGATCAAAGGCCCCGTGAAGTTTAGGGTTGGGCAAAATGAGGATAAGGTGCTTGAGATTGAGCCAATAGTATTTCTGAACCTTGCATGGAAGATAACGCTTGACGGACAGTTCATCGGCGGCGTGCCGTGAGGGAGTTAAAATGGAAGATTCAAAACACGCGCGAGGGGGCAAAATGCATGAACTCTTTTAAATGGCAGATTATAGTTTTATTTGCGATTTTCATTCTGTGGACAGGTGCAGGATATCTCTTTAGAGATACTCTTTTGGTAGAGAGCGCCCTTGTTGTTGCTACAATTTTCATGGCTGGTTTCGTGGCCTACCAAGCGTGGGCTACCATTGTAATGGCTCAGCAAGCCCAAGAACAGGTAAAACAAATGATCCGACAAGCCCAACTTACACAGCGATCCATGGAAGAGATGCAGAAGCAAGTAGCAATTATGGGCGAAACTCTTATGGAAATGAAAAAAGACCGCATGAGGATAGAGGAACTTAAAGATTCGCTTGTAAGCTACATTCAGTATTTGATTAAGGCATTGAATGCATCTTCTCCGAATTATGTCCTTGTTGAGAAACCGTATCCTTATTTCTATAAGAGATATCGGACGAGAATCGGTACCAGCTTATCTCCATCTGAAGAAGGGTGGGTATGGAGAATCTCAAAATTTATTGAGAGATTACTTGAAAAGAAGGGCTTCTCTTTGGACGAGTTAGAGGAATATAATGGCATGATCGCCAAATTCAAAAAACCTGGCACTCCTAGGGAAGAGAAACATAGGCTTGCCGCCGAATTAGAGAAGAAATCTAAAGAAATGAGACAAATAGCTGAGGACATTTTCCATGAAATTAAAGAGATGGGCGAGTATGCCTTTGAGAGAGAAATCATGGCAAATCGCTGCTGATGCAGAGCTTCTTCACTCTTTCTCCTTTATCACCCCCGAAAACATGCCCCCGTTCTCGGCGATGATGACCTTGAAGCTCGATGACCGTTCTTAATGCTCTCCATGACTTCAGGTAGATCCCCCCATTACTGGGCGGCAAAATGTTAACCTACTTTCAGATTGGTATTGTGGTATGGCAGCTTTCTAAGAAGATATGCAGATTATCTCATCTTGAGTCATGGTTAGAGACAGTATGACCTACGTAGTTCCTTAAAGGTTGAGTGCTACAAGTAGTCCTTTTCCCCTCCCAAAACCCTTAACTACCATAAACTCTGACGTTATCTTTGGAAGTGTTATCTATGACCCCGCGCCCCAGATATGTCGTCTTAGTGCTCGCAATGGTCCTCTTCTCAGTCGTTGCCTCAGCCTGCATCGGCGGTTCTCCTTCAACAACACCTACGGAGAATTATTCCACTGAGACAAGCGTGTCAAAGGTTTCCACATTCTCAACGTCCACCCATAACGTCCCAGCAGACGCGATTAAAGTCTACGTGGTTAAGGTCATAGACGGGGACACAATTGACGTTGCTTTCCCAAACGGGACTGTGGACAGGGTCCGTTTCCTCGGTGTGGATACACCGGAGACTTCTGCTTCCAGGAACAAGGCCAATGAGTACGACCACATAACTGATTTAAAATGTCTCGCCAGCTGGGGCGTTGCGGCCAAGTTCTTTGTAAGGGATTACATCCAAGACAAGGTCGTCTATATTGAATTCGATCCCATCGCGGGTAGAAGGGGTTATTACGGTCGTCTTCTGGCGTACATTTACCTCAAGAACGGCACCGATTTCACTGGGTGAAAAAGGGGTACGCTAGGGTGTATACCGAGGGAGAGTTCAAAAAGGAGCAGAGGTACGTCTCTTACCAGAAGAGCGCAGAATCCAAGAAACTCGGCTTATGGGGCTGTGAGTTCGGAAAATATGCGGATGTGAATGGTGTAGCCACTCACGTGGCATCGACGGGGGATGTCGTCATTGTGAAGGTTCATTACGATGCCGGCGGACCTAACGTTAGGGACACGGAAGTTCTGAATGATGAGTACGTAGTGCTAAAGAACAAAGGCTCAACTCCCGTGAACCTTAAAGGATGGTTCATTGAGGATGAGGCAGACCACCGTTATTATTTTCCCTCGATAACCCTCCAGCCGGGGAAAGAGATCGTCCTCCACACGGGAAAAGGAACCGATACGGCCCACGACCTTTACTGGGGCTCCGGAAGAGCAATATGGAACAACGACCATGACACCGCATACCTCTACAATTCCGATGGCAAATTGGTGGACAAGTTCAGCTGGTGAGCATTCCACCACTGTAAACCTTTTTAATCCCCCCTCCCATTCCACACCGATGCTCGCCGTAAAAGTCCCAAAGCGAGAGGCAGAAAAGATCAGGAAGAAGCTCCTCGAACTGGGCGTCCTGGCTAAAGGATACGCCATAAAACGGGAGGGAGACTTTGTCCTCTTTCCAGTTACTGGACAGGTTGAGGGTTTCGAGCTCGTTGAGTCCGAGTTTGAGAGGCTGGAGAAGAGGTATCACAGCTACCGCGAGGTTGTTGAAGTTCCCGAAGAGCTTAGACCGCTCCTTCCGAGTTCCTTCGATATCATCGGGGACATTGCTATAATCGAACTCCCCGAGAAGCTGATGCCCTATGGAAGGGTCATCGGCGAGGCCATTCTAAAAGTCCATCGCCACATAAAGGCGGTCTTCGCCAAGGGGAGCAAAGTTGAGGGCGAGTACCGCGTGAGGGAGCTCATCCACCTTGCCGGCGAGAGCAGGACTGAAACCGTCCACCGCGAGAACGGGATAAGGCTGAAGCTCGACGTCGCGAGGGTCTACTACACCCCGAGGCTCGCCACCGAGAGGAGGAGGGTTTTTGAGAAGACGCAACCGGGAGAGGTCGTCTTCGATATGTTCGCCGGAGTTGGCCCGTACTCAATACTCCTTGCGAAGAGGGCAAAGCTCGTATTTGCCTGCGACATAAACCCCTGGGCGATCCGCTACCTTGAGGAGAACGTACGCCTGAACAAAGTCAATAACGTCGTCCCGATTTTGGGCGACGTGAGAAAGGTGGCCGGAAAAATCAAGGCCGACCGCGTGGTAATGAACCTCCCCAAGTTCGCCGACCGCTTTTTGAGGGAGGCGATGATGAGCGTCAAGCCCGGCGGGATAGTCCACTACTACGGCTTTGGTCCAGAGGAAGACCTGTTTTCCGAGCATGAGGTGAAGATAAAAGCGGTGGCGAAAGAGCTGGGCCTTTCGGTTGAGTTCCTTGACCGGAGGAAAGTGCGCCCCTACGCGCCGAGGCAGTTCAACATCGCTATAGACTTTAAGGTGGAGTGATGTTTTCTGCATAAAACAATCTTTTTAAATAGAATGTTTTATGTATAAAACATGATTGGACGCTCAACTTGGGAGGAAGTACTCTCGGACTATCTGGAGCTGAGGGTGGAATACACCAGGCGAGATGTCGAGGTTAAGCTCCCCAAGAGCCGTGCTCTGGCCATTGTGGGACCGAGACGTGCTGGAAAAACGTTCTTCCTCTTCCAGCTGTGGGACGAACTCGATCCGGAGCGGAGAAGAAGCCTCTACGTAAACTTCGAGGATCCACGTCTCGTTGGGGCAACCGCCGAGGACTTAATGGAGATGCTGAGGAGCTATTATTCCCTGATGTCCGTTCCCAAAGGTGAGAAGCTCCTTTTCCTGCTCGATGAAGTCCAGGTGGTTGAAGGCTGGGAGCGTTTCGTCAGGTACGTCCTCGACATGGGACACAAAGTAATCCTGACAGGTTCTTCATCAAAGCTTCTCTCAAAGGAGATAGCAACTGTCCTGAGGGGGAGGGCTATAACCCTGAACCTCTACCCCTTCTCGCTCTCCGAGGTTCTGAGGGTGAGGGGGCTCGAAAAAGCCCTCCTGGGGCTGGAGACAAGAGGAAAGCTCCTGGGGGTTGTGCAGGAGTGCCTTGAGTGGGGCTCCTACCCTGAGGTTGTCTTCCAGCCGGAGCTCAGGCGCGAGATTCTGCGAGAGATACTTGACGTCACAATCTACCGCGACATCGTCGAGAGGTGGCGCGTTGACAACCTCAAAGCGCTAAGATTCCTCTTCAAGCTTCTGGCCTCATCAAGCCACACGTCGGTAACCAAGCTACACTCCACGATGAAGAGCATAGGCATAGCGGTCGGAAAGCCGACGCTGGCCAATTACGTGGAATACCTCAGCGATGCCCTGGTTGCCTTCCCGCTAAGGGCCTATGTGAAATCTGAAAAGAAGAAAGAGCTCCTCGGCTTCAAGCCATACTTCGTTGACAACGGTCTTCTCACGGTTCTCGGAGTTAGCGACCGCGGGAGGCTCTTGGAGAACCTCGTATTCACCGAGCTCCTCAAACGCGGTCTCAGGCCAAACGAGGACCTCTTCTTCTACGTAACAGGAAGTGGCAGGGAGGTTGACTTCATAATCCCCGGAGAGGAGCTAATACAGGTCTCGTGGAAACTCCATCCTGAGAACAGGGAGAGGGAGCTGGCGGCACTTATTGAAGCCGCCTCTGAAACGGGAATCAGAGAGCCAACGATGGTCACGTGGGAAAAAGGGAAGGAGGAGAAAATTAAGCTCGGGGGACGCGTTATCAAGCTCCTGCCCGTGGAAGAATGGGTAAAGAAAGGGTAATCACTTCCCCGCTATCTTCACGTTCTCGAACTTTATGTGCGGCGTTATCATCGTGTTCATGAAGGGCATGACCGTCTGCTCCTTCGTTACCTCGCTCGTCTGCTTTAGCAGTTCGTAGACGTTTCCAGCGATGAGGAACACGCTCGCGCCCTTGACCTCGCCGTCCTCGATGAGGAAGGCCGGGTTAGCGGTGACTGCGAAGTTTCCGTTGTCCGGGTTGCTGGAGTGTGCACCTTGGAGGCCGTCCACGAGGTAGCCGCGGTCTATCTCCGCTATGAGGTCTTCGAGCGAGCGCTTGCCGTTCTCGATGACGACGCTGTGGAAGCCGATGTTTATGCCTCCGCTTCTCAAATCCCTCTTCCCGTTGCCGGTGCTCTCGGTTCCGTAAACCTTGGCCCAATAGTTGTCCCAGACGAAGCCCTTGAACGTTCCCTCCTCGATGAGGATGTTCTTCCTCGTCGGAACGCCCTCGCCGTCGGCTATAACCGGCTCAAGCGACAGCGGGTGGAACGGGTCATCGTAGATGGTCAAAACTTCGCTTGCTATCATCTCGCCGACCTTTCCAGCGAGCGGGGTGGTCTCTTTGACTAAGCGCTCACCGCTGAACGCTGGAAGGAGCGCGTAGCTGAAGAGCCCCGCTATGGCCCACGGACCGAGGATTATCGGCACTTCCTCGTTCCTGCTCTTCTCCACGTTGTAGGCCCACCCCACCTTCTGGACGGCCCTCTCGACGACGCCATCAACGTCAAGGTTGAGGTCTCTCCTGGCGTCGAAGTCGAAGATGCCCGGCGTTACGACGTCTCCCTTCCTTCCAACCAGCTCGAGGTAGAAGAACGCCGCTCCGCCCTCCTGGAAGATGTCGATACCGTGGGAGTTGAGTATTCTTCTCTCCTCCCAGGAGACGCCGCCCTCGCCGCCAGCTACTACCGCGTTGGGATCCTTCTCGCGGGCGAGCTTTATTCCGTGGACGAGCTTCTCGACGAGTATGTCGGGGGAAGTCTCCTTAAGCTCGTAGTTTGGCTTTGGCTTCTCCCTGTACTTCCCCGGCTCTGGGAGGGAGACCCACTTCTCATCTGAGGAGTTGAGCTTTGCCATCTTCGCGGCCTGCTCTATGGCCTCCTTGATCCTCTCCGGCTCGTCGCTGTCAACGATAGCAAGGCCGAGGCGCTTGTCCTTTATTCCGCGGATTACAGTTACAGCGCCGCTCCTCGTCGAGGCCATCGAAATCTCGTTCAGCTCGACGCTCGCGCTGACGTCCCTTGAGCGGTAGACGGCTATCTCGAGCTCGTCGAAAAGCTTCTCGCCGAAGCGTATGAGGTTCTCCATCTTCACCACCTCACCCGATCAGGATTCCTCCATCAAAGCGCATGTGTGGGCCGCCTGAACTTACGAAGGCCGTCTGTCCCTTACCGCAGAAGCCGACCTCGAGGCCGAAGTCTTTGCCGACCGCCGAAATCTTCTTGAGAGCTTCGATGGCAACGCCCGTGATCGAGGTGTCCCTTATCGGCTCGGCTATCTCGCCGTTTCTGATGACGTAACCTTCCTGAATTCCGACCTGGAAGGCCGAGTTGAGCTGGGCCTGGCCGCCGCGGAAGTCAACGACGTAGTAGCCGAACTTGATGTCCTCTATCAGCTCCTCGAAGGAGTGGTCGCCGGGCTCAAAGATGGTGTTGCGCATCCTGATTATCGGGGCATAGCGGTAGCTCTCAGCTCTAGCGTGGCCGTTGGGTTCCATGCCCCACTTCGCCGCGTATTCCCTGTTCAGCATAATCTCCTTGAGAATACCATTCTCGATTATGTGGATGTCCTTAACCGGGACGCCTTCGTCGTCGTACTTATCGTTACCAAAGCCTCCCTCAACGTAGCGCTCGCTCATGGTTACGTACTCTGGAGCTATCTGTTTGCCGATAAGGTCTTTGAAGGGCGAGTTTATTGTTAAGTCAGCCTCCGCAAGGTGTCCAAGCGCCTCGTGGGCGATGATGCCAACTACTATCGGGCCTGCAACGATCGGCCACTCGCCGCGCTTTGGTGCAACGCCCTTCAGCTGGCTGTGCATCTTCCTCAGAATCCTCTCCGTCACCTTCTCGTTCGGCTCGTGGTCGGTCATGAGCTCCCAGCCGTAGTCAACCGCCCCTATGCTGTCCCTCGCCATAGCGAGCTTTCCGTCGGCCTTGCCCGTGACGTAGGTTCCCTGGTAGAGGTAGTTGTAATCCCACTCTATCCTCGTCCCCTCGTTCGTGAGGAGGAGTTTTCTGCCGCCGCCGTCCTCGTAGCGTATCTGGACGCTTTTAACCGCGCTGTCCTCCTTGAGGAGCTTCTCCAGCTCCCTGAGGTGGTTCACCTTCTCCTCGATGTCAACCTCGCGGGGCTTAACGCGCATCTTGCTCTTAACGAAGTCCTCAACGGGCTTTATCTCGGCCAGCTCTATCTTCTCCCTCTTCGTCTGGGCCGCGGCCTTTGCCAGTTTGTATGCTTCTTCAATCTTCTTCTCGAGGCTAGAAAGGTCGCTGGTTGATGAGAAACCCCAGGCGCCGTCTGCCAGAACCCTTATTGCGACTCCCCTGTGGAGCTTTCCTGTAAAGCTCGTAAAAACGCCGTCCTTGAGTCCTAGGGTGGTCTTCTTCAGATCCTCGTAGCGGAGCTCAATGTACTCAGCCTTTAGGTTTTCCTCAGCCCATTTAAGGGCTCTTTCAAGTGCTTCCATAGTCATCACCGATTACGTTTGTCCGTTGATGAGTGGAAAGCGACCTATAAAAGTCTTGTGAGGACTTCGATGGAAGTCAAAACAGGTGAAATATATCAGTTGCCGCTACCCTCAGCTTTTGCGGTTTTGGTGTACCTGCCAGTTTGTTTTTTCAGAAACCCTAATAACAACCAGTTCCTACTTCCTTTGATGCCCCATGAAGAGGATAAAGTTCTCCATCCCGATCAGCCTTGATTATTTCAACGCCTTCAGGAGCTTCCTGGAGGCCGTGGAGTGGGGTTATGGAGATACTTACTTCCTTCTCGGGAGCGACGTGGTCAAGCTGGTGGAGGTCAAGTTTAAGGAGGGCGTGAAGCCCGAGGAGGTTCTCGGCGAACTGCTCAAAATTCCCTACGTGAAGGACGCGAAGCTCATCCCGAAAAACGATCACTACCTGCTCTACGTGAGAGCGAACCTTCTCCATGCGTCCCTTCCGGAGAACGTCTCCCGGTTCTTTGAGGTGCAGAAAAGGGGCATGGTGGTCTTTGAGAAGGGCACCTTCAGCACGGAGGGGTTTTACCTCTACGTCGTCTGCGAGGAAGGCCTCCTCGGGGACGTAATCTCGGCGGTTAAGGAAGTTTACGGGGCCAGAGTGGTCAGCGTTGAGGATTACACTCCGGGGGAAAATCCACTCCTGAAGCTGACCGGGAGGCAGTTCGAGGTTCTCCTTCTGGCCTACAAGAGCGGCTACTTCGACAATCCGAGGCGCGTGACCCTCAGGGAGCTCTCCCAGATGCTCGGCCTGAGCCCTTCCACCGTGAAGGAGCACCTGAGGAAGGGCTTGAAGAGGGTGCTGGAGGAGGTTATAGAGTAGCAATTCTTCTTGAAATTTATGACGAGTCTATCTCTACAGTTGCATTTTTCACTTTAATTTTTCCTTCATATATTAACTTTATTGGGTTTGAGATCTTGACTACCTTGGGATTGCTTCCTCCTGCCCCGTATACCCTATAGATACAGTATTTATCACCGTTTTCTTTCATGAAATTCCATTCATTCCCGGACAAGTGAAATATTGCCTTAGCCATTGAAGGTGTAGTCTTAACCTCAACAAAAAAAGCTTCTTCTTTGTCCCCTTCTCTTTTATGTATAATCCTAATGTCATAAGGCTTGCCACTTTCACCTTTTTTGTTTTCCCATATCACCTCTACAATCACATTACCTCTCCTTTCCAATCTAAAGCCCCGTTCAGTATCCACTAAAGAGGCATCAGGGTATCTATCCACTAACTCTTCTTTGATGCATCTTAAGGCGTATTTTTCTCCCCACCGTCCAATCTCCTCTCTTGTTTTTTCGCTCAGGTTTTCTGGAGGTGAATTGGTGGACCTAAAAGATAATAAAGTGTGAATTTCCTCCATGGAAGAATTTTTGCCATGTCCTTCTTGTATGTGGCTTTGCTTTTGAAGCTTGTATTCTTCAACCCTAACCGGAACTTCCTCTGAAGAAAATTCTGGAGTCCATTCTTTCTCCCCCGTTTCGTCTGGGATACCTTCATTACTTCCAATAATGTTCTCTTCTTCCTTTGGCTTTGTTGACAATTTGGGGGTAGTTTTTGTTAATATTGAAAGATGGATTCCTTCACGTCTTTTTTCTTTTGAAAGGGTTTTTTCTGCGCTCTTTTCAAGCTCTTTCTCTTCTTCTATCTTTTCAGCTTTGAGCACATTTCTTAAAAACTCAGCCTTACCCTCGGGTAGTTTCCCTATTTTTTGTATCTCCATGATTTTCTCTATTTTTGATGGAGGGATATTTATAATGAGCAACAGGAATGAGTCAAGACCCTTAACTTCTCCGAACACTTTGGAAAATTCTACTGCAAGATCATTGAGGCTAGCATTCTCTCTTTCGACATACAAATTGCCGCCATAGTAAATACATTTTCTCTCGGCAATTTTATCTACTGTGTTCCTTTCGCTAATACTTATTGAATATTTAACCTTTAGAGTCTCTGAGATATAAACTTTAATTTCTCCGATCTTTTCGAATATTCCCTCTTTTTTGAGCTTTTCATATGTTGCATTTTCTCTCCAATAAAGATACCGTAAAACATAGGGTATGAGAGTCCGAATGCGATTTGTGAGTTCTTGATCTTTTAAATATTCACTCTCTTCAAGCAACGGTTCAACTTTAGTGCTTTTAGATATATAACGAAGATTGCATGCTTCGATGAAAAATTTGATCTTATCTACGGGGTATTCCTCGGGCAACCATAGAAAACTGATGTTTTCTTCGTCTTTAAACAGTTCATAAAGTTCGTTATCATCGTTTATGAAGATGTCATTATCGTTATACCAAAACTCGTTCCTGTCGGTTAAGAATATTGGTTCCTCGATGAAATCTTTCCACCAATCTTCCTGAGATATAAGGGTTTCAACTCTATCAGGATTTAAGCTACGGTTCAGTTCTTCGTATATCTTCAAAACAATTTTCTTATCTTCCTTAGAAATCTCCTCTTTTTTGGAGATATCAACCAATACGTTGGCATAATCTTTTGGGGTGGGCTTCTCACTTATGCCAAGTTTTTCCACAAAGAATTTTTTGAGCTTGGGATAGTGTTTTTCCAAATATATCCTGTTTTTACCGAAAATATTGCCCACATCCTTCCAGATAACTTCCTCAGTGCTGTAATATTTTTTCCCTGAGTTGGGAACAAAAATAAGAGAATTTTCAGCAAATTCCTTCTTAATGTTAGTTGCGTCTTCCCCAAAATGCTTATCCAAGAACTCATACAGCCGTTCAAATTTTTCCTTATCTGTACTCTCCTGCCTCACAAGAGCTTTTAAATAATTTAGTACACCCCCTACATTAGCCTGAGTGTTGATACCCAAGGCTTCAATGAACTCATTATTTTTAATTTCCACTGCCAGATATGGGACAGTATCCCCCAAGAGTTCTCGAATTTCTGGTTTATCTAGGAATACCTCTGGGGGACTTGCAAGGACATTTTGTGTTGTGGGGAGCTTAATATTTTCTTTTAACTCTCTGATAAACGATGAAGGAAATGACCTATAATACTCGAGGTAATAGAACCACCAATAACCCATATTCCGATATTTTGAGTATTTTTCGCTCCAATATTTGTCCAGTAGGGTCAGTAAAATCTTCATTCTCCGTTCATTCCCATTTTCTAGTATGTATTCGAGTTCTGGAGAGAGCTTCCAGTCTCTAATCCTGTGCTCTCTAGTTGAATATTTCATTTCTTCCTTGGGTATTCCAAATCTGCTCTGAAAATCACAATAAGTGTGAGAATAGCTTAACCCACAGCTCCCCTCATAATATTCGACCCTAGGTACTTCATGAACCCCAAGCTTTAGAAAGAACTCTTTCCATTCCCTAATCCTCTTCTCTTTTTCTTCTTTCAAGTCCCTAATTCTCTTTTCTATTTTTTTCATTTCTTTTTTGTGCTTTTTCTTCCATGTTTTGCTTCTATCCTTTAGTTTATTCTCCAATTCAGAGAGTTCATTATTGATGTGCCTTATATCTTGCTCGAGATAGCATGGATGCACAAAACTTACGTCGATTCCCTCAAATAACTCCTCCAAGTCATTCTCGTTCCCGTAGATCTTAGGCAAATATGTATTTTCTGGGTTGTCATACCATTCTTCTCCTTCATCTCTGTTTATGCGTATAAGAAGTGACTTTTTAAGGCGCTTTAATGGATCTTCTTTAGTTTCCCACGATTTTTTATTGGCATTTAATCTTCTGTCACTTTCTCTCTCGTATTTGTGCATATTATCTTTGATATATCTAATATATCCAATCAATGTCCTTGAATCTTTTTGTTTCCAGTCTTCACCTTCATAAGCTGGTAAGATATAATTCTCGATAATTTCGTATGGTGTTGCATGTCTGATTCCCAACTCTTTAAGGAACTCAAGAATCTTATCTCCCTCTTCTTTTCCGTATTTTGAAATGATATCGATAACATCTCTTCTAATTATTCTGAGTTCACTTTCAAATCCATAGATTCTCTCTTTTTCTATTGGGAAGAAAACTGTGCCTTTGTTTATGGAAGTTAGTTCCCCATTCTCCAATCTGACAATATCCAGATCCCTTAGATCCTCTAACTGTTCCTCAGAAAGTTTTCTATTGCTGAGATATCTATACAAACTTGCAAACCATTCGTCACCCTGTTTTTTAAGCCATTCAGTGTTCCCAAGTATTTTAATCAGGTCATCAATTGAAAAATCTCTAATCCCTAATTTGTGGAGTACCTGTTTTTTGGCTTTTATTTTACTGGATAAATATTCCTTTCCGAGGAATTGATACAAATATTCGTTGGGTACTATCTTCTTTATCTCTTCATTCCCTACTATGACTTCCGAAGGCTTTTTCCAAATATTGGCGTCTGTTAGGATGCACTCTTCCTCTTTAAGCCTTCTATATATCCCCTCCACTACTGGCAAAAAGAATTCATCTTTAACTTCATCAAGGGGAAGATACTCATAAAAGCAATATTTTAGTTTATCATCTTTCTTGAATTCTTCAACAGCATCCATAAAAACATCCACGATGAAATCTCTAAGCCAGGCATTCCAACGGCTATCTCTGATTATATCCTCTCGAGTTATGGGGAGGATAAAATCGGCTTGGAGAATAAATTTAAATCCATACCTCCTAACCGGTAGGAATGCAAAAACATGTTGTTCTTTTGAAGCGTCTGGAGAGCCATCCTCGTTTAATGGGAACGCTAAGATTATTTCTGTTTCCTTTACACCTCTCCGTTTATCTTCGAAAATTTCAGAAGGCACTGTTAGAGTTTTTTTAACAACAAACCACCTCAGTGTAGAAGTTTTGTTTAATTTGTCGGCTTTTTCTTCTATTCTGATTTCAACCACGTTGTCTTTTTCAAAACGTTCGAATCTTTTGTATATCCCCCGAGTTCTGTCTTCAATTTCAATTATCTTTAATTTCCGAAGGAACAGTAGCAAATTAGGGTGGACATCATTTAAATATCTAGAGGCCTTTGTCTTTGATTCATCATTTAGTACCAGTATAATGTTTGTTTGAGTGGGATCAACAAAATCTGGAACATGCTCAATCCACCTTGGGATTAACATTGTTAGAGGGTCATTTTTATTGTATTCAAACCTGAACTGAAAACCATTTGAGAATATCCAAACTTCGTTTGCCACCATAAAAACGGACTTAAATCCTATCCCTTTTTCACCGATGTATCCCAGAGATTTATTTGTTTTGGTAGAACCTCCAATTTTACATAGAGCCCAGACGTTCTCTTCTTTAAATCCAGTCTCATTATTTTGGACTATTAAACAATCTGAGGTTAGAATAAATTTGATTTTTGGTATCACGGCCTCTTTATATTCGTTGTCTTCTGCATTTTGGATTAATTCAAAAACAAAGTGGGGCTTTTTAGTGTGGATATCCTCAGCAAGTTTTGCAGCATCTCTCTTAAACTCGTTATTGCGTAAAATGTAGTTTTTTACATTTTCAGGTAATTCACTGGAATCAATACCAATTCCAAATAGTTCCTCCTGAATTTTTCTGATTATATCCTTTGGTTTCAGCGTGAGATTCGCCTGGGAGTGAGTGTTTCCCACAACCTCCTTCCTCCGTAACTTTTGTGTTCGGACAATTATAGGGCTTTAAGAGGATTTAAAGGTTTCTTAACTACGTTACACACTGTTTAGGATAAACCAATTTGGGCAGTATTATAGATTTTTAGTTGGCTCTCAAGCACAATGGG
This sequence comes from Thermococcus pacificus, assembly GCF_002214485.1. Classification (NCBI taxonomy): domain Archaea; kingdom Methanobacteriati; phylum Methanobacteriota; class Thermococci; order Thermococcales; family Thermococcaceae; genus Thermococcus; species Thermococcus pacificus. The sequence goes on from NZ_CP015102.1 coordinate 1,411,927, forward strand.
TTGTTTTAATAGAGAGCTTTATCTATCACAATGACGCCTTTCTTAAGGTGTGGAAGTACTTGATAACTTATCCCGCACATGTGCGTGGCTAACTATAACTACACCAAGCGCGTATTCTAAACCGGTGAAAGCATGCCGGTCATAGAGGTTGAGAACGTTAGGAAGTACTACGGTGATGTGAGGGGCGTTGATGGGCTCAGCTTCTCGGTGGAGGAGGGGGAAATCTACGGCTTCCTCGGGCCGAACGGCGCCGGAAAGACCACAACGGTCAAAATCCTCGTGAAGATCATCAAGGACTACGAGGGCACTGTGAAGGTATTTGGGAAGGATCTCCGGGAGTGGGGAAAGGACTACTACAACAAAATCGGCGTGTCCTTCGAGTTTCCTGCCGTCTATTCGAGGCTAACCGCCCTGGAAAACCTTCAATTCTTCGCGAGCTTCTACAAAAGGCACCTCGACCCCCTCGAAGTCCTGAAGATGGTTGGGCTCGAGAAAGAGGCGGACCAGCTCGTATCCGGCTTCTCCAAGGGCATGAAGAAGAAGCTCGACCTCGCGAGGGCTTTGCTGCCAGACCCAGAGGTGCTCTTCCTCGATGAGCCGCTTGAAGGCCTCGACCCCGCGAGTGCAAGGAAGATAAAAGACCTTCTCCTCGAGATGAGGGAAAACGGCAAGACGGTCTTCCTGACAACCCACAACATGTACGTCGCGGACGAGCTGTGCGACAGAGTAGCTTTCATCGTTGAGGGAAAGATAGCCCTCGTTGACAGCCCGGGAGAGCTCAAGGTGAAGATGGGGAAGAGGCTCGTCAGGGTGGAGTACGTGGATGACAATGATGTTAAGATGGCCGAGTTCCCGCTCGAAAACCTCGGAAGAAACGAGGAGTTTCTGAATATCATCAAAAACCACGAGGTCAGGAGGATAAACACGGAGGAGCCCACACTGGAGGAGATATTCCTGAAGGTGACGGGGAGGAGGCTCGTATGATTGGAAGGCTCGTGAAGACGAACCTCACCCTCGGTGTGAGGGGCTACGTCTACCCGATATACGTCCTGATAGGCCTGGCCTACGGGCTGATGCTCATGATATTTCCAGAGAGATACCTTCCGACAATGGTGCCCATATTCCTCCTCTTCGAGCCGGGGCTGGTCGGCTTCATGTTCGTCGGCACGGAGATATTCGCCGAGAAGAAGGACGGGGCGATAGGGGCTTTAGCGGTGACGCCCATAGAGTGGAGGGACTACATCATCGCCAAAACACTCATCATGAGCCTGCTGTCGGTCATCGGGGCGGTTTTGATAATGGCCATAGGCACCCGCTCGCTCGATGGACTGGGCTATGTGGCGGTGGGGGCCTTTCTGGCATCGGTGGTCTATACACTCCTCGGGATTGCGGTTTCGGCAAAGTACCGCGACCTCGACGACTACTTCGTGCCCATCATGGCGGTCCTTATAGTCTCCCTCCTGCCCTTCGCCCACTACCACGGCTACCTCACGAGCGAAATCTGGAAGGTTCTTTACGCCGTTCCAAGCTACCCGGTGCTCTACTTCTTCAAAGCTCCTTTCGTGGAGGTTTCAACGGATACACTGGTGAAGTCGGGAATAGCTCTAGTTGTTTGGGCGGGTGTGGCCTATTACCTCGCCAAAAGGAGGTTCTACAAATACGCCGTGGAGGGATTGAGATGAGCTTTGTGAAGAAGTTTGGGGCAATTTACCGGACGGACATCAAACTGTTGAGGAGGGATCCGATGCTCCTCTACAGCGTTGCAATGACGCTGGTGCTCCTCTTAATCGTCCGTTACTTCAAAGACCGCGTTGGCGTTTACTACCCTCTCCTCGCGCTCCTGACGCTGATATTCATTCCCATGATACTGGGCATGATTCCCGGCTTCATGATGGCCGACGAGAAGGAAGACAAGACCATACAGGCACTTCAGGTCATTCCAATATCAAGCGAGGCTTTCTTAGCCTACAGGCTCACGTGGGCTTCCATAGTCACCGCGCTGATGACCGCCGGTGCTCCCTGGATCCTCGACATAGAGATGCCCCAAAAGGGAATTCTCGCGTTGATCGCCCTCTTCCTCCTCGAGGTGTGGATCTACGGGCTTCTCATCACGGTGTTCTCGGAGTCAAGGATGCAGGCGCTAACGGTTTCCAAGGTTCTCGGCTGGTTCCTGATGTTACCCCCGCTGATAAAGCTCGTCGTCGTTTGGAGGAACCTTTCCACCGACTGGAGCAGGTTCACGGCCTTTCTGCCCACATACTGGCTCTACAAGGTCTTTGATGGCATTCCCGCCAACGACTACTCGGATTTCCCAATTGCCGTCATGGTCCACCTCCTGTGGCTCGTCCCGCTCGTGCTGCTGTTCAGGAAGAGGGTGCTCTGATAACCAACGGATTTCAGACTTTGAAGCCTGACTTCGTCTAGTTGAGGGAATGGTTTATCTATCCCTCCTTCGCAGGGGACTATCGGTGATACTATGAAGGCCGAAATCAAGAACCTCATTGATAGGGGCACTTATCGAAAGCTCCCGCTCTTTGAGGGCGAGCTGCCCGAGGGGAGCTACGCCCAGATAGTCGAGGTCAAACCAAATCAAACCGTCAAAAAGCACTATCATGAGCGCCAGTACGAGCTGTTCTACATAATAAGCGGTGAGGCGAGGCTAGGGATAGGGGAGACCGAGTATTTAGCAAAGCCCGGCGATATCTTCCTCGTCAAGCCTAAAACAGTCCACTGGGTCGTCAACGAGAAGGATGAGCCCTTCAGGCTCTTCGTGGTTAAGCTGAACTACTACGGCGACGACTCGGTGTGGCTGGATGAGTAGGCTGGTGAGAGTATGGCCGAGCGTGTCATAGGAATCCTCGGCGGCATGGGACCTTTAGCAACGGCCGACCTCTTCAGGAGGATAGTTGAGAAGACCCCCGCGAAACGCGATCAGGACCATCCGAGGATAATCATCTACAACAACCCGAAGATACCGGACAGGACAGCGTTCATACTTGGACAGGGTGAAGACCCAAGGCCCGAGCTGATAGCCAGCGCGAGAAAGCTTGAAGAGTGCGGTGCCGACTTCATAATAATGCCTTGCAACACGGCACACTTCTTCGCAGAGACTATACAGAGGGCTATACGCATTCCCCTCGTCAGCATGATTGATGAGACCGCTAAAGTTGTTCGGGAAATGGGCCTGAGAAAAGTCGGCCTCCTTGCCACCGATGGAACCATCAAGGGACTCGTCTACCACAGAGCGCTCCTTGAACACGGCGTCCAGATAGCGGTACCGGACAAGACCAACCAGGAGAAAGTTATGAGGGGCATATACAAGGGGGTAAAAGCCGGAAACCTTGAACTGGGGAGGAAGCTTCTCCTCGAAGTGGCCAGGCGGCTGGAAAGGCGCTCCGATGGAATAATAGCGGGCTGCACCGAGGTGAGCGTGGCGTTGAGGCAGGAGGACTTGAGCGTCCCCCTGATAGACCCGATGGACGTGATAGCGGAAAAAGCTGTGAAGCTTGCCCTCGGCCTTGAGGACTTTTAAATCCACACCTTTTTCTTGAAATAGACCAGCATGCCAACCGCTATCACCAACATAGCGAGCAGAACCACAGGGTAGCTGTAGCGCCAGTAGAGCTCTGGCATGTAGCGGAAGTTCATGCCGTAGAGGCCGGTTATGAAGGTAAGCGGGATGAATATCGTTGAGACCACCGTCAGGATTCTTATGATGTCGTTGGTTTTCATCGATATGGTCGAATAGTAGAGTTCCACGAGGCTGTTGGCGAGTTCGCGCTGTCCCTCGAGGATTTCGAGGACTTCCATCACGTGACCGTGAAGCTCCTCGATATAGGGCCTGGTTTCCTCGCTGAAGAAGCTCGTCCCCTCCAGTTCGAGCTTCCTGAAGGCCTCGAGGAGCGGGAAGACGGTTCTCCTCATGAAGAGTATCTCCTGCCTTATGCTATGTATCCTGCGCAGAACGGTCTCATCCCCCTTTGATAGTATCCTCGCTTCGAGCTCCTCCATCCTGGAGCTTATCCTCTCTATTATTGGCACGTAGTTCTCGACTATCGCCTCGAGGAGTGCGAAGAGGAGGTAGTCAGCGCCACGCTCGCGGAAGAGTCCCTCCCCCTCGCGGATGCTCTCTCTTATGGGGTCGAAGACATCTCCGGGAATCTCCTGAACGGTGACGAGGAGGTTGCCCTTGAGGAGGAGACCTATGCGCTCCCTCTTCAGCCCGCCATCCTTCTCGTATATCTGGTGGAGCAGGACAAAGAGATAGTCCGGGAAAACCATCACCCGTGGCCTTCCGGCGCCCCTCTTGAAGTCCCTCACGAGAACCTCGTGGATGCCGAGGACTTCCTTGAGCTCCGGGATGAGGGAGACGGTATCCACGTTCACCCAGACGACGTCGTAGCCCGTTATTTCAAGGACTTCCCGAATATCGGAGAGCTTCCCGCTCATGAACCTATCCTTTGAATAGGCTATCACCGTTATCCGCGGCTTCTCCGGTTCCTCACCCATTCGATCACCTCAGTCAGGGAAATCAATCACCACCCCAGAGTGGAGCTTGTGGAAGCGCTCGCCGTAGGCTTGGAGGAAAGCAGCTTCAGCCTTCAATCCGGTGCAGTGCCCGGTGTAGACCTCCTCGACTCCGAGCTCCAGGAACTCCCTCACTGTCCTCTCGATGCGTTCCTCACTCGCGTCGATGAGGTGAAAGCCTCCAATGATGGCCTTAACCCTCTTCTCGCCTGTGAGCCTTATCGCGTGCTTCACTATGCTCACTATGCCCGCGTGGCTGCAACCGCTCACGACGACAAGACCTTCTTCGGTTTTTGCGACAAGGCTCGTGTCGTCGAGGAGTTCATCTTTTATGACCTTTCTGCCTCTCAGGGTGTAAACCTCCAGATTGGCCTTCTCAAAGTCCTCGCGCCCCCTTATCTCGCCCGTTGAGTATAGATCCTCAACTATCTCGATGAGTTCAGCAGTGAAATAAAGCTCCGCCAGCTCCTCAATCTCATCTCTCCTGAAGGGTATCCCGACGCTCCTTAAGTAGGGCTTCGTGATGAAGTGCTTCCTGAATATCTCGGGGTGCGCTATGACGGGAATCCTCCTCCCGACCGCCTTGAGGATTCCCAGAAGGCCGCCGGTGTGGTCGTAGTGGCAGTGGCTCAGGAAGATGTAGTCGATGCTCCCGGGCTCTATTCCGAGGAGCTCCATGTTGTGGAGAACCGGCTCGGCGCTCTGCCCCGTGTCGAAGAGAATCCTCTTCCCGCCTTTTTCAACGAGAAAGCTGACGCCGTGCTGCGCCAGAAACGGGCTTTCATAGCCAGAATAGTCCTCGACGAGGACGGTTACGCGCATGGGTTTTTCACCGGAAGGATTAGGACAAAGAAGAAGTTATAGTTTTCGCCGAAACCCCTTAAAACCCTCCCCCGAAATTAGCCCGGTGGTGAGTATGGAGATAGGTGTCGTTGGAAAGCCAAACGTTGGGAAATCGACGTTCTTTTCGGCGGCTACACTCGTTGACGTCCAGATTGCCAATTATCCCTTCACGACGATAGATGCGAACGTCGGTGTCACCTACGCGATAGCTGAGCACCCCTGTAAGGAGCTCGGCTGCACCCCGAACCCGCAGAACTATGAGTACCGCGAGGGGAAGTCTCTAATCCCGATAAAGATGATAGACGTCGCAGGTCTCGTCCCCGGTGCCCACGAGGGACGGGGTTTGGGTAACAAGTTCCTCGATGACCTTAGGATGGCGTCGGCTTTGATCCACGTGGTCGACGCGACCGGAAAGACCGACGCCGAGGGGCAGCCGACGGATCACCACGACCCCGTGGAGGACATCGAGTTCCTTGAGAGGGAGATAGACTACTGGATATACGGCATCCTGAGAAAGAACTGGGACAAGTTCTCCAAGCGCATCAAACTCCAGCACCTCAAGCTCGCCCAGGCGATAGCCGACCAGCTGACGGGGATAGGCGTGACCGAGGAGGACGCTTTCGAGGCCATCCACAAGCTCGGCCTCGACAACGACCCGACGAAGTGGAGCGACGAGGACCTCTTCAACTTCGTCCGCGAGCTGAGGAAGGTGAACAAGCCGATAATCATAGCCGCCAACAAGGCTGACGCGGCCGCCGACGCTCAGATAGAGAGGCTCATAAAGAAGGGGAGGAGCAGGGGATACATCGTCATCCCGACGAGCGCCGCCGCGGAGCTCACGCTGAGGAAGGCAGCCAAGGCTGGATTCATCGATTACGTTCCCGGTAGTTCGGACTTCAAAATCCTCAAGAAGATGAGCCCGAAGCAGGAGAAGGCGCTGGAGCTCATCAGGGAACGCGTTTTGAACAGGTTTGGCTCGACCGGCGTGCAGGAGGTCATAAACACTGCCACATTCGAGCTTCTCAACCTCGTCCCGGTCTACCCGGTGGAGGACGAGCACAAGCTCACCGACCAGTTCGGGAACGTTCTGCCGCACGTCCACCTTCTCCCGAAGGGTTCGACACCACGCGATCTTGCCTACAAGGTGCATACCGACCTCGGGAAGACCTTCCTCTACGCGGTCAACGCGAGAACCCACAGGCGCGTTGGCGAGGACTACGAGCTCCAGTTCAACGACATAATAAAGATAGTCGCGACCGCGCGCTGAGCCAGAGGAGTTTTCTTCTATTTTCTTATCCCCGCTATCCATCATGTTCTTTCACGGATCAGCTCCTGGTAGAGCCGGGGTTCCACATCCTTTTCGCTAAGACCGAGCTTCCTCGCCACTTCCCAGATCTCGCGCTTGGCCTCGGCCACATCGTCGGAGATAACCTCGATGTCAAGGAAGCCGCCGAGACCTTCAACCTCGCTCAGCTCGAAGGTAACCCTATTTAGCCTGTAAACGAGACGGCGCTTCCTAACGATGACATCCTCTTTATAGCCGAGTCTTTTGAGGATCTCAACGGTAGTCTCGAAGTCCGAGACCTCGACCTCGAGCTCGTCAAACTCCTCGTTTCTTCCAGGGTCAGCTATGCGCTTGTACGTGAGAAAAGTCTTCCCGAGGTTGGGGATACGTCTAACCCTAAGCAACTCGGGTAAGGGGATGGAGAAATAGACGTCTTCCTGTACTTCCTCGCGGACGAACGATGCACCGAGGGCTTCTATTACAGCCCTGAGGGAGTTGAAATCCACACGGAATTTGACCTCTATCTCCATCATACGTTCACCAGAAAGCCCACGAGGTCTTTTCCCTTGCCGAACTCGTCTATGTGCATTACCTCAACCCTCTTGAGCGTCGGGAGGACCCTTATCGTCTCGTCAACGAACCGGTTAAGCTTCTCGGAACTCTCCTCCCCTATGAGGGCTATCACCCCGCCCTTACCGCTCCTGGCTACGGCCAGAACGTTCGGGAGCAGGGAAAGGGTTTTTATTATGTGTTTGACATACCTCTCGAGGAAGTCCTCGATTATGGGCGTCTCTGCTTGAATGTAGACGACGGCCAGGGCACGGGGTTGGAGATCCTCGCCGAGGACGATGGTGTACTTATCGATTACGTTTCTTTCCTGGAGCTTCTTTATCCTGAAGTGTATCGTCGATTCGGGCCTGTTGAGTCTCTCGGCTATCTCCGATATTGTAAGCCGGGCATCCTCCTTAAGTACCCGAAGGATCGCCCTGTCGAGGTCATCGAGCTGTACCATATCAACTCCTCCAACGGGGGTATACCTCGTTCTCAATTCCAAGAAGGTCTAAGATTTTTCCAATTATAAAGTTTATCATATCGTCCAAAGTTTTGGGCTTTGTGTAAAATCCTGGAGAAGCTGGCATAATTATCCCCCCAGCTTGTGTAACGGCCATCATGTTCTGCAGATGTATTAAGTTCAGGGGCGTCTCCCTGACCAGCAGGATAAGCTTTCTGCGCTCTTTAAGGGCCACATCGGCGGCTCTGGCTATCAGGTTGTCCGCGTAGCCGCTGGCTATCGCGGAGAGGGTCTTCATCGAACAGGGGGCTATCACCATCGCGTCGAAGGGGTTCGAGCCCGACGCTATTGGGGCGAAGAGGTTCTCCTCGGTGTAGTCTGGCTTAAAGTCCACTCCGGTCTCATGTCTCACAACCGCCAGACCTGTTTTTGACGCTACTGTCACTACCTCGTGTCCCAGCTCCCTGAGAACCTCTATTAGCCTGAGCCCGTAGACGGCCCCGCTTGCCCCGGTTATCGCAACTATCACCTTCATCCCGTGCACCGAACTGATTACGCGCCCCAAGTTTTAACGTTTTCTGGGTTTTCCTCCGTCGGTAAATTTTTATACTGTTCAGAGTACCACTTAACGGCTGATTCGTATGGAGAAGGGAATTCCCAGTGTGCTATTGGAGAGCGCGGTTCGAATCGTTAAGGAACTCGGGGGAAAAGCCCTCGTCGTCCTCGAGGACGTGAAGCCCGAGGAGCTCCCGGAGGTTGACGTTACCGTCGTCATAGTCGGTTCTTCCTTCGATGTAGAGAACGAGAGGGTGAAGAGAGTCTCCATCCCCCAAAACCTCGACATCCATAACGTCCTCAACCTCATATCCGCCTTCCTGATAGAGCACAACATCCTCGGAGAGGGCGATTCTTTCGTCTACGTGACCAGACAAACCATCGGAATCAAGACCGTCAAGAAGAGCCTCTCAGCGATGCGCGGATTCTTCGCCCAGAACCAGAACGTTCTCCAGAGGCTCCTTGAGATAGCCATCGAACTCAGCATAGAGGGCCGCGAGGGAACTCCTGTTGGGACGATATTTGTCATCGGAGACACGAGGCGCGTCCTCAGGCACTCGCACCAGCTCATCCCAAACCCCTTCAAAGGCCACAAGGTGAACGTCCTTGACAGGGACAGCAAGGAGATAATCAAGGAGTTCGCCCAGCTTGACGGGGCGTTTGTAATCAGGGAGAACGGCAGGATAACGGCCGCTGGAAGATACCTTCAGGTCGAGCCGAGAGTGATAGACCTCATGCTTCCCCCAGGCCTCGGGAGCAGGCACATAGCGGCCGCGGGCATAACCAAGCTCACGAAGGCTATGGCAATAAGTCTCTCCGAGAGCGGCACGATAAGGATATTCAAGAACGGGCTCATGCTGCTCGAGTACAACCCGAGGATAAAGTACTGAGCGGCTCCAGTTCTTCAGGTATCACGCTTTTAGTCATCCTATTCCCATATCATGAGATGAACGAGCGAGAGACCTCTGGAGAGCTCGATGGTTTCACTGTTCTCCATTTCACCGCCCCCTGTGCCTCGGATTCCTTTGAACCTCAAGGACGTGGCCTATTCTCTTCTTGGCGTACCTCCTCCGCTTCCCAGACCTTAGCCTCTTCATCTCCTCTATCGTGCGGTTGGGGGGCATGGAGAAGATAGAACATGAAGCCGTAGGCCCCGAAAACAATCGCTGTACCGAGGATTTGATCGATGTTCATAGGTGCACCTCAACGGACGAGATATTGCACTGCAGCACTAAAAAAATTTGGGGTCAGACCGTGAATATCCTTATCGTGTTGGTCCCAACGATCTTGCCTATGGGCGTTCCCTTGGTCAGCAGCACAGTGTCATTCTCCTTGACCAGCCCGAGACTCCTGATGACCCGCAGTATCTCCTCCTCGCTCGTCTCCTCTACGGTGAACGGGTAGACGCCGTAGGAGAACATCAGCGTGTTGCCGACCCATTCGTCGGTCACGAAGGCCAGAATCCACTGCTTCGGTTTGAAGCGAGAGATGAGTCTGGCTGTCTCACCCGTCCTAGTCGGTGTGAGGATGTACTTGATATCTATTGAGTTCAGCGCCTCAATGATGCTCCTAGCTATGGCGTCCTTTATGGTCCCCTTTCTCTGAACCCTGCCCTTCCACTCGCTCATCTTGAGCTCGACTATGCGGGCAGACCAGAGGGAGTCGCGGTAGGCCTCGGTCGTCTTCGCTATCCTTGCCATCATCCTAACTGCATCGACTGGGTATTTCCCCACTGCTGTCTCCTCTGAGAGCATAACCGCGTCGGTGCCGTCGAGGATGGCGTTGGCGACGTCGGTGACCTCTGCCCTCGTGGGAAGCTTCTCCTCGGTCATGCTCTCGAGCATCTGAGTGGCGGTTATGACGGGCTTTCCTGCGCAGTTGGCCTTGTGTATCAGCTTCTTCTGGAGGATGGGGAGCCTCTCTATTGGCATCTCAACGCCAAGGTCGCCCCTCGCTATCATTATTCCGTCGGCGGCGTTCAGTATCTCGTCGAAGTTCTTGACCGCGTCGGGGCGCTCTATCTTGGCCACGATGAACATCCTGGCATTCCGCTCCTCCACGAAGCGCCTCACCTTGAGAACGTCGTAGGCAGAGCCGACGAAGCTTATACCGACCGCGTCAATGCCGTGCTCGAGGGCAAACTCTATGAACTCTAAGTCTTTCTCAGTAACAGCATCGATGGCCATCCTCGCCCTGGGGACGTTTATGCCCTTGTGGGAGAAGAGCGTTCCGCCGACGAGAACCTTACAGATGACATCCGGTTCTCTAACCTCCTCAACGCGGAGCGCTATGAAGCCGTCGTTGAGGTATATGATGTCCCCCTTGGAGACCAGCTTTGGAAAGTCCTTGAACTGGACGGGAATGACCCCCTCGTTGCCCACAACGTCGCGTGTTGTTAGGGTTACAGTCTGCCAGCGCCTCAGAACCACGGAACCCCCTGCTATCTCGCCGACGCGTATTTTCACTCCTGGCAGGTCGCCCAGAATGGCGACGGGCCTGTTGAGCCTCTCTGAGACGCTCCTGACGAGCTCTATCGTTCGGGCGTGCTGCTCCAGATCGCCGTGGGCAAAGTTTATGCGCGCGACGCTCATGCCTGCCTTTATCATGGCCTCTATCGTTTCTCTCTTGAGGGATGAGGGGCCTATCGTGGCTATGATCTTCGTCTTGTGTGATGGGAGCCTCATAATCTTCCACCCCCTACCCCTTCGGGATGGTTCCTAATAACCTTTGCCAAAAGGCTTAAGAATTAGGGCGCCCTAATTAATCCGGTGATGGTATGAACCCGCTCGAGGTCAAGGTTCTCGACGAGGAGGGGAAGGAGCTTCCCCTGAAGGACGCCGTCCTCGGAAGGTGGACGGTTCTATACGTCTATCCAAAGGACAACACGCCCGGCTGCACGACCGAGGCGAAAGAGTTCACGGAGCTTTTGCCGGAGTTCGAGAAGCTGGGCTTCCAGGTTATCGGCGTCTCAAAGGACTCCGTGAAGAGCCATCTGAAGTTCAAGGAGAAGCACAACCTGAAGGTCAGACTCCTCAGCGACCCCAACGCGGAGCTGATAAAGGCCCTCGGAGCGTGGGGCAAGAAGAAGCGCTATGGAAAGGAGTACGAGGGCGTTATAAGAAGCACCTTCATCCTCAACCCTGAGGGCGAAATCGTGTGGAAAAAGATCAACGTCCGCGCAAAGGGCCACGCCGCCAAGGTGCTTGAGGAGGCAAAGAAGCTCGTGAGAGCAGAATGATGAGGAGATAGTAACCGCAATCTCTCCGGAGGAGCTTGGGAAATCGCCGAGAAGTCCAGCGCCCGGGTTAGCCTGACGGTCGAGAATGTGAAGCCCTTCCATGGGATACCCCGGTATAGGGCGAGGATCGAGGGGCCCGAAGAAGAGGTCGAACGCTTTATGGAGAGGCTCATGCACGCGAGAGCTGGAGGCTGAACTGGCCTTTCAGTCCTGGTGCTTCTCCCCTTCCTTTTGTCTCAGGGTCAGCTCCGACCACTCCACCGCCCTCTTGAGGTTTATGAAGCAGGAGTCGCAGTAGCCGGGGTAGCGTGAGTCCCACTCCCCCATGCTCGAGGGGGAGTTCATAACGCAGTCGTTGGAGCAGTGCTCGAGGCCGAAGCCGTGGCCTATCTCGTGGAGGACGCCCTTAAGAACCCTGTCCTTGAAGAGGGTGAGCTGCTCCCTGACGTTCCTCTTGAGCCTGGGGTTCGGGTTCTCACTGCCCGCCATCTCCTTCAGCATCTCGTTGAGGCCCTCCGGCTCAAAGGGCTTCATGGAGAGCACCATTATCCTCAAACCGAGCCTCGTCTCGTGGATTCCAAGGAACTTCTCGTAGAAGTCAAAGTATGGATTCCTCGAGACGAGCGGGAAGGTGGTAATGGCGAATATCTTGTTCATTGCTATGTCCGGCCTCTCCTCTATCTCCTGAAGGAGCCGCGCGTGGAGCACGTCAATCAAGGCTTCCAGCGGGTAGACCCTTATTTTCCCCTCGGGGGTGTTGAGGTTGATGAGGTAGCCCGGCTCGAGCTTCAGTTTATCGATGTAGAGGAACCTCATGGGTATATCGTTCTCGTGGAAGAAGCGGTTGGCCTCGTCAAAGACCGTGAAAACTACCTCGTCTATAACCTCCTTCTCCATGAAGTTGCCGACGTAGGTGAAGGCTATGAACTCCATGATTACACCACAAAGGGAGACCCTTTCAAACTTATTAAGTTTTTAGGTGATTCTTTAGAACCTTGAACCGCAAACGTTTTTAAGCCCCGTTCGGAGGTTCCATGGGCGATGGCGTCCGCCCGGGCTTCGAGCCGAACCGCCCTCATGGGCTGATGACGCCTGTTCTCCGCTAGAAAATTTGGGAGGCGGTAGAATGGGCTCGAAGCTTTACGAGCTGAGACGCTACATCAACGTAAAGGGTATTCTGGACTACATCGAGGAGAGACGCCACGATGACGGTGGCTACTGCTTCGTGAGCGTTCTGGACGACACCAACGTGAACGACACTTACTACGCGGTTAAAATTTATGACCTCCTTGGATTAGAGGTTCCTAACGGGGAGAAGACAATAGAGTTCTTTGAGGAGGCAATCCAGCCCCAGACCGCGGTCGTTGCCATAGCGATGGCGTTAGAGGGACTTGCCCTCCTTGGGGCGAAGGACGTTGCAGTGGAGCACACCGACATCGTGTTCACGAAATACAACCCTCTCGAAGGTAAGTTCGCCGTCGGCCTCGGCGGCAGCGAGGAGTTTGGAACGGCGACACCTCTTGAAGCGACCTACTGGGTCGTTAAGGCGTTCAGGGCTATTGGGTACGAGTTCTCTCCGGAAGAAAAAGAGGCCATCAGGGAGTTCGTAATGCGCTTTAGAAACGGGAACGGCTACGGGGTGAAGCAGCCGACGACAACGATGACTTACCAGGCCCTCTATACCCTCAACGCCCTCGGCTACATGCCGCCGAAAAGCTCGCACTTTAAGAACTGCGAGCTCTGCGGTGATTGGGGCGGCTTTACTGAGGTTCCCTACAGCCTTCCTCCGTACCTTGAACCGACTTTCTATGCAACCCGGGGACTTGAGCTCCAGGGAGAGATGCCGTCCTGTCCGAAGAGGCACGTCTGGTTTATACGCCAGCTCCAGAACTCCAACGGCGGCTTCAGGCGTTCTTTGGAGCTCGGCATCTCAAACTTCCAGAACACCTACAGGGCACTGGCAGTTGTTGAAGCCATGGGTCTCAATCTTTTTAAGGACACCTGAAGCGTTAGGGACGGGGATGGGACGTGAATGCAAGGATAATCATAGCAATCATGACAGGCGGGGCGCTTGGGGCCCTCACAAGGTTCTATCTGTCCGGAATACTCCCCGTTTACAGAGACTTTCCCGTGGGGACGCTCCTCGTCAACAGTCTCGCGAGCCTCATCCTCGGCTACCTCTACGGCCTCATGTTCTGGGGACTGGACGTTCCAGCGGACTGGAGGGCATTCTTTGGGACGGGCTTCTGCGGCGCTTTGAGCACGTTCTCGACCTTCTCTTACGAGACGTTCTCGCTCCTGCGCGAGAGGGAGTACCTGATGGCGGGCATAAACGTCGCGGCAAACGTTATAATCACCATTGCCTTAGTATTCGTGGGATTTATTCTCGCCCGGAGGTGATTGAATGGTCGAGGTCGAGCACTGGAACACCCTTCGCCTTAAAATCTACATCGGCGAGAACGACCGCTGGGAGGGGAAGCCCCTCTACAAGGCGATAGTTGAAAAGCTGCGGGAGATGGGCATCGCCGGGGCAACTGTTTACCGCGGCATCTACGGTTTTGGTAAGAAGAGTCGTGTTCACTCCGCCGATGTCATGAGGCTATCAACCGATCTGCCGATTGTTATCGAGGTCGTGGACAGGGGCTACAAGATAGAGAAGGCGATATGTGAGATAAAGCCCATGATAAAGGACGGCATGATAACCGTTGAGCCCATCATAGTGGTCTGGGTCGGCACCTCTGAGGAAGTTAAGAAGTTCGAGGAAGACGCCATAAGGGAACTCTGATGAATATTCCTACGCCCCCTCGGTCAAACTAGAACACCCGTTAACTTAATAAGGGGATAATGAGAAATGTTATGTTGAATGGGATAGACATAGAACAAAACGTTAATGCCGTGGGGGCGTGGAGATGCTTGCGCTCGAATTTGAAATCCCGATGGAACGCTTTAATCAAGTCATGGACGCGATCGTCTGGAACGACGCATCTATTGAGTGGGTGTACTACAACGAAAAGAGGGGCAGTGCAGTCTTTAGGCTTTCTGTACCCAGGGAATGTTTGGAATGGTTCCTCCTCCGCCTGGCCATGGCGGCAGGCCCCCTTGAGGTTACCATCACCGAGACAGAGCACCAGAAGACCTACATCCATGAGGCCTTTTTGATACATTTAAACACTGTCTCCGGCGGCTATCCCGTTGTGGTGCTCCTTGAGTACTACAGGGGTGTGTTCTACCCGACGGACATAACGATAGTCACGCTCCCGAACCCCCCTCAAGAGCTTATAGACTCCGTCATGAACCTCACCATCGGGCGGGTTCGGCTGTCCACCGCCAGCCATGTTGGCCGCTCTGTGAGCAACAACACCCTGATAATGCGGCTTAAGACAGGTGTAGCAGAAAGGACTTATACGGAGCATCTTCTGACAGTTGGCTGATCTGCGGGAATCCGGTAATATTTTAATCAGTTCCGCCAATTCTCTCCGGAGGTGTTCACATGCTTCACCACGTCAGGCTGATTTACGCAACCAAGAGCAGAAAGCTGGTGGGCAAGAAAATCGTCCTGGCCATCCCCGGCAGTATAGCGGCAGTCGAGTGCGTCAAGCTCGCGAGGGAGCTTATAAGGCACGGCGCGGAAGTCCACGCCGTCATGAGCGAGAACGCGCAAAAAATAATCCACCCCTATGCGATGGAGTTCGCCACTGGAAACCCGGTCGTGACAGAGATCACCGGCTTCATTGAGCACGTTGAGCTCGCTGGAGAGCACGAGAACAAGGCCGACCTCGTTTTAGTCTGTCCAGCGACGGCAAACACCATAGGGAAGATAGCCAACGGCATAGACGACACTCCAGTCACTACTGTTGTAACGACGGCCTTCGCCCATACACCGATAATGATAGCCCCTGCAATGCATTCTACAATGTATGACCACCCAATAGTCGTCGAGAACATAGAGAAGCTCAAGAAGCTCGGCGTCGAGTTCATAGAACCGCGCTTCGAGGAGGGCAAGGCGAAGGTGGCTTCAATAGACGAGATAGTCTACCGCGTCATCAAAAAGCTCCACCCGAAGACCCTCGCCGGAAAGCGCGTTCTCGTCACAGCCGGCGCAACGAGGGAGTACATAGACCCTATTCGCTACATAACCAACGCGAGCAGCGGGAAGATGGGCGTTGCTCTCGCTGAAGAGGCCGAACTCCGTGGCGCTGAAGTTACGCTCATAAAGACGAGAGGGAGCGTCTCAAGCTTCGTCGAGAACCAGATAGAGGTCGAAACGGTAGAGGAGATGCTCGCGGCGATAGAAAACGAGCTGAAGGCAAAGAAGTACGACGTTGTCGTTTTAGCCGCCGCTGTAAGTGACTTCAGGGTGAAGGAGAAGGCCGACGTCAAGATAAAGAGCGGAAAGCCCCTAACGCTCGAACTCGAGCCGACACCGAAGATAATAGACCGCGTTAAGGAGCTTCAGCCAGATACCTTCCTCGTCGGCTTCAAGGCGGAAACCGGGCTGAGCGAGGAGGAGCTGATAGCGGCGGCCAGGAAACAGATCGAGAGGGCTGGAAGCGACCTGGTTGTTGCCAACACCCTCAGCGCCTTTGGAAGTGAGGAGAACGAGGTCCTGCTCGTCACCGGAGACTCCGTTAAACGGCTCCCTAAGATGGGCAAGCGCGAACTCGCGGAGAGGCTCTGGGACGAAATCATTTCGATTCTCTCATGAAAAATTGAAACTTTTTTATATTTTAACCAATTCTTTCTAAAATCATTCGGGATGATAGCATGGTAGCGTTGGATGAGTCGCTCCGTGCACAGGGGTAACCATAACCGCCCTCGCGGATTCCTCCATCAACCTGCAGCTGAGGGCCAGGGCGAAGACAGAGAACTACCGGACGGCCAAGGGCGACCTCACGAAGGGTATCTACGGGCTCTACACCAGCGAGGGAATTGAGATACCATCCCCACAGCTGGACGTGCACATCAATGGCACGGAAGGATGAATCCGTTCTCACATTTTTGATCAAAATGTTTTTGAAGTTCCCCCACCTAATTCAGGTATTGATTTATAGCTCGATTAAACATGTAACGACGTGAGGCATATGCCAGTAATAGGTGTTACAGGTCCAGAGGGGGCCGGGAAGACTACCCTCGCCATCAACATCGGAGGATACCTGGCCGTTAATGGAGCCAGGACGCTCCTCATCGACGCGAACCTGTACTTTCCCGATATGAGCTTCTACCTGGATATGAGGCCGAACTACCCACTCCACCTCTACCTCGAAGATCACGAGATGGACATAGAATGGCTGGTGACCCCCCATGAAGGTCTCAAAAACCTCTACTTGATCCTAGGCGAGCCGATGAAGCCAATACAGAGGCGTTACTCCTTCAAGCTCATGACGTTCCTCATAGCGTATCTCCGCGAGCACTACGGTGTGATAATCGTGGATTTTCCCCCAGGGCTTCCAGTAGAGCCCCTTCCAATCATTCCCGAGATAGATCACCAGATCTTAGTCATTGACCCCACAATTGTCCCACTTCGGAACCTCAAGATGTGGGTCGAGTCCCTGATCATAAAGTTCTCCCACATGGGGGCCGAGAAGCTGTGGGTACTCATAAACAAGCCCTTGATTCCAGAGAAGAACCTCATAGAACTCGAGGACTTCATAGTCGATGAGCTGGGGATTCCTGTAATAGGAACGATCCCCTACGATGTCGAAATACACGAGTCCACACGCACGGGCACCCTTCTCTGCGAGATGTGGGAGATGGAGAACCCTGTCTCAGAGCTGGCTTACTCGATCGAAGAACTTTTCTTGTAATGTCCGAAATTCTCATAAACTCCCCTGACATTGTCCAAACGGTGGTTCTCATGAAGAAGATAGGAATAATAGGTGGAACGACACCTGAGTCGACCTGCTACTATTACCAGAACTACATAAAGATAAGCCGCGAGAAGTTCGGCCCCTTCACTTTCCCGGAGCTGATAGTCTACTCGATAGACTTCGAGGAGTTCAAGAACAACCCCCGCGGCTGGGAGGGCAGGAAGGAGATGCTCATAAACGCGGCCAGGGCCCTCGAGAGGGCCGGGGCGGAGATAATAGCCATGTCCGCGAACACGCCGCACATAGTCTTCCCTGAGGTTCAAAAAGCCGTGAACGTGCCGATGGTTAGCATAATCGACGCCCTCATCGAAGAGATGAAGCGCAGGGGCGTTAAGAAAGTCCTCCTCCTCGGTACCAAGACGACGATGACGGCTGACTTTTACAAGAACGCCCTCAGGGAGGCTGGCTTTGAGGTAATAACGCCGAGCGAAGAGGAGATAGACGAGATCGACAGAATAATATTCAGCGAACTCGCCTTCGAGAACCTGAAGAGCAAGCCCTACCTAATAGAACTCGTCGAGAGGTACGCAAGGGAAAAGGGCATCGAGGGGGTAATCCTCGGCTGCACCGAGCTCCCGCTGGCGATAAAGCCCGGCGATGTATCCGTTGAGGTCTTCGACACCGCCGCCATCCACATGAGGAAGCTCATCGAACTCGCGGCCGAGTGATTTTTAAGCCCTTTTCTTCCCCTTCCTTCAGGTGAGAGAGATGGAGATCAGGGGATTCCAGGAAATGATTAGAGACATCTACTTCCACAAGGACTCCAAGCGCGGCGTTGACAAGACCTTCCTCTGGTTCGTGGAGGAAGTCGGCGAGCTGAGCGAGGCCATAAGGAAGAACGACCGCGAAGCGATGGAGGAGGAGTTCGCCGACGTTCTGGCGTGGCTCGCGAGTCTGGCGAACCTTCTTGGCATAGACATCGAGGAAGCTGCAAAGAAGAAGTATCCGGGAGCGTGCCCCTACTGTGGGAAGAACCCGTGCGAGTGCGAGGAGAAGCTCTGAAATGAAAACTCAAAGGAAGAATTAAAAGGTCAAAACGGCTCTACCGTCCCTTCGACCGGGTTTGAGGCGTTTTCAGATGGCAGCGATATGGCCCCGAGCAGTATTATAAGGCCCCCCACCAGCGAGTTGAAGATCAGCGATAGAATGGCCGGTATCAGAATCTTGTCCTTTGCTTCTTTGTAGCGCCCTTCGTCTATCAGTTCCAAAGCACTCTTTGCCCTTAAGTGAGTCCATATGGCGATGGCCAGTGGAATCCATGCGACCACTATGCCGAGTCCGAAGCTGAACACTACTATTACCAAGAACACCAAAACACCGATTACCAGGTTTATTATGTCGCCTATGTGTATCAAATTTCTTGCAGAGCTGGGGTCACCCATGGTATCACCGGTGATAGTTCGTCTTTCGTGTATAAAAATTTTGTGCTTTAAAGAGCTTAATAGAGCGCTGATGTTCATAAGTGTGGACGTTAAGATAGCCATCTAAACGAAAAGACTTTTATACTTCGGCGGGCACTATTCTATGCAGTAAACCGAGGTGGTGTGCATGCATGAACTTGTGGAGTTCGCCGTTGAGAAGGCCCTCGAGCTGGGGGCTTCCTACGCGGAGGCGCGCTTTGAAGAAAAGAACGGCACTTCTCTGACAATGAAGAACGGCTCTCCGGAGGGCCTGGAGGTCCTAGCCGAGAAGGGCATGGGCATAAGGGTTCTCGTGGACGGGGGCATGGGCTTTGCAAGCACCAACGTTCTCACGAAGGAGAGTGTTGCCGAGGCGGTGAAGAGGGCCGTGAAACTGGCCAAAGCGGCCTCCCGCGTTAGGAACGAGCCGATTCGCTTTTCCGAGGAAAACTTCCACCGCATTTCATACAAGGTCAAGATGAAGAAGGACTTCCGCGACGTTTCTCCCGAGGAGAAGCTTGAACTCCTCAGGAAAATCGAGGAAGAAGTAAAGGCCACCGGCGTGAACGTGCCGATGCGCTTCATAAGGTATTATGACCAGGTGTGGCACAAGATAATAGCCAACAGCGATGGAGCGTTCATCGAGAGCGTTATCCCGCGTATCTCTACCACCTACAACCTCGTCGTCTTCGAGAACGGCCAGATGGAGCAGGCGCCCTTCGTCCAGAGGGCATTCTCCGGCGGCCTTGAGCTAATCGAGAAGGACGAGCCATGGAAATGGGCCGTCAAGGATGTGCAGGCTCTCAAAAAGCTCATCTACGAGGGCAAGAAGCCGCCCGAGGGGAAGGTCGACCTCGTCATAAGCCCTGAAGTGGCAGGCATAGCCGTCCACGAGAGCGTCGGGCATCCATACGAGGCCGATAGGATACTCGGAAGGGAAGCCGCTCAAGCGGGAGAGAGCTTCGTCAAGCCGGAGATGCTCGGCGAGAGGATTGGCAGTGAAGTCGTTACCGTCATAGACGACCCGACGATACCCAACAGCTGGGGCTTCTACCTCTACGACGACGAAGGTGTGAAAGCCCGCCCGCGCTACCTCATACGGAACGGAATCATCACCGAGTTCCTCACCAACCGCGAATACGCGGCCAAGCTCGGGCAGAGGTCGAACGCAGCGGCCCGCGCCATCAACTACAACCGCGAGCCAATCGTGAGGATGGCAAACACCTACCTCGCGCCTGGTGACCACTCCTTTGAGGAGCTGATTGAAGATATCAAGCTCGGCGTCTACATGGTGAGCTTCAACGAGTGGAACATCGACGACCGCAGGTATCAGCAGAGATACATCGGCAGGGAAGCTTACCTCATCGAGAACGGCGAGATTAAGCACCCGGTGAGGAGGCCGATTCTGGAGATAACCACGAGGGCACTCTGGAGCAGCGTTGATGCCGTCGGGAAGGACGTCGAATTCTATCCTGGAACCTGCGGCAAAGGTGAGCCAGGACAGGGCGTCCCGGTCTGGATGGGTGGAGCGCATGCAAGACTCAGGGACATACCGCTTAGGAGGCCGTGAGGTGGTGGAGATGTTTGACGTTAACGAACTCATCCTGAAGAAGGCCAAAGAGCTCGGCTTCGGCGACGTCGTCGTTCTCTCCCACGAGATGAACAGGAGGCAGGTCCGCTTTGCCAACAACGAGATAACAGTGGCGAAAAACTGGCACGAGAGAAAGGTCGAGCTCTTCGTCGAGCTGGAGAAGAGAATAGCCGGGACGACGATAACCGAACTGAGCGAGGAGAACATCGAGCGCACCCTCAAGACGCTCCTGAGCAACATGAAGGGAATGGCACCCAAGGAGGACTACTACGGAATAGCGGAGGGCCCGTTTGAGTACAGGGACATCCCGGAGACCTTCGATAAAGCCATCGTCGAGCTCGACGAGCCGAACGAGTACGTGGAGAGGGCAATAAACGCGGCCCTTGAGGAAGGTGCCAAGAGGGTAGCGGGAGTCCTCTACACCGACCACGACAGGATTTACCTCACCACGAGCAACGGCGTGGAGGCCTTTGACGAGGGAACAGGGATAGAGATAAGCGTCAGGGCATTCATCGGCGACCTCGAGAGCGGCCACGGGACGAACTCCGTAAGGGTTCTCAAGAAGTTCGACCCCGAATCGGCCGGAAGAAAGGCCGGGGAGATAGCGAGCTTGGCGAGAAACCCGGAGCAGGGACCTGAAGGGAAGTTTGACGTCATCTTCGACCCATTAGCGTTTGCCAACCTGCTCAGCTACATGAGCTTCATGACGTCAGCTTACGCCGCCGAGGCCGGCTTCAGCTTCCTCGTCAACAAGCTCGGCCAAAAGGTTGCGAATGAGATAGTGACAATCAAGGACGTCGGCAACATGCCGAACGGCTACGGGACCAGAAAGTTCGACGACGAGGGCGTTCCCACGAGGGAAACGGCGATAATCGAGAACGGAACCTTCAGGACGTTCCTCCTCAACACGAGCCTGGCGAGGAAGTACAAGACCGAGACAACGGCCAACGCAGGTTTAATAATGCCGCACGCGTGGAACATCGTCCTCGAGCCGGGTGACTACTCGAGGGAAGAACTGTTCAGCGAGGTCAAGCGCGGCATCTACATAACCAACGTCTGGTACACGCGCTTCCAGAACTACGTCACCGGCGACTTCTCCACCATCCCGAGGGACGGAATATTCCTCGTCGAGAACGGCGAGCTTAGGCCGATAAGGAACATCCGCGTCAGCGACAACCTCCAGAACATACTGGAGAGCATAGCGGCCCTTACCAAGGAGAGCCACCACGTCCACTGGTGGGAGGTTGATACGCCGGTTTCAACGCCCTACGTTCTGGTGAAGGATGTTGGGATAACGAGGGCGACGAAGTGAGCCCTTTCCCTTTCTTTTTGCCATTATTCATTGACGAAAAATCTTTATAACCTGACACCAGAGCTTGTGCAGAGGGCTCTAGTGGCGGGTGAGATTGGTGTTGGAAATACTAAACGTAATCATGCGGTTTCTCACGTGGGGTTTTGCCACTTATAGATGGAGAAAGAGGGGCGAGTACTTCATGCTCCTACTGAGCATCGCCCTTTGGATGGATTTCTTGGCGGCTCTTACCCAGAAGCAAGTACTCTCCGATTTCGGCCTAAACCCTAACTTAGCTTCCCTGATACCACTTATGTCGCTCATGGCAGTGTTTGAGGGCATTCTCCTGATTGCCGCATCTCTTTCGCTTCGGGATCGAATTAAGACACTGTGGGGCCAGTTTTTGCTCCTTGCCTGCGGTATCGCCGGCCCAACGTATGTCCTGCTTACAGTGCTCCTTGACGCTTCACCCCTGGTCATCACGGCGTTTCCAGTCCCATTCATGGGCGTTTCCCTCATGTTCCTCGGCTATTCCTTAATTAAAGAGGAAGTCGGTCTAAAGACGGTATCCACTCTCTTTCCCGTCGGGGCGTTTTTGCTGGGAGCCATCAACCTCACCTACCCTCTGACCGCCAGGACTTCCGTAGCAAGCTATTTCTACGGGTTGGGGGCACTTTTTAGGGCTATGATGTTCCTTGGAATGATGAGGTGCGCTTTTCTGACTGTGAAACCACCGGAGATGCCAATAACCGAGCTTCCCACCGGCGCCTTCTACTCGGACAGTGGGAGAGCCTTTGATATTCTCCTCCAGGAGATGCAGTCCAGTGGAAATGGGGTTCTCATCACAAGGAAGTCCCTGGAGGGCTTTAAACCAAAATTTCCGGTGTTCTGGATGACCAAGGTTGCGTCGGGGATGATAGGCGAGAACATCATAGCGCTCTCCCCAACCAATATAGGCATCCTCATAGACCTCGTCAAGAGGCACCTCGAAAAGGGGCATTCCCTCGTAGTGATCGACTGTTTTGAGTACTTGATGGTGGAGAACGGCTTTGAAAACGCGTTCAAATTCCTGCTCTCCCTGAAGGACACCGTCGTGAAGTACAACGGAACCCTCGTTGTGGTAATCGAGCCTTCTGCATATTCCAAGAAGCAGATGGCGATGCTGATGAGGGAGTTTGAAAGGCTGGACATCTAAGGCACGCGTTCTAATCACCTTTTACTTAGATGTCTTGGCTCGACATCACCCAGGACACTGATGCTCTGCATAACTTTGAAGGCCAATCCTATCCCTGGGAGAAGCACTGCAAAGGCCAGCCTCGCCTTTTGGAGTCCCATGCGGTCAACGGCGAACCCGTAGAGGGTGTAGAAGGTAGCCATCACAAGGGCGGAGAACATCATGTCGAGAGACGTTATCGTTGCACTCTTCTCGCTCGGTATCCTGTGCTGGAACTTTGCCCGATTCTTTTTCTTCTTTTATCCGAACAGACCCAGCGCCGGGCCAAGGGTTATCGCCATGCTGAACAGCCCGCCGAGGAGGAGGGCCAAAAACGCCCTATTCTCCTCCACCGCGAGTATATAAGCCGCTAAAGCACCGGTCCATACGCCGGTTCCAGGGAGGGGAATCGCTACGAAGATGAAGAGGCCCCAGAAACCCCACTTCTCGACGTAGGGGTGTGCCTTTTTCCTCACTCTCTCGACGTAGTAGAGGTAGAGGTGAGCTATTTTCCTCAAGGGGGTTCTCTCAAGCCAGAGCATAACGCGGTCTATGTATGGAAGGACTGCAGGAAGGATGACAGAGAGGAACAGGACGCCGAGGGATGCCGCTAAGAGCGTCTCCCACAGGGAATACCCCCTTCCTATGCTATAGACTATCGCGTAGCGTCCCTCGAATGTCGGGATGAGCGAGAGCAGGAAGACCTGAAGGAACTCATTCAACGTTCAGCACCCCCAGTTTAAGCGCATTCACGACGGCGCGGTAGTAGGGGAGCCACCACTCTTCGGTCATCTCGACCAGCAAGGCAACCCACGGCCCGAGGAACGCTGAAAAGAGCACGTCGCTGAACCAGTGGGCGTGGAGGAAAAGCCTTGAAAGGCCTACTCCAAGCGCCCAGCCCCACCAGAGCGGCCAGAGCCTCTTCCAGCGTCTGCTCAGGAAATACGCAAGCACGGCAGCCCTTGTTGTGTGGCCCGAGGGGAAGGCAAAGTAGTCAGCGTTCTTTATTGCTTCGAACAAACTCCAGTGAACCTGAGCCTCTCCAGGCCGGGGGACACTGGTTAGAACCTTTAACAGGCCCACTATGACCATAGAGACCGCAATACCGGCGGTTAGTTCAAGGGTGAACCTGCTTAACCTCCCCCTTTCCTTGAAATCCCACAGGAGAAAGAGAAGGATGTAAACGGCAGTGAGGGCGAAGCTCGCCGTGTCCGTGAAGGCACTGGTCAGGGGCCCGCCCGAAGGAAGGACCGAGTTCACCCACTCGTTTACCCCGCTAAATGCTCCGGTTATCTGCAGGGTCAAGAGGGCAAAGAGCGCGAGCGTGAGTGCCAGGAAACCTCTTTTGTGTTCAGACTTTGCCATGGCACCCTAAAAACGGTCGGGGCAGTAAAAAAGCTTTTCCTTGTCGAACTCCTGAGTTAGATAACCCCTGCCGCGTAGAGCGCGTGGTAGGTTTTGAGCAGCGCGTTCTGAACCTTTTTCGGCCCGAAGGTTCTGACGGCCCTTCCGAGGCCTTCGTTGTAAATGCGCCTCATTATGAAGTCGGTCTCACGATTGAGGTTCAGCTTCTCCTGATTCTCAAGGTAGAGCCTCGCGATCTCGGCAGGCTCGCGGTAGTTGAGGCCCTTTAGCCACTTGAGCGGAATCCCGTCGTCAAAGCGCTTTATGACCTCGAAGCCTATGATCGTGACCTCGTCGTCCCCGTAGAGCTCGCCGTAGATCTTGCTGAGCTCCCCCAGGAGTTCTTTGACATCGGAGAAGCCGTCAAGCTTTGCATCTTCGTTTGTCAGCTCTTTTACCTTCTTTTTCTCCACACGGGTTATCCTGACTTTGGCTACTGCAGTGTCGCTCGGGGTCACCACTAGATAGACCTCGCTCCCGGGCTTCGCCTCGTAGTCTCCGTAGCGTACCGTTGTCACCTTGTCGCCGCGCAGGATTCTCGACTTGTAGGCGGAGTCAATCAGCATGAACTTCCTTATCTGAACCGCCTTCGCTTTCCTCCTCAAGCTTCAACCCCCTCAGGATTTCTGGCAGCTCTTCCAGCGAGCTTATAGTGAAGTCCGCGTAGTCCAGGTACTCCAGCTCCCTGTCGGCGTACTTCCCGTATTTAAACCATACCGTCCTCATGCCGACCTGCTTCGCCCCGTATATATCAGAGTAAAGCCTATCGCCGACCATTATGGCCTCGCCTGGCTCGACCCCCATCTTCCGGAGGGCTTTCCTGAATATCTTCGGGTGAGGCTTCTTGACACCGAGGTGGTCAGAGATGAAGACTCCCCCAAAGTACTCATCGAGCTCCAGGCGGAGTATCTTCTCCCACTGCTTTATCGGGTCGCCGTCGGTGATGATGCCGAGCCTGTATCCAGACCGCTGAAGGTCAAGGAGGACCTGCCTGACACCCTTAACCGTCCGCAGGTAGGCGAACTTGGTGTTGTGGTACGAGATGACGCCCGCCGCTATCCACTTGGGGTTGTTCGGCAGGTCGAGGCGCCTGAGGAGGTAGTCAAAGTGCCTCGAAAAGTTGCTCCCGTACTCGCTTATAAGCTCCAAGAGCTCTTGGTAGGCAGTATCAAAATCAACGGGAAGGCCGTGCCTCACCATGTTCTCTATTGCGTTCCTCCTCGCCATCTCAGCCAGTTTGGTGGTATCCACGATGGTATCGTCTAGATCAAAGAACACAACCTTAATCATCCTCCCCCACCGAAGGCTTTTAGCTCAGGGAGTATTTAACCCTTCCCGATGTCGAGGAACTGCCCCTTCCTTTGAGAGGCCTCCCTCCTGGCCCAGCGCATGGCCTGGAAGTATTCGTCTTCTTCCATCAGCTCGTTAAGGTAGTCCTCCAGCTTCCACCCAAGAGCTGTCTCCGTGGTCGTGGCGAAGATGACCCTGCCCGGGTTGAGGGCTTTGACTGAGCGGATAACTTCTTTCAACTCCTCGTTGCTGAGGCCGTGCATTATGACGAACTTCCTGAGGTGCCAGTTGCTGGAACCGCTCAGTTCTCCGGCCTTCGCCACTATTTCGCTCACGACCCAGTCCCTGCAGTACTCGGGAACCTCAAAGACACCCAGCCCATCGAGGGATGCTCTGACGGCCTCCGCTTCATCCGGGCTGAAACCTACTAGAAGAACCTTCCCCATTACATCAGCCTCCTTACCCTTTCCATCAGCTTTTCCATGGCTTCTCCCGCAGGACAGCGCAGGAAAACGTCGGCTATGGGCGTTATTCCGCTCTCCTCCGGGTTCACCTCGATGACCTTTCCCCCGGTTTCCTTGACGATCTGGGGTATGTAGGCCGCAGGATAAACGACGCCGCTTGTGCCTATGACGAGGACGAGGTCGGCCCTCTCTGCGAGTTTGAATGCCTCTTCGAGCGTCTTCCTAGGGAGCGGCTCGCCAAACCACACCACGTCCGGCCTCAGGAGAGAGCCGCACTCCGGGCACTTCGGGAGGTCTTTCTCCTCCAGAAACTCATCAAGCCTGCCGCTCTCCTTGAGGTTTTCCCTGTAGGAACAGGAGGTGCACCTGACCCTGAAGATGTTGCCGTGGAGCTCAATGATTCTCCTGCTTCCGGCTTCGCGATGGAGGTCGTCGACGTTCTGAGTGATGACCGCCTTGAGGATGCCCATCTCCTCAAGCTCCGCCAGGGCGTAGTGTGCCCTGTTGGGTTTTGCATTCCTTATCAGCCCCATCCTCCACCTGTAGAAGCTCCAGACGAGGTGTGGGTCCTTCCTGAACGCCTCGGGAGTGGCCAGCTCCTCGGGCCTGTGCTTCTTCCAGAGGCCGTTGAAGCCCCTGAACGTCGGAACCCCGCTTTCAGCGCTTATTCCGGCACCGGTAAAAGCAATCGCAAACCTTGAGCGTGCCAGCAGTTTGGCGGCTTCCTCTATCATGGTTCCAACTATTCGGCATTCCTTAAAAATCCTGCCCGCCGTTTAGGAGACCAGAACTGGTTCTCGAATAATCTTTTAAGAAGAATTCATATTTTCGTGCGAGAGTTTAAATTGTATCCATGGGCACATTCAGGAGGAGGTGTGAGGATGCCAGTGAGCGATGGTGTTCCCAGGAGTAAGGTCACAACATCACACGGTCACTACTACGCTGAGAGGGTGGCACTGGCGAGACGGAAGAAGCTCAGGCGGAAGGCGACCCTCATACAGCTCATGCGGAAGAGGAAGGGGGTTGCAGCTATAAGGACGAGCACGATACGGGTGGAAAAGGCGCACATATCAAAGAGTGAGGCCCTCGCGATACTCATCGGAACGCAGATAGGTGCCGGAGTCCTCGGACTCCCCTACGCCGCGAGCAAGGTCGGTCTCATTCCTGCCCTTGGAGTTCTTATTGGGGTAATGCTCCTCATGCTCGGAACGGCCTTCATAGTGCTCAGGTTCAGCGCCGAGATGGGCGGAGCCCAGATGAGCACTATAGCCAGCAGGACCCTCGGCAAAGCCGGCGGCTGGCTCATGTACCTCAGCATAACCCTGATGAGCTTTGGGGCCCTGCTGGCTTACATGGCTGGGATGGGACAGGTGTTCGCGAGCCTCTTTGGTGTCAGTGAGACGATTGGCGGCGCCATATTCTGGGTTCTGGCATCGTTAGTGGTCTACCACGGCCTCGAAGCGAGCGGAAAGACCGAGCTTATAATGAGCTACATCATGCTCGCCCTCTTCATCGGCGTCACCTTCATGCTGGTTCCCCACGCGAAGCTGGAGAACGGGCTCTACGCCGACCTATCTGGACTCCTGAGCATAATGGGCGTTGCCATCTTCGCCCTCGGCTGCCACACCATCATACCGGACGTCTACAAGGGGCTCGGAAGCTACGAGAAAACGAGGAAGGTGCTCGTGCTGGCTTTCCTTATACCCACAGTCATCTACGCGGTATTCATGGCATCGTTCCTCCTCGTCTTCGGCAGGGGAACTCCTGAGGTGGCTACACAGGGCCTTGAGTCCCTCTACGGCAGGGCCGGCTGGCTCGTGGGCAACCTCATTCCGCTGCTCGCGATAACGACGAGCTACATAGGCATAGCTTTGGCACAGCAGAGCAATAGCGAGGAGTTCGTGAGGCTCAGGAAGCCTATTGCATGGGCCCTGACGGTGGTTCCGCCGGCCATTGTTTACTTTGCGGGTGTCAGAAACTTCGCCGACGTCTTAGCGTTTGCTGGTGACACAGGGGACATGCTGGCCTTCATTGTGCTTCCCGTGCTCATGTGGCTGTCAGCGAAGCTTCGGAAGTGAAATCCTCACTCCTTCTTTTTCCCATACTGCAGTGTACATTTCTGCGCACGTGCACACGTTAGGTAAGATTTATATTCCCCCCGTTCAAATCCCCATCGAGGTGTTTCCCATGGCTGAAGGATATAGAGAATACCGCGACAAGGTTCTGGACTTTATTGAGGAGCACGAGAACTGGAGGAAGCACACGATAAACCTCATAGCGAGCGAAAACGTGACTTCTCCAAGCGTTACCCGCGCCGTTGCCAGCGGCTTCATGCACAAGTACGCAGAAGGCTGGCCGAGGCAGAGGTACTACCAGGGCTGCAAGTACGTTGACGAGGTCGAGCTCATCGGCGTCGAGCTCTTCACAAAGCTCTTCGGGAGTGACTTCGCCGATTTAAGGCCGATTTCCGGAACCAACGCCAACCAGGCGGTTTTCTTCGGTTTGACTCAGCCGGGAGACAAGGCCATAGTTCTCCACACCAGCCACGGTGGCCACATAAGCCACATGCCCTTCGGTGCGGCAGGAATGAGGGGCCTTGAGGTCTACACCTGGCCCTTCGACAACGAGGAGTTCAACATAGATGTGGACAAGGCGGAGAAGCTCATCCGCGAGGTAGAGCCCAAGATAGTCGTATTCGGCGGCTCGCTCTTCCCGTTCCCGCACCCGGTCAAGGAGCTCGCGCCTGTTGCAAAGGAGGTCGGTGCCTACGTCATGTTCGACGCCGCCCACGTCCTCGGTCTCATAGCCGGAAAGCAGTTCCAGGATCCGCTCAGGGAAGGAGCCGACATAATCACCGCCTCGACCCACAAGACCTTCCCCGGCCCGCAGGGCGGTGTGATAATCTACAAGAGGTTTGGAGAGACTGAGGAGATAGCCAAGCTCCAGTGGGCCATCTTCCCGGGCGTTCTGAGCAACCACCACCTCCACCACATGGCCGGAAAGACGATTACCGCGGCGGAGATGCTCGAGTACGGTGAGAAGTACGCGGCTCAGATAGTCAAGAACGCCAAGGCCCTTGCCGCGGCCCTCGCAGAGGAGGGCTTCAAGGTCATCGGTGAGGACAAGGGCTACACCGAGAGCCACCAGGTCATCGTTGACGTCAGCGACCTTCACGAGGCCGCTGGCGGTTGGGCGGCACCTCTCCTTGAGGAGGCCGGCATAATCCTCAACAAGAACCTCCTCCCGTGGGACCCGCTCGAGAAGGTCGAGAAGCCGAGCGGTCTGCGCATAGGTGTCCAGGAGATGACCCGCGTCGGCATGATGGAGGACGACATGAAGGAGATAGCCCACTTCATCAAGCGCGTCCTCCTCGACAAGGAGGACCCGAAGAAGGTCAGGCGCGACGTCTACGGCTTCCGCGCCGAGTTCCAGAAGGTCTACTACTCCTTCGACTACGGACTCCCGATGAGGGAGTGACCCCTTTCCATTCTTTCATTTCAAGCCGGTTCGAAGCGTTGGGAACCGTTAAAAGGATTTCTGCACACTCTAATTTGGTGGTGTGGCATGAGAAAGGTCATTCCCGTTCTGCTGATAATCCTCCTGGTTCCGGTCGGGTATTACTTCGCTTCGTACTGGGGAAGCCCTGCCGACGGCTCCTCCGGCGGGAAAGATCTCACCCACACCTCCCCGGATAGCGGGTTGGGTACCGAGACTCTGCTGAAGCTTGATAAAACCGTCTACTCCCCCAACGACACGATGCTCATAACGATAACCAACAAAGGGGACGGCAACATCACGACGGGCTACGCCTTCAGGCTCTACAGGCTGGAGAACGGGACGTGGAATGAGGTTCCCGTCAACCTGGTTTTCATCGAGGTTGCGGTCGTTATCGAGCCCGGGAAGAGCTGGGAGCAGAAGGTGAACCTGGCCGACCTCAAACTCGATCAGGGACACTACAGGATAGTAAAGACGGTCTCCGTCACCGACCCGGTGACCAAAATGGCGCTGGCCTAGATGTATGGGCTGAGTTCGACGTGAGGGAGTGATGGGGGCCGGCCGGTGAATCGATTCCTGACCGCTTTCGCCGTTCTCATTATTGTTCTTGGAATTTTCTACGTCGGGACAAACGAGACCTCCAAAAATACATCCTCCGATACCGGGACCGCCGTCATGAGGCTCGACAAAGAGGTTTATCACGCCGGAGACGACCTCACCCTTACCATAATCAACACCGGGAGCGAGACACTGCTCGTGGGGGCTTCATACAGGCTCTACAGGCTGGAAAACGGAGAGTGGAAAGAGCTCGACCTCGGGTTCTCTTTCACAGGCATAGGCTACACGATACCTCCCGGTGGCAACTGGACTCAGGTTGTTCCGCTCGTTACACATGTTTCTGACGGCGCTGGAAAGCTTGAGCCGCTGCCTCCTGGCAAGTACAGGATTACAAAGATGGTAACCATCGAGAGGGGCCGGTGCGGGAGGGGGAGCGATGAGATAACCCTCTCCGCTGAGTTCGAGGTGGTGGAATGAGGTGGAAAACCAGTGCGGCTATTGTCGTTCTAATTCTCCTGATCTGGGGCCTCACCGGCTCGCACTTTTACATGGGCCTTGATAAGGAGAGTTATCACCCGGGAGAGGAGCCTGTTCTCACATTAAGGAACACGGGTATACTCCCAATCTACTTCGGCCAGCCCTACACTCTCTACCGCCGGGAGAACGGAACTTGGGTCCGCGTTAGGCAGGGCTTCTTCTTCAACTCCCTCCTCTATGACCTGCTCCCCTTTGGCTCGTGGAAACAGGAAATCGCCCTGAAGTACCTGCCGGAGAACGAAAGCGCCGGAACCGTTCCCACGCTTTACAATCTCCCACCGGGGGAATACAGGCTCGTCAAAGAAATCTGCGGCTGGCCACGGGGCTGTGTGAACGGCAGCGTCGAGTTCGAGATACTCCCATGATCGGAGCAAAACTTTTTATCCTCCTCCCACATACCCAGCCCTCGGCTAAAGGGGTGATAAAAGATGAAGTTTTGTCCAAAGTGCGGTAACCTCATGCTTCCGGACAGGAAGAGGAAGGTCTGGGTCTGCCGTTCCTGTGGCTACGAGGAGCCCTTCGACGAGGAGAAGGACAGGGAGAAGACAAAGATTACCCAGAAGGTCGAGCACAAACCCGACGAGGGCATAATCGTCGTTGAGCAGGACGTAAAGACCTTGCCAACCACGAAGGTAACCTGCCCCAAGTGCGGCAACGACACCGCCTACTGGTGGGAGATGCAAACCCGCGCTGGAGACGAGCCGAGCACGATATTCTACAAGTGCACCAAGTGCGGCCACGTCTGGAGGGCCTACGAGTGACCCGGACCAACTCCCGCGAGCTTACCGAACTAGAGAAGGAAACCCTCAGGAAGCTCGCGGAGAAGGCCCTGAAGGAGCTGGAAGAGGCCTACCGCAGGATACCCGAGGCCGACAACGGAAAAGCTTATTTATTCCGCGGAAAAGAAAGGGTTAGGCTGATGCTCGATATACTAAAGGAGGGGTAAAGATGCCGTTCGAGATAGTTTTTGATGGTGCCAAGGATTTCGCCGATCTTATAGCCACCGCAAGCAACCTCATCGACGAGGCGGCCTTTAAGATAACCGAGGAAGGAATAAGCATGCGTGCCATGGACCCGAGCAGGGTCGTTCTCATCGACCTCAACCTGCCCGAGAGCATATTCTCCAAGTACGAGGTCGAGGAAGAGGAGACCGTTGGAGTGAACATGGACCACTTCAAGAAGATTCTCAAGCGCGGGAAGGGCAAGGACACCCTCATACTCAGGAAGGGCGACGAGAACTTCCTCGAGATAACCTTCGAGGGGACGGCAAAGAGGACCTTCCGCCTTCCGCTCATAGAGGTCGAGGAGCTTGAGCTCGACCTTCCAGAGCTTCCGTTCACGGCAAAGGTCGTCGTCCTCGGCGAGGTTCTCAAGGAGGCCGTTAAGGACGCTTCCCTTGTCAGTGACTCAATGAAGTTCATAGCCAGGGAGAACGAGTTCATCATGAAGGCCGAGGGTGAGACCAACGAGGTTGAGATAAAGCTCACCCTTGAGGACGAAGGTTTACTCGACCTCGAAGTCGAAGAGGAAACCAAGAGTGCCTACGGAATCAGCTACCTTGCGGACATGCTCAAGGGCATCGGCAAGGCCGACGAGGTCATAATCAAGTTCGGCAACGAGATGCCGCTCCAGATGGAGTATCCGATAAGGGACGAGGGCAAGCTCATATTCCTCCTCGCGCCGCGCGTCGAGGAGTGATTTTTCTTTCCTTCTCCTTAGGCTGGTGGTAGCGTGGACATCGTCAAGCTCAGGGAACTGCTGGAGCAGGAGCTTTCCTCCCCGGATCTGGTGGATCTGGACGGGGAGTTCTACAAGGAGTTCGACAGCCTCATCAAAGCCCTCAAGCTCAGCGCCGAGAGCTCCCGCGAGAGGGGGGAAGATGTGGAGGAGCGCCTCTACCTGGCCCAGCTGGAGATAGCGGAGAAGCTCGCCCGCGAGATAATAAAAATCAGGCTCCATAAAATCGTTGACCTCGTGGTAGAGGGCATCCCTGCCGAAATGACTGAGGAGGAGAGGAAGATATTCACGATTCTAAGGGCATTTATAGAGCGCGAGGAGCTTAACGTTCCCCTTTCCGGAGGGGAGCTGGCTGAAACTGTGCCCGAGAGCACTCCAGAGCAGCCATCGGAGCCATCGAAAAAGAGCATTCCAACCGAGGCATACATAATCAAGGTCGATCTGCCCAGGGTACTCGACCCGGAGCTGAGAGAGTACGGGCCGTTCAGGGCCGGCGACATGGTCATACTGCCAAGGAGCATTGCGAAGGTTCTCGTCGAAAGAGATGTCGCTGAGAGGATAAGGCTCACCCCGTGATGCCCATGCCCTTCTCCGTCTGCATGCGGGATTGTTACGACACCTGCTCCATGATAAGTGAATTTAAAGACGGGAAGCTCACGGTTAGGGGAAATCCCAGGCATCCGGTAACCGCTGGTTTTCTGTGTCCAAAGGGTGCCCTTCTGCCTAAGTGGTTCCACGCAAAGGGCCGGCTCAAGAAACCGCTCATAAGAACTGACGAGAGGGGAAGCGGAGAATTCAGAGAGACGAGCTGGGAAGAGGCGATAAAGGTCGTTGTAGACAAGCTCAGGGAGACAATTGAAGAGCACGGAAGCGAGAGCGTCCTGGTTTACCAGTACGCGGGTGATCGGGGTGCGGTAAACTACGCCTTCCCTCTGAGGCTCTTCCACTACCTTAACACATCTATGCTCGACTACGGAATCTGCGACAGGGCCGGACACGAGGCGTTGAAGGACGTTTACGGCACAGCGGTTGGCATGGATCCGGAGGAGCTCAAAAATCAGCGCTTGCTCGTTTACTGGGGGATGAACGCATTCTGGACGAACCTTCACGGCTTCATGCTGGCTAAGAAGAACAACCTCGAGATATGGACTGTAGATGTCGTAAGAACAGAGACTGCAAAGCGGAGCGACAGGTTCTTCCAGATAAGGCCCGACACGGACGTTCTATTCGCGCTGAGCGTTGCAAAGGTCATCATTGAGGAAAACCTCTACGATAAGGCCTTTGTCCGCGAGAACGTTTACGGCTTTGAAGAATTCAAGAATTATGTAAAAACATTATCGCTTGATTATGTAAGCAAGGAGACCGGTTTGAGCATTGAGGATATTGAGGAGTTTGCCAGAGGCTACGCCGAAAAGAGGGGCGTAATCCACATCGGTTACGGCTTCCAGCGCTCCCTGGCAGGCGGGGAGGCTGTCAGGGCAATAGCGATTCTTCCGGCTTTAGTCGGTCACCGCTTTGGATTCATCTACGACATGAAGACGATAGATAAAAGCTACGCGGAAGGGGCCTTCCTGAGGAGCAAGCCGGCGAAGAGAATTCCGCAGGTGAAGCTCGCGGAGTATATCGAGAGGGGTGAAATTAAGTTCCTCTACGTCTACAACTCCAACCCGCTCGCGAGCCTGCCGAACCAGAACAGGTTAAGGAAAGCACTAGTTGAGAGCGACGTCTTCGTCGTTACGCACGACATCTTTCTGACGGACACGGCACTTTACTCGGACGTCGTCCTGCCGGCGAACACATTCTTCGAGCGGCTTGATATAGCCGACAGCTACTACCATCGCTACGTGGCTTTGAACGAGCCGGTTGCAAGGCTCCATGGAAAGAGCAACAGCGAGGTGACAAGGCTCTTGGCAAAGGCCCTTGGAATAGAGAACCCTTATCTCTACGAGAGCGACGAGGAAGTGATAAGAAAAATCCTCGAACTCAACGGCCTGAGCTGGGACGAGCTCAAGGAGAAGGGCTTCGTCAGAGTGCCTGAAAAGCCAAGGAAGTGGGAAACGCCGAGCGGGAAGATAGAGTTCTACTCACAGAGAGTGGTTGAAAGGGGTCTGAGCCCGTTCCCGGAGTACAGGAAGTTCAAGGGCAAATACCCACTCCGGCTCCTCACTCCAACGTACCGGATGACCATAACGAGCCAGTACCACAACACCTACGGGATGGTAGACCCTAACCTTTACATCAATCCGGCGGACGCTGAAGAGAGGGGTATCCAAGACGGCGATGCAGTGGAAGTCTTCAACGAGAACGGACGGATCAGGACGGTCGCAAAACTCAGCGACGACGTGCCCAGGGGTGTCGTCCTCTTATACAAGGCTTTCTGGGTTAAGCTGCTCGGCTGGAACGCAAACTTCCTCACGATCGATGAAACAGTTCAAAACTACGGCAACGGCTCTGCCTATCATTCAACCTGGGTGGACGTGAGGAAGGTTTAAGGCGAAATAGGGATTTTCTGAGTCGATTTCTGACAAACTCTCTCTAGCCTTTTTTTCACAATGACGAGCAATGGAGCACATTCTTTGCATGGCTAACCGGTGGGCTCTTAAATAGCTTGGATATTCGACAAAGTTAATGCCGTTAGGCGAACCGAAAGGTTTATATATTCGAACCTACTAGGTTTATAGTGAAGACGACACAGAAAAACGAGAGGTGATGAAAAATGGTCGTCATAGGAGAAAAGTTCCCGGAAGTTGAGGTTAACACCACCCACGGCAGGATAAAGCTGCCGGACTACTTCACCGAGCAGGGCAAGTGGTTCGTGCTCTTCAGCCACCCGGCTGACTTCACCCCGGTCTGTACGACCGAGTTCTACGCCATGCAGAAGCGCGCCGAGGAGTTCAGGAAGCTCGGCGTCGAGCCGATTGGGCTGAGCGTTGACCAGGTCTTCAGCCACCTCAAGTGGATGGAGTGGATAAAGGAGAACCTCGGCGAGGAGATAACCTTCCCGGTCATAGCCGACGACCGCGGTGAGCTCGCCGACAAGCTCGGTATGATCCCGAGCGGTTCAACGCACACCGCCAGGGCCGTCTTCGTCGTTGACGACAAAGGCACCATAAGGGCCATCGTCTACTACCCGGCCGAGGTCGGCAGGGACTGGGACGAGATACTCCGCCTTGTGAAGGCCCTCAAGATAAGCACCGAGAAGGGCGTTGCCCTGCCGCACAAGTGGCCCAACAACGAGCTCATCGGCGACAGGGTCATAGTTCCGCCCGCAGGGACCGTCGAGCAGATCAAGGAGCGCGAGGAAGCAAAGGCCAAGGGCGAGATCGAGTGCTACGACTGGTGGTTCTGCCACAAGAAGCTCGAGTGAGCTTCTTCTCCTTTTGCTTGCTTCTTCCTGATTTGCTTTGGGTTCTTTTTCTGAGAAGATCCAGATAATGGGACAAACTAAAAATAGATATCTCCACATTACTCATGTTTACTCATGTTTTTCTGGGACATCTCCATCAAAATGAAAGGGAAATCAGGCCTTGGAGTTTATCAGAGCTCCGAGCTGTAGTCGTATATTCTGAGAGCATGCCCAACAACTTTTTGGTCAGGAAACTTTCCTTCTGAACACGAACTCGCAGTAGTTGTGCCCCATCGCCTGACAGC
Source organism: Thermococcus pacificus (assembly GCF_002214485.1). Taxonomy (NCBI): domain Archaea; kingdom Methanobacteriati; phylum Methanobacteriota; class Thermococci; order Thermococcales; family Thermococcaceae; genus Thermococcus; species Thermococcus pacificus. The sequence continues at coordinate 1,447,885 of NZ_CP015102.1, forward strand.
GGGTTTCATCCCCTTCCCATTTTTCCCCGGTATACTCCTCCAGGAGCTGAGCGATTTCACCGGCGTAGTTCACGTGAGCTGGATGCTTAAACCCCTTTATGCGCGGGAAGAGGTTCCTGCCCCTTAGGACTACTAGATCATCTTCTAGCTGGACTATTTCCAGTCTGCCACCGCCGGAAGTCTCGGTTGAGGCGGCGATGTCTTCAAGGACGGCCCTGAGGGACTCATGTATGTTTTTATAAGCCTCCCCAACGCCGCGGAACTCATAGCGCCCCCACAGGTAAAGGAACTTCCTGCCCTCTCCTGGGCCAAGGTAGTGATACACGAACTCAATGAGGGATGCTTCGCTCTCCTCGTTGATTATTTGAACCTTATCGCTTCCGCTCCACAGGTTGCCTTCATCATCCAGGTACAGGCTGTTCTTAAGCTCCTGGAGGGATAAATAGCTATCCCAAGTGCTCTCCAGGCCATTTTCGGTCTTTCTGTACGGGATATGCCCCGCCGGGAGCCTGAGGGGGTAGTAAGACCTGAGGGGCTTTATCCGACCGTTCGCTACCTCAATGACGTACTCGAAGGGAAGGAGAAGCTTCGCGAGGTCTCCCTTCTCAGTAACCTCAGAGTTTATCCCTGCGAACACCTGCCTCCCGAGTTTCTTTATTGAGTTGATGAACCTTATTATCACCCGGATATACGCGTCTTTATCTGAGTGGAGAGCGTAGAGAACTGTTAGGTCATCGATTATAAGAACGTCGTAGTTACCGGAGGTGAGCTCATTCTGGATTATCCCCGCAGTTATCCCAAGATCACGCGGGTTGGGTATTATGCCCTCTCCTCGCACAGGTTGAGATGAATAGAGGTTTGTAAACCCATCCAGGATCTTCAGGCGGCCGTTTTCAATGTAGTCATCGTACTTGATCCCGTAATACGAGAGCCATTCCTTGAGAACGTCCGGGGCCTGTCGGAACTCCGCGACGAGAATGCGGTGGCCGCTCTTGAGTAAGTTATACGCCATCTGGTGCATCAGGAGGAGGTTGTCCTCATCAAAGGAACCGATGAGGGCGACGTTGAGTCCCTCTCGGATCCCGCCACCGAGGATCTCATCAAGTCTCTCCATACCGGTTGATAACAACCCTCTCACCCCCCAGTAAGCACGCTCTCAAGCACTTAAACTTTTTTGAAATGTCATGGTATTAATGCTGATACAATAGTCCACGTTCACAATGCAATCTGAACCATTATACAGAGTTCAGCAGGGTAATTTAAAGTTTCTGGAGATTTTTAAGCATGAGAAAGAAGGGCTAGCTGCTCTACGCCATAACCCTGGCGGTTCTCTACCTGAAGGGAGTTCCCTTTTCGAATTTCCACTTTTTCAATGAAAACCTTTTTATCCGTCCTTTCGAACTCCCTACGGTGATGCCAATGGTTGAAGTTAGGGTTGAGCAGCTCTGCACCGACCCCGAACTGTACATCATCAGGATTGACGATGGCAAGATCAGGTACTTCGAGGCAACATGGGACATCCCCGAGGGCATAACTTACAACTCCTACCTGATGAAGCTGAAAGACGCGGTTGTGCTCTTCGATACCAGCAAAGCCGAGTATGCAGACCTCTTCATGGACGCACTGAAAAAGCTCGTTGACCCGAAGGAGATAACGCACATCATAGTTCACCACACCGAGCCTGACCACAGTGGGGCACTGCCGAAGGTTCTTGAAGAGAACGGCTACAGGGCACAGCTTATAGGCACCACCTTCGCGAGGAACCTCCTCCAGGGCTTCTACGGCGACAAGGTCGTGGAGAACTTCAAGGTCGCCAAGGACGGCGAGGAGATGGATATAGGTGGAAAGACCTTCCGCTTCATAGCAGTTCCCTGGCTCCACTGGCCCGACACGATGATAACCTACGTCGTCGAGGACAGGCTCATATTCAGCTGCGATGCAGGCGGCGGATACGGGATTCCGGAAACGATAGACGACAGCGATGAGAAAGTTGTGGAAGAGTATCTACCCCACGTCACCAAGTACATCGTTACCGTCATCGGCCACTACCACAAGTACATCGTCCAGAACATAAAGAAGCTCAAGGAGCTCGGCATCGTTGAAAGCGCCAGGATGATACTGCCCGGCCACGGACTCGTGTGGAGAAAGAACCCCGTGAGGATTTTCGAGCACTACGAGCGCGTTGGTGCCGGCGTTCCGACCAAGGATAAGGTTCTGGTAATCTACGACTCGATGTACGGCTTCGTCGAGAGGAGGATGAACATCGTTATCGATGAGCTGAAGAAGCTCGGCAAGAATCCCATCGTTTACCGCTTCACGGACAAGGAGGTCCCAGCGGTGAGCGACATACTCGGCGAGGTTCCGGACAGCGAGGCTTTGATAATCGGTGCCTCAACATACGAGGCGGACATACACCCGCGCATACGCTACGCCCTCTTTGAAATACTCGACAAGGCCAACTACGAGAAGCCTGTCCTCGTCGTGGGGGCCTTCGGCTGGGGAGGAGTCGCGGGTAAGAAGATAGAAACCCTCATCAGCAGGAGCAAGTTCGATCTCGTCGATACGGTCGAGAGCAGGGGTATGCCAACACAGGAAGACGAGGAAAGGCTTCGCGAAGGGGTAAGAAAGCTCGTGAGCTGGATCAGTTAAACGGGCACGACGAGGGGGATTCCCCTCACCTCTTCTATTATAACGTCAACCCCGTAAACCTCCCGGAAGATGGAGGGCTTCAGTATCTCCCTCCCGCCGTCCGCCACTATTTTGCCGTTTTTCATGAAGACGAACCGTCCGGCAAAGCGGAGGGCAAGGTTGACGTCGTGCATCACCATGATGACCGTGCCGCCCTCTGCAGAGAACTCCCTCGCGAGGCGCATGACTTCCAGCTGGCTCCTTATGTCGAGGTTGTTCGTCGGCTCGTCCATCATAAGAATCTTTGGCTCCTGGGCCAGTGCTCGGGCTATGCCCACCTTCTGGAGCTCGCCGCCGCTCAGTTTGTTGGTGATTTTCAGGGCAAAGCCAGCTATCCCCATTCTTTCGAGCGCCCTTTTGACAGCTTCGAGGTCTTTCTTCGATGGCCTCAGTCCCATGTAAGGTCTCCTTCCGAGGAGAACGGTGTCGAAAACCGTCATAAAGCCCGGCTCGGTTCTCTGGGGCACGTAAGCGATTATTCTGGCCAGTTCATTCCGAGAATACTCCCCGATGGGTTTCCCAAAGACCTCGACGCCCCTGCAGTTCAGGATTCCTGAGATGCACTTGAGGAGGGTGCTCTTTCCTGCCCCGTTCGGGCCGAGAATCGCCAAGAACTCGCCTTCTTCAACCTCAAGGTTTATCCCCTTCAGAACATCGGCGCCGTTGTAGGAAAAGCTGAGGTTTCTGGCCTTTATAGCTTTCATCTCCTTCCCTCCATCTTCACGAGCAGGTATATGAACGTCGGTGCCCCAAGGAACGACGTCACTATCCCCACCGGAAGCACCATCGGGGCCAGTACCAGCCTGGCAACGGTGTCGGCCGTCACGAGCAGGAACGCACCCGCGAGGGCTGAAAGCGGTATCAGGAAGCGGTAGTCACCACCGGCGACGAGCCTTATGGCGTGCGGTGCTATCAAACCGATGAAGCCGATAACTCCGACAAAAGCAACGCTGACGGCCGTTATCAGCGCCGCGAGAAAGGTCGATATCAGTCGGACCCTCTCGACCTCAACGCCGACGCTCTTTGCCACCTCATCGCCGGCGGCCGAAGCGTTCAGATCCCACCTCTTTATGACGAAGTATATGAAGACCGGAGTGAACACGGCCAGCATTATGGCGTCCTCTCTCCACGTGGCCCTGCCGAGGTCGCCGAAGCTCCAGTAGACCATCGCCGCCAGCTGAAGCTCGTCGGCAAAGTACTGGACGAATGTGGTGAGGGCGACGAAGAGGGAGCTCATGGCCACTCCGGCGAGGATTATAGCCTCCGGGGACAGGCCTTTAAGCCTTGCCAGGAGCAGAATCACCCCGACCGCGGTCATTGCGCCGATGAATGCGAAGAGCACGACGGCGTAGGGGTTGTCGAGGGATATCCTTCCAGAGCTCTCGGCATAGCCGGCACCGAGGATTATGGCGAGGGAGGCACCGAACATGGCCCCGTGGGAAACGCCCATCGTGAAAGGCGTGGCAAGGGGGTTCCTCAGGAATCCCTGCATCACAGCGCCAGCGACGGCAAGTGCAGAGCCTACGAGGAGACCGGCCACTATACGGGGCATGCGGACCTTCCAGACGACAAGGTGAGCGCTCTCGTTCCCCTTTCCAAGGAGAGCGTCGAGCACTTCCCTGAGGGGGATTGAGTAGGAGCCGTGGGATAGCGAGTAGAGGCTGACCAGAATCGTAAAGAGGAAAAGGAGAACGCCAATGGAGAGCTTTCTTGCCACGTACCTCTCGTAGTCCATGGCCATCACGGTGAGGTTGGTAGTGAGTACTTAACAGTTCCGTTCTCAAGGTCTATCTTTCCGAAGCCGCCGAACTGCTCGGCCATCTCCCTGTAAGCCGGCTTCCCGACGAGGAAGGTGTATATCTCGTCTGCTTTCTCCGCTGGGTCGACGTCGCTGAAGCGCTCTGGGTAGAGGACCTTTCCGATGTAGTATGCATCCGCCAGCGCAGTGCCTATGTTTGTCGTGTAGAAGTTGAACGGGAGCAGGCCGTAGACGTTGCCGTTCTTTATTGCCTTCAGCGAGCTGTAAAAGTCAGGGTTCTTCCTGTAGTCGTCGAGGAGGAGCTTTAGTCCACCCTCGTCGATGAAGATGTAGTCCGGCTGCCATTCGAGGAGCTTCTCCTTGTCTATTGAGTGGTGCCCTTTGCCGAGTTCGTCGGCGACGTTATCCGCGCGAACCGCCACGAACGGTGGGTACTTCCCCTCGGTGCTCTCTATGCCGTGGGCGCCTTTGTAGCCGATCCCACCGACGTAGACCTTCTTGGGCTCCACACCCTCAGTGCGCTTTGAAAGGTCGTCCTGGACGGATTTGATGAAGTTTATGACCTCCTTCGCCCTTTCTTCCTTTCCGAGTATCCTGCCAGCGAGCTCAAGGGACTTGAAGAGCTCCTCGTCGTCGAAGGTTGCCAGCTCGCCGTAGCTGAGAACCACGACCGGAATTCCGGTCTTCTCCTGTATATCGTCGGCGGTCTTCACGTCGACGTAGGTTAGGAATATCACGTCAGGCTTGAGGTTTATCAGGGCCTCGACGTCAGGCAGCTTGCCAGGCCCGCCGGGGCCTATACTGGGCAGTTCTTTGAGTTCGGGATGGGCTATGATGTAGGGCCTCCCAAAGTTGTAGCGCTTCTCAAAATCTTCAACACCAACCACCATGTCGCTAGCGTTGAGGTAGACGATGAGCCTCAATGCCCCTGGCCCAGCGGCGACAACCTTCGTCACCTTCGCCGGCACCTCGACCGTTCTCCCAAGGGCGTCAGTGACGGTCACGGTCTCCTTACCAGTGCCCCCCGTGTTCATGCTCCCTATGCAGCCGCTGAGGGATACAACCAGCACGATGAGGAAAAGGGAAAGTAATTTCCTCATTTCACTCCATCCCTCCGAGTTCGATTATCCCCCTGCCGACCACGCCGAGGTACCTCTCCCCGGCACAGCGGAGGCAGAAGGTCTCTCCATCGACGTGGACAGCTCTCGTCTCCATGACGAGTTCACCGCACTTCGAGCAGCGCACGCTATCGAATATGGGCGCCTGCTCTATCGGCGGCACTTTAACGCGCTCGACCTTGAACTCCTCCCTCGGCAGGTGGAGCATTCTGTGAGCGGCTTCCTCCCAGAGCTCCCTGAGTTTTGCCCTCTCCTCCGGAGTTCCCCTTCTTTCCCGGATGACTTTGTTGAAGAGCTCCCTCGCCCCGGGTGGGTAGTACCGGGCCAGCCTCTCCGCGTCTGCGTAGATTCTCACCCCTTCCCACGTAGAGCGCTTCACGAGCGTCAAGGCAGTCTTTCCAAGGTCGAGATAGATCAGCGAGTTATTCCCGAGGGTGCAGCCCGTCGTAACTTGCACGCCGTCCGTGAAGCAGCTGTTCACCTCGACTATCGCGAGAATGCTCTCATCAACGCTGCCGGAGTAGTCGAGCCTTTTGACGCCGAGTTCCTCCATCGCCAGGAGGGAGGCCCTTATCCCGAGCGCGAGGTAGGGGCAGACGTGCCCGTGGAATTCCCTCGCGTACTCGAGGATGCCCTCGGCGTCCCTCTCCTCAACGAGCCTGTTGAGCGTGAGCATGGTATCACCAATTTCGGATAAAGTAGCACGATTTTTAACAGTTTTCTAATCTGGGTGTTATTAACCGGAGGTTGCAAACGTCTAGCCCATGAAGAACTCCAAAAGGAGAAATAAAGACCGCCCCAGCAAACCCTAAACCGGCTCCTTTCCGGTTCCGGTCATGACGAGCTTGCCGTGCTTTACCCCTTTCAGGCTCAACAGCCTGTCCGCTATCTCCTTTATCCTGCTCGCCTTTCCCTTGACGATAACGACCTCAAGACAGTTGTGCTCGTCCATGTGGACGTGGAGGCTCGAGACCACTTCATCTATGTACTCATGCTGCAGATCAAGGAGTTCCTTCACAACGTCGACCTCGTCGGGGTTGTAGAGCAAGGTTATTGTCCCGGCCACTTCAGCGTCGCCCTGCTCCCACTCGTGCCTGACTATGAAGTCGCGCATCATATCGCGTATGGCCTCGCTCCTGTTGACGTAGCCCTTCTCCTCTATTATACGGTCGAACTTCTCAAGAAGCTCCTCAGGAACGGAGACACCGAAACGTATTACACCTATGATACGTCAACCTCCCTTTCAAGTTTAGTGCAACCTTCGGCTTTGAACGTCTACCTTTTGGGGGATTGCGGAGCCACGAATTCTCCTTAGGTCACCCTTCGTGTTCACGTTGAAGAAGCTCCCCCCACCTCTCCGGGAGCGCCTCTATCTCGACATAGCAGACGTCGCTCTCCCTTATTGCCTGGTTTAGTAGGTAGCTACCTCTGCCAAGGGCTTCCTCAAGAACTCCGCGGAACTCCACAGAGTAGGTTGCGTGGAGCGGTTCGAGGTAACCGTTGCTCCATCTGGGATGCACGCGAGTTTTTTGGTCCCACAAAAGCGCTCTATGAGGTGGTCAATGAACTCCAGGACTAGAGGGGCATGTCCTCTGCCACCACGAAGGCATCCCTCACTACAAGGGCAGTGTATCCCCCATCGACCCACTGTGAGTTCGTCCACCACCATCTCGTAGCCGAACTGCTCCAGATTTCTCCTGTTGCCTGGGGAACCCACGAGGACGATTTTCTCTATCCTCCTCGCCTTCTCCAGACGCTCAAGTGCGTGGAGCAGGAAGGGCTTACCGTTAACTTTGAAAAGAACTTGTTTTCCTCGAAACACTCTCCCCTTCCGCCGGCAAGCACGGCGCCTATCATCCTTCCCCAACAAAGGATGGGGGAAGGGTTATAAGCGTGGCCCTACAGCCGCGCCAGCTCCTCGAACCTTACCAGCACCTCCTCTTTGCTCCTTATCAGGTTCTGCCTCGCCACCTCCCTCCCGTCCTTTAGATAGATCAGCGTCGGGACGTTGAGGACGTCAAAGCGGCTCACGAGGTCATTCCACTCCTCCGCGTTTACGTGGAGTATCCTAATCTCCGAGAACTCTCTGCTGACATCCTCAATAAAGCTCTCGACGAGCCTGCACGGTGGACAGCCGGGGATGGAGAACCAGAGTACGACCTTTCCGCTTTCGAAGTCGGTTTTTCCGTCGTATTCAACTATCAACTTATGCACCTCCGCGAAATAGGAATAGAGGGCTTAGATTTTGGCCCTCTTGAGCAGGAGCGAGTTTGTAACGACGCTCACGCTGCTCATGCTCATCGCCCCAGCGGCCCACTCCGGCCTGAACTCTATCCCGAAGAGGATGAAGGCCAGACCGGCGGCGAAGGGTATGAGTATCGTGTTGTAGAACATCGCCCAGAAGATGTTCTGCTTTATCTTCCCGAGGGTCTTCTGGCTGAGCTTTATAGCTCTCACCACGTCCCTTGGATCGTTCCTCATGAGAACTATGTCGCCGCTCTCCATCGCTATGTCGGTCGCGTTTCCAACGGCTATGCCGATGTCGGCCTGGGCCAAGGCTGGTGCGTCGTTTATGCCGTCCCCAACGAAGACCACTATCTCCCCTTTTTCCTGGAGCTTTTTCACTTCGTTGGCCTTCTCGCCCGGCATAACCTCCGCGAGGACGTAATCCACGCCAAGAACCCTTCCTATCGCCTCGGCCGTTCTCCTGTTGTCGCCGGTTATCATACCCACCTTCTTGCCCATCCTGTGGAGCTCCTCTATGACCTCTTTGGCGCCTTCCTTTATCGTGTCCGCTATGCCGAGGACTCCAGTTATTTTCCCGTCCACCGCAACTATTACGGCCGTCTTCGCCTCGTTCTCAAGCTTTCTCAGGGTTTCCTCGACTTCATCGAGGTTTAGGCCACTCTCAACCATGAGCTTCCTGTTGCCCGCCAAGACCTCCCTTCCGCTGACTACTGCCCTAACGCCCTTCCCTGTTATCGCTTCAAACTTCTCGGGCTCCTCAAGCTCAAGGCCGAGTTCCTCAGCCTTCCTCACCACAGCCTCGCCGAGCGGGTGCTCGGAGCGCCTCTCGGCAGAGGCAACCAGCTTTAAAAGCTCTTTCTCGTCCATCCCGAAGGTTATGACGTCCGTAACCTCGGGCTGGCCTCTGGTGAGCGTCCCGGTCTTGTCGAAGAGGACAACCGTCGCCTTCCTCGCTATCTCGAGCACCTCACCGTTCTTGATGAGTATGCCCATCTCGGCCCCCTTGCCCATGCCGACCGTTAGAGCGGTTGGAGTTGCCAGTCCGAAGGCGCAGGGGCACGCTATAACCAGAACGCTGAGGAGCGTCGTGAACGCGAAGAGGAGAGGCTTACCCGCCACGAAGTACCAGTAGGCAAAGGAGAGGAGCGCTATGGTAAGCACGGCAGGGATGAAGTAGGTCACTATTTTGTCCGCCAGCCTTTGTATCGGCGGCTTCGTGTTTTGAGCCTCCTCGACGAGCCTTATTATCCCGGCCAGAACCGTGTCCCTGCCCACGCGCTTCGCCTCGATTTTGAGGACGGAGTTCTTGTTTATCGTTCCGCCTATGACCTCGTCGCCCTCCCGCTTGAGGCCGGGCACCGGCTCGCCGGTTATCATGGACTCGTCAACGTAGCTCTCCCCCTCAAGGACGATGCCATCAACCGGAATCCTCTCGCCGGGCTTCACTATGACGACGTCGCCCACCTTAACCTCGCTTATCGGGACTTCAACCTCCTCCCCGTCCCTCAGGACGGTGGCCTTCTTCGCCTGAAGGCCTATCAGCTTCTTTATTGCCTCGCTCGTCCTTCCTTTGGCCCTCGTTTCGAGGTACCTCCCAAGGAGCAGGAAGGCCATGAGCAGGACGCTCGCCTCGTAGAAGTTGAATTCCTTGGGGATTATTCCAACGGTCGCCAAAACGCTCGCAAAGTATGCCGAGCCTATGCCGAGGGAGTACATGACCTCCATCGTCAAATTCTTATGCCTGAGCGAGGAGAGGGCCTTCCCGAATATCCCCCTGCCGGCGTAGGCTATTGCAAGCGTCGCCAGAACGAACTGAAGCGGCATCAGGTAGGGTATCTCGAGCCCGAAGCGACCGGCCTGCATTGAGGCGAAGAGCGCTATCCCTATGCCCCACGCGACGGCCAGCTTCCTCTTCATGTCCCTTAGGGTTTTCTCCCTCAGTTCCCTCTCGACGTCGTGCGTTTCTTCTCCCTCCACGCCGATGAACTGGTAGCCCACGCTCTCGATGGCCTTTTTGATGTCCTCAATGTCAACCACGCTCGGGTCGTAGCTTACCCTGGCCGTCTCGGTTCCCAGGTTTACGCTGGCCTCAAGAACGCCGGGGAGCTCTTTGAGCGCGGCCTCTATCGTCTTGACGCACATGGCGCACGTCATTCCGCCGATTTTGAGGACTACGTCTTTCCTCTCGCGCACCACGGTGTAGCCGACGTCCTCGATGGCCTTGATGATTTGATTCAGGCCCACTTCCGACTCGTCGAACTTCACAAGGACCGTTTCGGTCCCCAGGTTTGCCCTGGCGTCTTTAACGCCCGGAAGCTCCTTGAGGGCCATCTCTATGGTTTTAACGCACATCGCACAGGTCATGCCGCTGACCTTGAGAGTGATCTCCATTTTCTTCACCTGTTAGTTACTACGTTGCCGGCTTTATTGGGGTTATTTTTTACAATCTGGAAAGCAGAACCGGAGAATTTTTATAGTTTGGAACCAAGTTGGACGGGGATGGACGTGAAGATGGACGAACTCGACCTGAAGCTCATCTACCTTTTGATGGACGACTCGCGGCTTAGCATCTCGGAGCTGGCGGAAAGGCTCGGCGTGAGCAGGCCGACCGTTCGGGCGAGGCTTGAGAAGCTGGAGAAGGAGGGGGTAATCCAGGGCTACACCGTAAAGCTCAACCCCGAGCTCCTCAGGGCGCACAACGTCGTCGCGCTCATCGTGAAGACGGATGAGCCCGAGAAGATGAACGAGTTCGAGGAGATAATCGAGATAAACCGCTTCACGAGCAGGAAGTACCTCATAAAGATAGCCGTTGAAAACATGGAAGAGCTCAGAAAGGTTATCGAGGGAGCCGGTTTCGAGGTCATCGAGATAATGCCCATTCTGGGGAGCGTGGAGAGGAAGAACCCACCGAAGGTCAAGGTGCCCTTCAAGTGCGACTACTGCGGGAAGGAAATAGTCGGGGAGCCCATAGTATACAAATACCGCAACAAGGTCTACTTCTTCTGCTGCCCGACCTGTCTGAGGGAGTTCAGGAAGACGAGGGAAAGCATAGAAAAGTTCAAGCCGAAGGAAGAAGGAAGCGCCCACGAAGGGCACTCCCAGTGAGGAATGGTCTATCACTCCTCTCCATCTTCCTCGATACCCATGTACCTCTCGCAGGCCTCGTGCATCTCCTTTATTTCTTTCCAGTCAATACCATGTGCTCCTCCATCTCGGCCTCCATTTCCTCATGGATTTCCGTGAAGTTGCCGCTGACCATGTAGTCCTGCATCTGCGCGTACATCTCGTCGTCAATCATGCCGTAGCCCATCATTCCACCGTGCATGCCATAGCCGCCCATTGGGCCGAAGCCCCAGCGCAGGTCGGTTTTCTCGGCTATGTCGAATCCTCCACTGTGTGCCATCCCCAGGGGAACGGCTATGAGCGCCCCTATGAGGAGCCCTATGAAGAGCGACTTCCACTCCATTCCGCATCACCTCTTGCGTTGTTTCCATAGGGCGGTCAGTCGGAAGGAATAATATGCTTATTATTCGCAGATTGGCAACCAAAAAGGTTGATTTTTTCAGGAATGAAAAGATGAAGTCGTAATTTGCGTTGCCAGTTGAAGGCATTCAAAAAGAAGAAATAATAAAGCGGTAAGATGTCACTCTTTCAGAAGCTTTCTTCTCCGCCTTTCGTACTCTTTGTCGTCTATCTCGCCACGTGCGTACTTCTCGTCGAGGATCTCAAGCGCCCTTCTCCTTGAGCTCCTGTTCCCACCTGAGCCCTGCTCGGAGAGCCACTTCACCAGCCACGCTATACCCACTATCACGGCTACCCAGAAGATGACCATGAACAGCATCCCAAACCAGCCAAACCAGCCGAATCCCATCATGTCGTGCCACCCCCATGTTCCTTCTCCAACGTGGGCCAGGAATTCATTTCCAACGCTTTCAAACATCATTCTGATACCTCCAGTGGCCTCTCAGTGGGAAAGGCTATAGGGCTTATTATTGACAGATAGGAAAGGTCCTCAAGGAAATTTTTACACAATATAAAGCAAATAACGGGAAAAACTTTATATCTGCCGGCACAACCTCCGCGAAGGGCCAAGGTTGGGCATTGGCTCTCCGAAACGCTTAAATTTAATAACGTGATATTTAATATCATGATACTAAAGTTCATTGACCGCGAACCTGAACTCAAGACCCTTGAAGGGCTCTACGCCCAGGACAGGGCCCAGTTGGTGCTCATCTACGGGCGAAGGAGGATCGGGAAAACGGAGCTTGTGAAGCAGTTCATCAAGGGGAGGCAGAGCTTTTATTTCCTGGCAAGAAAGGAGCCGATGGAGCTTGAGCTCGACCGCCTGCTCAGGAGCTTCAACAGGAAGTTCAACGTCTTCATAGAGGCCCGAAACCTGGAGGAGTTCTTTGAAGAGGTTAGAAAGTTTGGGAAGCTGATCTTCGTTATAGACGAGTTCCCCTACTGGGTCGAGAAGAACAAGTCCATCCCCTCCACTTTTCAGTACATCTGGGACGAAATACTCATGGACTCGAAAATCATGCTGATCCTCATGGGTTCCTCGATATCCACAATGGAGAGCCTGATGAGCTACAAGAACCCCCTGTACGGGAGGAGGACGGCGCAGATTAAGCTTTCCACACTCGGATTTTTCCACCTTCGGGAAGCGTTTCCCCGCTACTCCTGGGAGGACCTCGTGAAGGTCTATGGAACCATAGACGGCATCCCCGCGTACCTCCAGTACTTCGACGACTCCATGAGCGTCGAAGAGAACATAGAGCGCAACTTTTACAGCAGGGTGAGCATCCTCTACGAGGACGCCGAGAGACTCCTGAAAGACGAGCTGAGGGAGCCGGTGACGTACCTCAACATACTCAGAGCGATAAACGAGGGGAAGACAAAGCTCACAGAGATAGCCAGCGAGACGAAAGTCGCGGTGACCAACCTGCCGAAGTACCTGAAGACCCTCGAAACACTCGACCTCGTTTACAAGGAGTTTCCGGTGACGGTTAGGCAGAGGCGGAGGTTTGGCATCTACAGGGTTAAGGACTTCTACTACCGCTTCTGGCTCCGCTTCGTGTATCCCTACAGGGACGACATTGAGATTGGGGCGATAAGCTTTGATGACCTCAGGAAGGACTTCAACGTATACCTTGGCGAGGTCTTTGAGAGGGTTGCCAGAGAGTTCCTGATGGCGCTTAACGCAAAGGGCAAGCTGCCGTTCAGGTTCACGAAGATAGGGCGGTGGTGGGACAAGGGGGAGGAGATAGACCTCGTGGCTGTGAACAGCTTAACCAATGAGGCCGGTTTCTTTGAGGCAAAATGGAAAGAGCTCTCCCGTAGAGAGGCTCTCAGGGTTCTCAGGAGGCTGGAGGAGAAGAGCGAGATGGTCAACATCAAAGGGGAGAAGAGGTACCACGGGCTTATCGCAAGGCACGTTGAGGACAAGGAGGGGCTGAGGGAGGAGGGATACCTGGTCTTTGACATTGGAGACTTTCACAGGACAATAGGCTAGCACGAATTTATACATTTGCATTCATAATGTTTCTCAATACTGCTATCAAAAGATTTTAAAGTACCAAATGGAAGATATGACTCTAGAGTTGGTAGTTATAGTTAGGAGGGATGAACTATGAGCGCACACTCTAATAATGCCCAGTCCAGTTTGATTATCGAGATTCAAAAAGTGCATGACTTTTTATATAAAGAGCTAAACGATACAAAGATTTTACTACCCTTAATGCTCACCGTTCTTGACAAATACAAAGAAAAAAAGAGTAATGAGAGCGAAGATCCGATAGTAGAGTTGAAAAAAGATCTAGAAAAATTAGATAGAAGAATGATGGAGCAGACATTGCAAAAAATCAAAAGAGAACACAGTAATATCAATCCTCTTCTAGAGAGACTAATAAATGAGTCCCTGAACGCGATAAGCCCTGAAAGGCTTCCTGAGGCCAAGATAGAGAGAGTAAAACAAAGACTTCTTAGAGCTGATAAGTTCTTTGAAGGCCTTGAACGTGAGGAAGACTTCATTGGACTCCTCTTTGAGACTCTTGCAGCTCATAGTGGGGTATTCGATAAAAAAGAAGGAAGATTCTTCACTCCAAAGAACATAATCCTGACGGTTGTTGAGATGATAGGATCTATCTTCGAGGCAAAAGATGTGGACGTAACTAAAGTCTCAGTTTGTGATCCCTGCTGTGGTTCAGGTAGATATCTGGTGCACTGGGCAAATAGAATCAAAAGAGAATACGAAATCTCCGACATGGAGCTTAAGAAAGTATATTCCGACAACCTATTCGGAATAGATATAAGTCCCGAAGTCGCAAGCTGGGCAACTTGGAACATGATTTTCCATGGAGACGGGGCAACCAACATAGAAAACGCAGACTCATTAAATTGGTATGGATTTCTGGTTCATTGGAATCTGATTCAGAAGCTTCTGGAAGAACTTCCTAGTGAGCTTCAGAAGATCAAAAGAATACGTCAAAGGGATGTTGGAGAGGCTATTAATGAACTGAAAGAAATGGCACAAATAGTTGATGACCTTAAAGAGAAAAACGAGATTGATTTGGAATCCGAAGAAGTCAAGACTCTCTTTAGGTTGCTTGATAAATTGATATCCCTCCATCACAAATATAACATAAAATGGCCAACTTTGGAAGAACTCAGCAAGAGGAGAGATTTCAAAAGCATCTCTGAGATTGTAAAGTTGAAATGGGTGAAGGAGCATCCGCACATCAAGAATGGATTTGACTTAATAATAACGAACCCTCCTTTTGGAAGGGGTAGTCAAGACTTGATGGTAACTGATCCATACATTCTTTGTCAATATAAACTAGCAACGGAACTCTGGCTTGGGGATATTAGCAAGGAACTCGCCGAAAAATTGATAGAAAAGCAGTTTGAAATGGACGTAGTAGATTTCTACAGGAAAAGTCTAAAAGAGCTGAAAATCAGAGAGACAAGAGAAGAATATGAGATCAAATTTAATGATCTACCAAGCAAACTATTAAAGAGACTCGCCCAAAAACATGGAATTCCAACAAAAGGAAAATCCAAGAAGGAAATAGTTGACGCTCTTAAAGACAAACTTAACCGCGAAATTTTAATTGACGGGGAGTTATCCCTAAGCATAGACTCTTTGCCCGACTCATTCATCAAAAAACTTGCGTCTAGGATCTTGTATGACAAAGTAGGAGGGAAATCCAAGGTCGGAGAATTCCTCTATTCCAAGATCCAAGAAAAACTGGGGAGGGAGTGGATTACTGTCGAAGACGTATATGACTACTCCACGAAACTTACCATAAAGGACAGTGCCACAGGAGATGAACACACCATCTACTATAACGAGGATGGAGAACCCATTCTTTTCAAAGAGGCACTACCTAAACAGGTTGTTTTCCTAGAGGAGTTCTTAAGGTTCGTTAAAGAGGGTGGATATGTATTCACAGTTGTTGATACAGGGGTTCTATCCAACAGCGAAGATGAGTATGTAAGAAGATTCCTGTATAGGAATTCACGGATACATGCAATCGTTGAGTTCCCCCACAATGCATTCAAAGCTGCAGGGACTGGAGTTAAAACCGCAGTAATCCTTTATCAGAAACTAAGAAATCCACCGGAAGACTATGAAATTTTTGGCGCTTTACCCCAGCACCTTGGTTATGTTCTCAACAAACAGGACACTCCACCTGACCCTGATCACAATGACCTAGGAAAGGTATTGTGTGACTGGAGGTTCTATCTGGGATTAGGACGGATGTGCGAGCCGTGCAAAGACCCGAATTCAAAAATCGAGGAATGTTGCGACTGGTACAAGAAGGGATACTGCCCAGTGTGGAGAGAGAAAATTGAGAGAGCAGACCTGTAAGGGGGAAGGGGTATGAGGGCCATTTCAAATATTTCAGTAGTCCTGAACCTCCAAGAACTCAAAAGAAACTATCGTGCTGACCCGTATTCGGCCCATCCGAAGAAGGTTAAAGGCATTGAGCACCTTAACCAAATAGCTAAGGAGTATGGATATGACATTGTACCATTAGTAGAACTTCTAAAATTGCCTCCTTCTTCTGGGAGAAGTGGATTGCCTCTATCACAGAATGGAGACGTTAAGATAGTAAAGCCAGCAAATTTGACGAGTTTATTTTTCGTAGACCTCACAAACTGTGAAACGACAACAGAAGAAGCATATAATGCATCTGAAAAAGGGCGTCTACAAAACGAAGATATACTTGTGCTATCTGCTGCCCATGCTGAAGGATACATTGGGACGAACACCTCAATAGTACGCCTTGATAAAAATGAGAGGGCGATTTGCATAGGAGAACTTATTAGATTAAGACCAGATACTTCCAAGATTAATCCTTACTACCTTACACTATACCTTAACAGCGCTATTGGAAAGTATCTCCTTAATTATTCAGTAAGAGGACAAACAGTTCATCTGTACCCTAAGGATATTGAAGACTTGCCCGTACTCTTGCCTCCAAGGGAGATCCAAGACTCCATAGGGAACAAACTAAAGGAAGCTATAGATAAAAAGATTGAAGCTGAAGAGAAAAGGAGAGAGATCCAAGAAATTTTTAAGCAGAACTTAGGAGATATAGATTTTGAGAAATTAGGAGGTTATACATATAAGTTTTCTCAAGTTCTCGAATATGAGCGCTTGGATCCACATTTTTATTTTCCTGGATTCTTAAAAGTCTTGGACTTATTGAAAAACTCTGGTTTAAAAATAGAAAAAATGTCTAAATTAGTGGAATTTAGTAGAGAAACTATTAACCCCTCAGAGATTGATGAATTTATCTACGTAGAAATTGCCGATGTGGATATTACCTATGGATTCATATCTAGCCATAGTGTAGTTAAAGGCTCTAATGCACCAAGCAGGGCAAGAAAAATAATTAGGAAAGATGCGCTTCTAATCCCTTTAACAAGACCTTACAGGGGCGCAATAGCAGTTGTTGATTCTCGGTATGACGGTGCAATAGCAACCACTGGGTTCTCTGTTTCATATCCAAAACCAAATAGCCCAGTAGATAGCTACTATCTATGCGCATTCTTAAAATCTAAATATGGTCTAATTCAACTAACCCAAAGAATGAGCAATGCTAATTATCCAGCAGTCCTTGAGAAGGATATATCAGAAATCCTAGTTCCTATACTATCTGCTAATGACATGCGTACAATCTCGGATAAAATGAAAAACATAATAAACAATCTTCTGCTTTCTAAACAACTTCATTCTCAAGCTATGGAAGAACTCAACAGACTTCTTGGCTTAAAGAGTGTGGGGGATGAGTCATGAAAGAGGATGGTATTTCTGGGCTTAGGGATATTCCACGTACTGAGAAAGGAGCTTTATCATTAGCCCAGACTACTGATGATCCAAGGGTTCTAGAAAGCCTGTACAATGACCACAAAGAAAATCCCCGGGTGGTTAAGGCTATTGTTAACAATCCGTACTGTCCATCCAATATAAAGAGGGACTATTTAGATTATGTGCTCAATGACTATCTGAGGGCATACAGAGATAGACTGCGCACTCTTATCACCGATTGGGATGACCTTCTAGATGCCATGAATATATGCCTAGAAGTCTGGAATCCACCACGTGAAATCGCTCCTATCCCCGAGATAAACTTAGAAGATCCAAGGATGAGGGAAGTATTCGAGGCGATAGAAAACTACAAGCAGGTAATTTTATACGGCCCCCCCGGAACAAGTAAAACATACTATGCAAAGGGACTGGCACTTGCGATAACCAATGATCCTAATAACGTTGAACTTGTTCAGTTTCATCCCTCATATTCCTATGAAGACTTCGTAGAAAGCATCTTTCCTGAGGTAGATGAGGAGACGAAGATTATAAAATTCAATATTAAGGACAAGGTCTTCAAAAAGTTATGTAAAAAGGCAGATGCTAATCCAGACAAAAAGTACGTCCTCATAATCGACGAGATAAACAGAGCGGATCTTTCAAAAGTTTTTGGAGAGATATTCTCCGCGCTTGAATATAGAAAGGAAGCCATTAGGTTGCTGTACTCTGGAGAAAAGTTAACTATCCCATCAAATCTTTACATCATTGGAACCATGAACACAATAGACAAGTCCACAGTTGATCTAGACTTTGCATTGATGAGGCGGTTTAAGTTCTTTGAGGTCAATCCAGATCCAAATGTTCTCAGGAAGATGCTTGTGAAAAATGAGGTTGAAGAGGAGTTAATAGAGAAGATTATCAACGTTTTCAAGCAGATCCAGGAATATTACCCCCTTGGGCATGCGTACTTTAAAGATGTAAAATCCAAGCAGGATCTAAAGTTGCTCTGGAATCACCAGCTCTCATTTCTCTTGAAGGAATACTTCACAGATCTGCAAAAAGAGACGTATGAAACGATCAAGAGGATTTACTGGGAGGGCCTTGAACTTGAGGATTGACCTCAAGGAATGGCAGGATATAAGTGAGATACCTGAATTTAAAGACAATCCCTTCATACCAATTAGGAGCATACCCCCAGATGTAAAAAAATTCATTGATATAGTTGATATTTCCCCCCGCGGAGTTAAAATTAAGGCGAGAGATTACGTAGGTGTTTTTCCATTGAGTGATGACATTATACTAACGGTTAGTCCAAAAGCCCCAGTGGAAGATTTTCTTTATATGTTCTATAAAGCGCAGGGGATAAAGTTGGATATAAAGGATATCAAGAAGATTGCCCAAGCGGGAAGAAAATATGGGATAGAACACCCTAATGTATTCCATTTCCTAATAACTGCATTATTGGCCGAGTTAGAACAACTGAAAAGGCTGGGATTTCTAAAAACTTCACAGCATGTCACCCAAGACAAAATAATAAAAGGAAAAGTGCTAACCAAAGAAACGATCAATGAATGGCTAAGGGGAAACCAACAAAAAGTAGTGTGTGAGAAATTTGAGCTCTCGAAGGATAACATAGTTAATAGCTCCATAAAGTTCACGCTATGGAGCTTAATTAATATGTACTCCAACTTACTAGGAGATGAAATAAAAAATGAGCTTTTTAAGAAATACTTATGGTTCAAGGATGTTAGTTTGCCAAAAAATATGAGCTTTATAGAAGAAATCGAAAAGATACTAACTTTTCGGGCTCTCCCAAATAGCAGAAGCTACTATTATAGCATACTCAATTTATGCATGTTTTTTATAGCTAATTCAACTCTGGAGTTTAGATCTCCAAAGAGGTTTAAGGTTAGAGCCTTTGCAGTATACATGAACAAAGTCTTTGAAAATTATCTATATGCAGTTTTGAAAGAACAACTGGGATACGAGTATCGTGTTAAGTTACACCCTACTCAGCAACTCTTTGATGATAATAATAAGTACAGCTTAGAACTGGATTACCTAATCTTAAAAGATGACAAGCCAGTTCTTGTTGTTGATGCAAAATATAAATCTAAACCGGTCACTGATGACTTTTATCAAATCTTGCTCTACGCTGAGAAATTTGGTATTAAGAATAGCCTGCTAATTTATCCTTCATGGGGAAAAAGAACTTCTACCGAAGTATTTAGATTTAAAGAGAGACAAGTTCACGTCATGTACTATGACCTTAGTGACATTAAAAAATCTGAGAGCACCTTGAGGGAGTACATATACTGTCTCGTAAATCTAAAAGAGGAATAAAAACTCAGGCCCCAAAAGCCTCGCGTTTATGCCAGAATTAACCCCTCTCCCTGATGCCATTATAAACCGCCCTCAGAAACAGAAGTAGGCCAGCAGATGACGTGACCAGCGCCACCGGGACGTTCACCTCAATCCAGACGTTCATGAGGGGCAGGTACGTCAGTAGTCGTGGAGGTGAGCCTTCTAACGAGTGCCCTCCCCATGGTGATTCCTCTTGGGTTTTAATGCGATGACGATTGTAACTGGAAGCCCGAAAATCCGCCCTTCCTCCTCGTGCACCACCACAAAGCCAGCACCCTTCACGACCTCAGGGAGATCAATCGGCCGGCAGTCTAGGTACTGGGGAAACCTCTCGTGAAGCCATTCGTAGAGTCTCACGGTCAGCCCTTCACCCTTTGACATACCCACCACGCCAAACCTTCCGCCAGGTTTTAGAACCCTTTTAACCTCGCCGAGCACTTTCGGAATCTCGGGCGTGTCAAAGAGCTCAAGGGTGAAGCTCATGAAGACGACATCAAATAGACCTTTCCCTCCTTCCCCACAAGCTCGGCCATCCTCACCAGGGCATGGCCCGTTCCAAAGCCTATCTCTAGAACCGTTTCTCTGGTTTTGATGCTGAGGAGCTCCAGCGCCCTCTCCCGGTATTTCCCCTCGGGAAAAGCGAACAAATCGTAGAATCTGCTGATTCTGTCGTAGAGCTTCTTTGCCTCCTCCTGAGTCCGGCACACCCGGGATACTTTTGAACCCATCCGGTCCGCCTGGTGGAGTTTTGTTCGAAGAGTTATTTATGGATTGCTACCAATACCACAAAATTAGTGGCTGTTCGAGCAAGAGAGGAAAAAGTTATAACGTCAATGGACAAACCCCTGTGGAACAAAACGATTCCAGGGAGGTGCTCAGGGATGGGGGGTGACAGGGATGAGCCTTGCAGTAGGCAGGAACGGATCAGGAAGGCAGAGCTTCATCAGAGACGCCCTCCTGGTGTCGTTTCCAGCCCTGGTAGTCTGTGTATTCCTTGACTTCTTCTCGGGAGTATTCCTCGGAAAGTTCTTCACCCTGATAAGGACACGCTACCCGATAATTCTCGTCATTCTCCCGGGACTTATGGGAATGAGGGGTAACATCTTTGGGGCCCTCGCTTCGAGGTTCTCCACGATGCTCTACCTCGGTGAAATGGAGCCGAGCCTCAGGGATAGAAAAGTCATGAGAAACATTTTTCTCAGCATAGTCCTTTCTCTAATTCCGGTTATCTTCCTCTGGACGGTGGGCGCGATAAAGGTTGGAGACCCGGGAGTAGCTGTGGCGGTTCTCCTGATAGTTTTTATGTCCACGGTATATGCGAGTCTGATCCTCGGTTATTCCACCGCGCTGGTCTCGATAATTCCGTTTAAAAAAGGCCTTGACCCCGATTCCGTAGCGGCTCCGGTGATTACCTCTGTTGCGGACCTTATAACGGTCCCACTGCTCGTTGGGTTCATGCTTCTCTATCCCCATCGCTCCCAGTTTGCCCTTATGACGGCCGTTGCCGTTTTCCTGCTGCTCCTCTTGGGGTGGAGGGCCAAACTCACGAAGAGGGATATAGAAAACACGAGAGAGCTTCTTATGGTCGTGGGGGGGCTTGCACTCCTCTCCAGCATCTCGGGATCCCTACTCGAGTCCTACAGCGAGGTCATCGAGAAGACACTGATTTTCAGCGTGATGTATCCTATGGTCCTCGACACGACCGGGAACATAGGCTCGATAATCGGAGCAAAAACTTCGACAAAGATACACCTTGGAGAGCTGGAAGGCCTTTTCAGCCGCTCAATCCTCCTGGAGATAGGAACCTACACTGCCCTGGCCTTCCCGCTGGCCCTCATTGGAAACCTCATAAGCATCGGCGTCGTTCGGTTTCTCTTTGGCAAGACCGTTGGAATAGTCCTGCCGTTCATTCTCCTCTACCCCTTCATCGTCTTCGTGGCAATGTGGGTTGCCTACTTCACCGCGATACTCGGAGACAGGCTCGGACTCGACCCGGACAATGTAACAGTGCCAACGATAACGACGCTGGCAGATATATTATCGACGCTCTTCGTGGTTCTGGTGGCCCGTCTGATGGTTTGAGTTGATGAAAAAATGGTATCCCCTGTTATTTGCAACTACTGCGGGAAAGAGATTACAGGCGAGCCGATAGTCTACAGGCCTGCACTGCGATTTAGTTTTGGGAACTTCCAATTCAATTTCTAAACCAGTGCCTTTACTCCACGGGCCTCCCAACGGGGAAGATGTACAGGGGCTCCCCTTCAACGCCGATTACCCTTTTGACCTCATCGTCCCGGAAAGCGCCAACAGCAACGGTTCCAAGGCCCAACGCCGTCGCTTGAAGATAAATATTCTGCCCCATATGTCCCGCATCGATGTGGACGTACCTTATCCCCCTCTGTCCATATCTGCTCGTCGTCCTTTCGTAGTGGGCCGCTATTACAATGTTGACCGGGGCTTCCTCAACATGCCTCTGTCCAAGGCATGCGCTTGCAAGCTCCTTCCTCAAGTCTCCCTCGCGAATAAGCTTTAGAACATGGTTCTTCCCATCGTAGTGGCAGAGACCTGGCCTAAGGCCTTCCACATTGCCCACTACCACGTAGACCTCGAAAGGATACCTCGCCCCAGCGCTTGGAGACGTCCTCTTACCCCAGGCGTTTATTCCATAAGCGGCCCATAGAAGCTGGGAAAGCTCTTCAATGGTCAGTGGTTCTGTCGTGTATCCCCTTATGCTCCTTCTCCTGTATATTGCTTCCTCAAGGCTCATTTCACCTTGAGTCCTCGGCTCGGGCAGTTTGACCTCCATACCATCACCCAGAAATTAATGAGCGTTTTTTCACATAAAAGTTACCCCAGTTTCTCCAAATTAGGCCCTACAGGGAAAAGCGAAAACAGTGGGTTTCTCTTCGCATTCACCTTTAAGTTAAGTTCCTCACTGGCTCCATTCTGGAGAGAGTGTTAATCAGCGTTCAGCCCAACTTCACCTCGTAGCCATACCTCTCGATGGCTTTGATTATCTCCTCCAGGCGGACCTTTCCGGGGTCGAACTCGACCACTGCCGTTTTGGTCTCGAGGTCGGCCTTCCCCTCTGCACCAGCACTCTTTATTGCCTTCTCAATCCTCATAACGCAGTGCTTGCAGCTCATGTTGGGTATCTTCAAAACTGCCTTCGTCATTAGCATCACCACTTAGAACTCGGAGAGAAAGCTTATGGGGCTTATCGTTCCCAGAATGGAAAATCCATAGAAGAAAGCCTGAAAAATTGGGAATCATGAGGAGTTTACAATCTTGATAACTCTTTCCTCCATAGGCTTCATAAGCCTAGCCACATCTTCTCCAGCTATTTTCCACGCTACACTTGGCAGGGTAACGCCGAGGTAGTTCCCGTCCTCCCTGCGGTAGCCGAAGCCAGTGCACGGGAGAAGGGCACCTATGTTCGGGTCTATCCTGATCAGTTCCTCCACGAGCTCGCTGTGGCAGATGAAGAGGAGGTGGTAGTCTGCCACAATTCCGTCTTCCCTCCCTACAATGGCCACTGGAATACGCTCCCCTATGAGGAGAAAGCCCTCCTCTTCAAGGCGCTTCTTCAAGTAATCGAGCCTCTCTTCCCGCTTTTCCACGGCGTAAACTTTCTTAAAAAGAAGTATATTCTAGGAGTATGGGCTTGGGAAATGCTTAAACGACAGGAAGGGCTCTGGGAGGTGTTAAAATGTCCGGTAGATTTGAGGGCAAAACCTGCATCGTAACCGGGGGTGCAAGGGGCATAGGTGCGGCGATAGCCCACCGCCTCGCATCTGAGGGCTGTAAAACGGCCATCCTGGACGTTGACGAAGAGGCAGGAAGGGTAAGGGAGAAGCAGCTCACTTCAATGGGTTTATCGGTCAAGTTCTTCAAGGCGGACGTCTCCGTTGAGGAGGAAGTTTCCAAAGCCATTGAGGAGGTTTATGAAACTTTTGGCTCGATCGACGTCCTTGTGAACAATGCCGGCATAGGATACGGAAAACCTCTGGAGCTCCAGACGCTTGATGAGTGGAGGAGAGTAATAGATGTTAACCTCACCGGGCCCTATCTATGTGCCAAACATGCGGTCAGATACATGAAGGAGAGAGGAGGTGTGATAATAAACATAGCCTCCACGAGGGCACTCCAGTCCGAGCCGAATACGGAGCCATATTCGGCCTCCAAGGGCGGATTGCTCGCACTAACGCACGCCCTCGCGATGAGCCTCGCGCCTTACAGGATAAGGGTCCTGGCAGTTTCTCCCGGCTGGATAGACACGAGTGAGTGGCAGATACCCCCAAGAAAACCTGAGTTAAGCCCCCTTGACCACGGACAGCACCCTGCTGGAAGGGTCGGACGGCCGGAGGATGTTGCCGCGCTCGTTGCTTTTCTGGCTTCCGACGAAGCCGGCTGGATGACGGGTATCAACGTGGTCATAGACGGCGGAATGACGAAGAAGATGATATACATTGACGAAAACGTCATAGAGGACTCCATTAAGATGCTCCTCCAGGATACAGAGCTGGCCTCAATGATAAGGACGCTCATAGAGAGGGCAAAGAAAGACAGGGATGAGATGCGTGAGGTATTGAAGGAGCTCCTCGAAGGATGAGATGCCTGCGTTGCCCTGCCTGATAGACACTCAAAAAGCTCTCTAGCGGGAAGAAAAGAGGAAAACCTGACAATTGCTCTTCTTTCATTTTCAACTGTTCGATGCCTGCTCGCGTTTACTGGGCGATAAGGATTATCCGTGAGGAGGCTAAACAATGACCTTTCTGGGGCTCTTTTGATTTTTGAGTGAACAATCTCACGGCTATTTATCTGGGACGGCGGTCGATTCACCGGTGCCTTCGACGATGCCTGTGCCTCCCTACTTTGGGTTCCCTCTGTCTGACAGACAACCGTTCGGACGAAGTGCTGAAGATGGAAGATGTCGAGAAAACCCCTATGGTAGTTCTCCTTCCGGAGGAAAGGGTTCTGACGGAAAGCCTCCGCGGGAGGGACTTCTCGGTTATAGCACCTTACGTTGAGGAAGCCTTTGAGCTCGCCCTTAGAGGCGGGTGGAAAAAGGCCCTCGTGTTGAACGGTCCGGTATATTCAACCTACCTCGGTTATAACCCGGAGCCGATTAAGATCGCCCTTGAGCTTGGCGCTATCCCCGACTTGAGCGGGAAGGGGCCGGCGTTCTTTGCCCTGGCTGAGGAGCCAGAAAACCTTATCCATGAATGGAACAGGTTTGGGGAGGTAATGGTGACCAAGCTGAGATGAACCAAAAAGCATATATCAAGTCCCTTAACTACAGGTGTGGGGGAAGCACTATGAGGCACGTAATCTCTTCTGGCCACGAATTTTTGGTCTTTAAGGCAGAAGAAGGGACTGTGGATTTCTACGCCTACGATACGCTCTTTTTAAGCGGAATAAGGCTGTCCACCAGCGTTCCTTTGGAGCCCCTCGAAATCACTCGCTCCAGCGATGAAGTGGTAATCACGTACTCCGGAGAGGGCATCAGGGCCGTAAGAAGGGTCAAGCTGGGAGGGGGTTACAGGGAGAGGGTGATCTTTTTCAGCCGGGCTGATGACGAGAGGGTCATTGAAGGGAGATACGTCTTTACCGTCCCCATGGCGGACATTCTTGAAAGGGATTATCCCCAGGCATCTCCACAGAGAAAAATCGAACGCGAGGGAAATGTCTACGCCTATCTCGGAATGGATGGGAGAAGGAGAACCGTAAGGATCTCAGGGGAGAGTTTCAGGGTTTCCATTCCCCCCAGAGGGTTTGGGAGGATTGAATTCTCAGCAACTCCTTTCGTTGAAGGGGAATTTCTGCTTCCAACATTCAGGAAAGCGTCTTTCCAGTTCAACTGGAAACCCCTTGAAAGGGTTGAATCGGCTGTTTACCTCAGGGCCATTGAGGACTTGGAACAGTTGATAGTTGACATAGATGGGTATCCCTTCCCCCTCGCCGGTCTTCCGGACTTTGGAGCGGTGTTCGGCAGGGACTCAATCTGGACGGCGCTCTTTTTGCTGGAGGAGTACCCCCAAATAGCCAGAGGGGTCCTGAAAGTTCTCTCCCGGCTTCAGGGAAAGCGATTCAACGCTAAGACTGAAGAGGAGCCCGGAAAGATTCCCCACGAGTTCAGATTTGGTGAACTCTGTCAGGCGGGAGTGATACCGTTCAACCCGTACTACGGCACCGTTGATGCGACACCCCTTTATGTTGCCTTGGCTGGTGAATACCTCAAAAGAACCGAAGATAGGGCTTTTCTTGATTCAATAAAAAACAATTTGAACATGGCAGTGGAATGGATTCTGAGACGTTTGGAAGAGGGAGGGGGCTATATAAGATACGACAAAACTCCTCTAGGTCTGGAGAACCAGGGATGGAAGGACTGGAAGAACAGCATACCCGATGAAAATGGGGTGCAGGTTAAGCACCCTGTCGCGGTTGTGGAAGTCCAGGGATACGCATATTTGGCCCTTAAAACGGCGTCTGAACTCAATCTAACGGATTACGATGAAAAGATGCTCGAAAAGACAGCCGAGAGATTGAAAAGGAGGTTTAACAAAGAGTTCTGGACCGGGGAACATTATGGAATAGCTTTAGATGGCGAAAACCGGCTTTCAAAGGTGGTTTCTTCCAATATGGGGCATCTTCTAATTACCGGGATACTGCCGGAGGAGAGGGCCAGAGCGGTTGCCGAGAGATTGATTGAGGGGGATATGTTCTCAGGATGGGGAATTAGAACTCTCAGCTCAAAGGAAAGGGCCTATGACCCCTTCAGCTATCACAACGGCAGTGTGTGGCCCCATGACAACGCTATAATTGTTCTCGGGCTATGGAAAGCTGGGTTTAAGAATCAGGCCCTTAAACTGGCTTCATCACTTTTGAACGCTCTATACAGGTTAGGAAAAATCCCGGAGCTTTTCAGCGGGCTGGAAGAACTTACTCCCCTGCCCTACGCGAATTCCCCTCAAGCGTGGAGCGCCGCGGGTGCTGTTGAACTTATTAACCTAATGGAGGTGAAAGAATGAGGAAATTTTTGTTCGGAACGTCCACAGCAGCTTATCAAATTGAAGGGGACAACAGGTGGAGCGACTGGTGGTACTGGAGCGAAAAGGGAAGACTTCCCAAGGCCGGTAAGGCCTGCAACCACTGGGAGAAATACGAAGAGGATATAAAATTGATGGCAGAACTCGGCTACAATGCCTACCGCTTTTCAATAGAATGGGGCAGGATATTTCCAGAGGAGGACAAAATAAACGAAGAGGCGCTCGCGAGATACAGGGAGATCATAGAGCTGCTCCTTAAGAGCAAAATTGACCCCATGGTGACCCTGCACCACTTTACGCTACCGACATGGTTCGCCCTAAAGGGCGGCTTCGCAAGGGATGAGAACCTTAAGTACTGGGAAAGATACCTTAATGCAGTCTCCGACATCCTCAATGGTGTAAGGCTCATAGCGACTACAAACGAACCGATGGAGCTCGTCATCGAGGGCTACCTTACCGGAAACTGGCCGCCTTTCCTTCGCGATCCAAAGACGGCATTTCAGGTGGAAAAGAACCTGATCAACGCACATTCCATAGCTTATGAGACGCTGAGCGGAAAGCACGAAGTTGGTATAGTCAAAAGCATGCCATCCATAAAGTTTCCAGATGGGGAAGTTGCCGAAGAAGTTGAGAACCTTCAGACCTTCTATTTCCTCGACGCAATATTCGAGGGAGTTCTCAAAACGCCCCTTGGAGATATGAGAGTTCTTCCCTCGTCCATGGATTTTATTGGGGTGAATTACTACACACTCCACATTGTTTCTAAGGATACAGAACCTCTCAGGGGTCTTTACGAGTACGAATTCGGGGGCTACGGGAGGACTCAAATGGGGTGGAAAATCTATCCTAGAGGTATATACGAAGCGATAGTGAAAGCTTCCAAATATGGAAAGCCGATATATATAACTGAAAACGGCATAGCCACCGAGAACGAAGACGAAAGGATCAAATTCATTCAGGATCACCTCAATTGGGTTAAAAAAGCCATGGAAGAGGGATACGATGTCAGAGGCTACTTCTACTGGTCGTTCATCGACAACTATGAGTGGGACAAAGGTTTTGTTCCCAAGTTTGGGTTGGTCTCGTTTAATCCAGAGACATGGGAGCGTATTCCAAAAAAGAGCGCCTTCGCCTATGGACGGCTTGCCAAAAACTTCCCCTATCAAGGCAGGGAGACCTGCCCAAAAACATAAATAGCGCACAGCCGTCCGAATAACGTATGCGGGTAATTATAAGGCCACAGGAAGAAATACAGGGAGAGGTGAGGGCCCCACCGTCGAAGAGCTACACTCACAGGGCTTACTTCCTGGCCCTCCTCGGGGAGGGGCCCGAGGACGTTGAACACTGTCTTAAACTTCAGGGCTTTCCTCACCGGCATTATCGGCTTTAGTGCGGGATGATATAGGGGTGCAAAGAGGAAGGTGAAGTTGGTCTTCTCCACCATCTCTCTGGCTTTCTCGGGCGGGAGCCGGATGTTTATTCCCATCGCCTCCAGGACGTTGGCGGAGCCGCTCTTTGAGGTTATTGAGACGTTGCCGTGCTTTGCCACCCTGGTGAAGTACGATAGTACAATCGCCGATGCTGTGCTTACGTTTATCGTTGAGGAACCGTCCCCGCCGGTTCCGGCTGTATCGCCGACCTCTCCAAGGTTCACCTTTACAGCACTGTCCCGCATGGCCCTCGCGAGGCCCGCTATCTCCTCTCCCGTGAAGCCCTTCGTCTGGAGCGACGCAAGGTATGCCGCTATTCTGACGTCGCTCTCGTTCTTCAGCTCCATGAATAGCTCGTAGGCCTCTTCGAAGCTCAGGTTCTTTCGCTCTATCAGCTTTTTTCCAGAAGGCTCATAACCTCACCTCCACGAAGCTGTCTGAGGAACTTCTCTGGATCGTCCACCTTCATTAGGGCCGTGTCTATGAGGGCGGCATCGGCGTGTTTCAACGCCCTTCTGAGGTCTTCAACTGAGGATATTCCGCTCTCGCTGACCCTGACGTACCTCCTCGGAATCAGGGGTGCCAGCTCCTCGGTGAGGCTCACGTTCCCGTCATCGAGTTCGAGCTTTCTTATGTCCCTGTTGTTGATCCCTATCATCGTTGTCTCCGTTTCAACGGCCAGGGAAAGTTCCTTCCTGCTGTGAACCTCGACGAGGCTGTCCAATCCATGCTCTTTTGCATAATCAACGAACTCCCCAAGGCTTTCGCCGAGGAGGCGTGCTATGAGGAGAACCGCCGAGGCTTCGGCTTCAGCAGTTCTCTCTATCTCTTCCTTTGTCGTTATGAAGTCCTTTCTGAGGACCGGCAGCTCTGTTTCCCTGCAAAGCCTTTTCAGGAACTCGAAGCTTCCGTGAAAATACTGGGGCTCGGTGATGTAAGAAATTCCAACGGCCCCGGCCCGCTCATACGCCCTCAGGATCTCAAAGGGGTCCCTGCCATTTAAGAGGTCTCCATATTTGGGAGAATAGACCTTTAGCTCCGCTATCACGGCGTTCTTTTTGCTTTTCCTAATTGCCCTGCTGAGGCCAAAAACCCTCACCCATCGTAGGATCACCGCTTTTGCAGTGGAGATTGGAGCATTTAAATGCTTGGACAGGCAAACCTGACCAGCGGCTTCTCCGAGGAAGGTTTGGAGCGCGTTTCACCAACCGAATTCCGCCTAAGGGAGAATCCAGAGGAACAGGGTGGATAGAGGAAGGATTAGAAGGAAATACGGCACCGAATAGCGGTGGAACTTCCTTATGCTCATCCGCGCTATCCTTATCGCTATCAGGTTCGCCAGTGAGCCCACCATAAAGCCCGTCCCGCCGGCGTTAACTCCTACGGCGAGCGGGCCCCAGTTCTCTGCGGAAAGGAGCAGGACAGTGGCGGGCACGTTGCTCACCACCTGGCTGAGGAGTGCTGAAGAGATGAAAAGCCCGATCTCCGATGAAGGTGGGTGGAGACCCAGCGAGGCCATAATCTCGGAGAGTTCGCCGAAATCCACGAAGATGAATGCGAAGGTCAACACCAGGGCCCAGTCGAAGCTGAGTAAAACGTCCCTCCCGACCAGAAAGAGGACTCCCACGGTGAGGGGCAACGTCCAGAGGGCCTTTCCTTCCCGGGCGAGCACGATGTTAGCTATCAGCAGGAAGAGTGAACTCCACAGCAGGCCTTCACGAACCTTCACTTGGTGGAGCTTTCTTTCGGGGAGGGAACCTCTGAATGTCACAAAGGCAAAGAGGAGGAGAAGGATCAGCCAGAGCAGGACGAAGGGGAGCATATAGGCCACGAAGTCCGGGAAGGGAACGCCGTAATATCTCCAGATTATTATGTTCTGGGGGTTTCCTATCGGGGTCAGGGCGGAGCCGACGTTCGCCGCTATGGCCGAAAAGACGACCAAAGCTGTCATGTCCCTCTCAATGAGGCGCGAGAGAGCTACAATAAAGGGGATGAAAATAAGCATGGCTGTATCGTTCATTATGATTGCCGACGACAACGCTATGGCCGGGAGGAGAATCAGGGCAAGCCTCCTTTCTGAACCGCGGGAGAGGGCAATGATTTGGAGCGAGAGCCTCATGAAGGCCCCTGACAGTTCAAGTCCTCTGGAGACGAGTATAAGCGAGGTTATCAGTGAAAGCCCGCCCCAGTCTATGAGAGCAGGCGTCCTTTTGAGAAGCGAGCCGTCTCTGAGAAGCAGGACTACGTAGAGCACGAGGAGTGAGGAGAGGAACCATTCCCTCCTTATAAATTCCTTCAGGCCCCTAGCCACTATCCCCCACCGCCCCCGAGACACAAACGCGGATTATAAAGCTTTCCAGTGAGATGGGATACTGCTGGGATAAGCAGCGGGAGGTTAGGTTTAAGTCAGAAGGAGAGAACATCCGAACCGTAACGGAGGACTCTATCCTTTGAACCCCCGTAGATGAGCATCCCCAGAAAGAACTGAACGAAGAAGTCCATAAACGTGTAAAAGAACGCCTATTTTTTCCTTTGAAAACTCGACTAAAAGGCGGGTTTTTCCAGACCTCCCCCCATATCAATCCACAAACGAGGGAAGATTCGCCCACCGCTCCTCGAGCAACTTAAGCTCGTTTTCGCGGTCCACAAATTCACCAATCATGATTCGTACTAATCACGATTGGGATTTAAAGCTTCTATTCTCAAAAAGTGGAATAAAAAGGAGTATCACTCACCCTGCAGCAGGAGGCCCGGAAGCTGGGGAGCCCTCGCGCCAAGCTCTCTGTCGAGCATGAAGACCATCTGCGGACTGTCCTGGGCGAGTTTGAGCTGGTCGAGAATCTTCTTCACGTTGGCCTCTTCCTCAACCTGTTCATTGATGAACCATTCGAGGAACGCCCTCGTCGGGTAGTCCTTTTCCTCCTCCGCCAGAGCCGCCAGCTCGTGAATTGACCTGCTTATGAACTGCTCGTGTTCGTAGGCCGCCTCAAAGGCCTTAACCGGGGACTCCCACTCCTTAGGCGGCTTCGGAACTTCCCCGAGTTCAACCCTTCCGTTCCGGTCGTAGATGTAGTTGTAAAACCTCAACGCGTGGCCGAGCTCCTCCTCCGCCTGGGCCTTCATCCAGTTTGCAAAGCCTTCGAGGCTGAGATCATCGAAGTAAGCTGCCATAGCAAAGTAGAGATACGCGGAATAGAGCTCCTTGTTCATCTGTTCGTTCAGGGCCTTAAGCATCCTTTCACTCAACATCGCCATCACCGTAGTATGTTCTCATTTGGAGTATTTAAGTTTTAGTTCCGTTCATATGAGGCCCACTTTTTTGAGCTCTCCCCTTACCCTTTCGAACTCTTCAAGTTTACCCCCTGTCACGACCCTCTCCGGATGGAAGGGACAGTCGCAGTAGGGGTACTCAAGGAACGCCCCGTAGGTTCCCATCCCCCTGGCTATCGCCACTATCTCCTCCTTGTCCATGCCCAGGAGGGGCCTGTGGGCGGGGAATCAACGCGCTCATGGTCCCAAAGTAGAGGTTGGCGAGGATCTGACTGGCGACCTGACTGAGGCTGTCTCCGGTGACGATGCATGGGAAGCGGCGTAAGGGTATTAAAGCCTTTGGAGAACCCTTAATGGTGGTGGCATGGAGTTCTTCGAAGTCCTTCGCAGGAGGAGAAGCGTGAGGCGCTTTCAGGATAAGCCCGTTCCGGAGGAGCTTGTGGAGAAGCTCTTAGAGGCGGCCTTCCTCTCACCGAGTTCCTTCAACAAAAGGCCCTGGCACTTCATCGTGGTTGACGACAAGGAGAAGTTGAAGGCTCTGTCTAAGGCCAAGCTCGGGGCTTCGGGTCTGGCCACCGCGCCGCTGGCGATAGTTATCACGGCTGACGAGAGCAGGAGCGACGTATGGATTGAGGATGCAAGCATAGCGGCGGAGCACATTCATCTGGCCAGTTTTGCCCTTGGTTTAAGCTCCTTCTGGGTGCAGATAAGGAACAGGGTGCACAGTGAAGATAAAACGGCCGAGGACTACGTCAGGGAGCTCTTGAACATCCCCGAAAACTACCGAGTCCTCTGCATCATTGGGATTGGCTATCCCGCGGAGAAGAAGCCTCCGCACGGGGATGAGGTTTTCGAATGGGAAAAGGCTAGTAAAAACGAGTTCGGGAGGCCGTTTAAACCCTAACCCCCTGCTCATTCCACGGCTTCAGGACATCCCCCTTTCGCACCAAGCCTTCCTAAAACCTTTTTACACGCCTCCCTCAGCTTCTCGGCGTTCTCTTCTGGAACACCGTCGTAGGTGAACTCCCACGTCCCCATCTCTATTCCCGCGGCGTACTTTATCTTGCCGTTGTCGCGCAGTATGGGGTAGAACTCTATGTGAAGGTGGTAGAACTCATAGTTTCCTTTGAAGGGCGCCTGGAGGACCATCATGGAGTAGGGCATGTCCCTGCCAAGGACTTCGTTGAGAGTTCCCGTGGCCACCCTTATAGCCTCCGCTAGGTCTTCCACCTCGTTTTCCTCCAGCTGGGTCAGCCACTGGACGTGCCTTTTTGGGTAGATATGGATTTCAAAGGGCCAACTCGCGAAGAACGGCATGAAGACGGCAAAGCTCCCGTTCTCGTAGATCAGCCTCTCCCCTTTGAGCTCTTCCTCGAGGATTCTGCAGAAGAGGCACTCCCCGTGGCGGTTGTAATAATTCCTTGAGTTCTCAAGCTTGAGCCTCGCCTTCAGCGGTATGAACGGAAGCGCGTAGAGCTGGCCGTGGGGGTGTATGAGGCTTACCCCGATTTCCTCGCCCTTGTTCCTGAAGATGGCGAGGTAGGCAACTTTGGGATTTTTCTTTAATTCCTCAGTTACATTTTTCCATAATTTAACAACCTTGGCCATCTGCTCGTGAGTGAGCCAGTCGAGGTCCTTGAGGTCGTGCTCCGGGGTTTCCACTATCACGCTGCACTGGCCGATGGCGCGGGCCTTCTTGTAGAACCCAGCGTTTTCTGGCCTTGGTGCGTCGAAGGAGAGCATCGGGAAGCGGTTCGGCAGGATAAGGACTTCCCAGCCGTAGCCGGTCTCCTCACTCCCTGGGCAGAAGGGGCAGTAATCCTTGGGCCTCCAAGGCCTCTTTTTTCTCACCGCCGATACCATTACCCACTGTCCTGTTAAAGGGTTGTAGCGGAGTTCTCTCATCCTACCACCGCAAGTTTAATTAGTTTTAAGCTTATTATATTTTCCGGGTGAAACCATGGCCCTAAAGTTCCCGGAGGGTTTCCTTTTTGGCACCGCAACCGCCGCACACCAGATAGAGGGCGAAAACCGCTGGAACGACTGGTGGTACTACGAGCAAATAGGGAAACTTCCATACAAATCAGGCAAAGCCTGCAACCACTGGGAGAAATACGAAGAGGACATTGGGCTTATGGCTGAACTCGGCTACAACGCGTACCGCTTCTCAATAGAGTGGAGCCGGATTTTCCCGGAGGAGGGCAGATTGAACGAAGATGCCCTCAACCGCTATACTGAAATCCTTGAGCTGCTCCGCAGGAAGGGCATAGAGCCGAACGTGACACTGCACCACTTCACCTCGCCGTTGTGGTTCATGAAGAAGGGGGGCTTCCTCAGGGAGGAGAACCTCAAATACTGGGAGAAGTACGTGGAAACCGTTGCCGACATCCTGAAGGGGGTAAAACTCGTCGCGACCTTCAACGAGCCGATGGTATACGTCATGATGGGCTACCTGACCGCCTACTGGCCGCCTTTCGTCAAGAGTGCATTCAAAGCGTTTAAAGTCGCTGCTAACCTGCTCAAGGCACATGCAATTGCCTACGAGACGCTCCACGGCAGTTTCAACGTGGGCATCGTCAAGAACGTCCCAGTAATGCTTCCCGCGAGCGATAGCGAGAGGGACAGAAAAGCTGCTCAGAAGGCGGACAACCTCTTCAACTGGAACTTCATGGACGCGATATGGAGCGGGAACTTCAGGGGAGCCTTTAAATCCTACAGAGTCCCGGAGAGCGACGTTGACTTCATCGGGATAAACTACTACACTGCGGCGGAGGTAAGGCACAGCTGGAACCCGCTGAAGTTCTTCTTTGATGCCAGGGACGCCGAAATCGGGGACAGAAAGACCCAGATGGGGTGGAGCGTTTATCCCGAGGGCATATATCGGGTCATCAGCAAAATGGCCGGTTACAAAAAGCCCATGTACATAACGGAGAACGGCATAGCAACCCTCGACGACGAGTGGAGGAAGGAGTTCATAGTCCAGCATCTCCAGTACGTGCACAAGGCCATAAGCGAGGGCTATGACGTCAGGGGCTATTTCTACTGGTCGCTAATGGACAACTACGAGTGGAGAGAAGGGTTTGAGCCGAGGTTTGGCCTCATAGAGGTGGACTACGACACCTTCGAAAGGAAGCCGAGGGAGAGCGCGTACCTTTACGGAGAGATAGCGAAGAAAGGAGAGATAGGAGAGGAACTCATTAAAAAATATGGCTTAAAGGGCCTTTGAGGCCTTAAGTTCCTCTGCCCTCTTTCTCAGTATTTCCTTTACCGCGTCCCTGTCCTCTGGGTAGCTCTTTCTTATCCACAGCCACACCAGTGCGCAGGGTATCCAGAACAGCGCGCCTATGAGGAGGGTGTACTGGTAGGCCAGGGCCTTGCTGTATCCCATGCCCTTTAGGACCTCGATGAGGAAGCCGCCGAACAGCGGCCCCGTGGCTTTTCCAACGTTGTCGAGGATGTTGAAGAGGCCGAAAACCGTGCCCCTGTCCTCAGGCAGGTTGACCTGGGACACTATGGCCCTGACGTTCGGCCCCGCATAGGAAACGAACTGGACGAAGAGGACGGAGTAAATGGCTATTCCAACCCAGTGCTGGAGGGTTAGCTTGCTCGGGAGCGGGTAGAGGATTATCCCTATAGCGGCAAGCATGCCTATGAAGATGGCGAGGCCCGTTATGACTGCCCTTCCTCCCCTCTGTCTTGCCTCAAAGTAGTCGCCGACGAAGCCGCCGAGGAGGCTCCCAACGACGCTGGAGATTCCGATTATCAGGAGGACGAAAGTTGCAGTGGTCTTGTCCATTCCCCTTGTGACCCGAAGAAACGAGACGAGCCAGTACATTATGACGCCCCACGGCACGGTTCCTATTATGCCCTGCAGGAAGATGAGGATGTTCGTCTTTGTCTGTAAGGACTTTTTGATGGCCTCCCAGTTCAGGCGGTAGGTGTACTCATAGCCAGCTTCGAGGACTTCCCTTAGCTCTTTCTCGCCTTCCCCCCTCTTCGGCTCCTCGGCGATTATGTAGAAGAGCGGCGCCAGTATAAAGTTCGGAACGGCCGCGATTATGAACGGTGTTCTCCAGCTCGCTATCATGCCCGCCACTATCATTCCAAAGAGCGTTCCAAAACCGAAGGCCGTCTCGATATACGAGTAGCCCCTGCCGCGCTTCTCCTCCTCAAACATATCCGCTATGAGGGAGTATCCGATGGGTATTATCGAGCCTATGCCTATTCCCGTGAGGAGCCTCATGGCCAAGAGCTGGTAGTAGCTGTTGACGTAGGCCGTAAGGAAGCACGGGATTTCACCGAGGAGGACGCCTATCACGAGGAGCTTCTTTCTCTGTCCAATGTCCGACAGGAAGCCCCAGAGCATCGTCATTATAGCGCTCGTGGCAACGAATATCGTTGAAACAAGCCCCATCTGGGTTTCACTTATGCCGAACTCCGCCATTATCTCCTCGTAGTTTGGGGGAAGCAGGTTCTGGTCGGCCATCAAAAACGCCGCCATCAACACAAGCAAAACAATAGAGACCTTTCTGCGCAGGTTCCTCATTCTTCACCCCTCCATGATTTATAAATCGCCCGGAAGGCATCGAGCCTCCTCTCGGGGAGGGGCTCCCAGCCCCGGGCATCGCTGTTTTCAGCAAGGAAGGCGAGCTCCCCTTTAGCAGAGGGCGTGAGCATGTTGAGCCGCGCGTTGCCCCCGTCCTCCGTCCAAATCCTCAGGCTCTTGTCGGGGGCCCAGCTTGAGGTTCTCAGGTAGAGCTCCTTCCCGCTGTGCCTCATCCTGGACGGAAGGCAGGGCTCCGTCCCGAGTTCCTCGAGAAGTTCGAGGAGGCCTTTAACGTCCATCCTCCTCCCGGCCAGGTCGCGGTAGCCTATGAACTCTATGTCAGTGCCGTAGAGGAGCACGTCGTCCTTTTCCCTGAGCCAGCCGGCGACCTTTTTGGGGCTCATGAGGGGGAAGCGCCCTATGCCGAGCATCACCGCCGTGTTGATTGCAACCCAGACCGGCACGGCCTCGATGTCTTTGACGGCCTTCAGGGTGACTTTGCCCCCAAAGGCCAGGCCTATCGCCTTCTTCAGCTCCCTGAGGCCGAGGAGGTAGTTTAGGTACACGTTCCCCTCTCCCCGCTGGGCCTTTATTAGGTGCGGATAGAGGGGTTTTATCGGTTTTACCACGGAGTTGAGGTGGTTCGAGAGGAGCATTGCCTCGCCGTCGGCGAAGAGGTACTCATAGCCGTTATCCCTCAGAATGGCCGGGATTATGGGGTCGTAGGCAAGCTCGGGCAACCAGAATCCCCTCGGGGAGACCCCAAAGAGCTCTTCCTTGATTTCCCTGTCCCTCACCACCTGGGCCTCCACCCTGTCGAGGGGGAGGAGAGGAAGAATGGCGTGGGTGTAAGATGTTCCGATGATTTCTATGAGGCCGGTTTCTATTCCATCGCGGATAAGGGAAAGAACCTCCTCGGAGAGAAGGCCGAGGGTGTAGCCCGTCACGTTGAGGCCGAAGGGGACTTCCGCCTTCAGGAGCTCGTTGAGGACGGGGAGATAGGCCTTTTCAATGACCTTTGGGATTTCTGCCTTGGGAATCTCCGCGTACTGCAGGTTGCCGTGAAAAACGAGGGCCCTCATTCACTCCACCCCGTCCGAAGGCTCAACGACGAAGTATTCGGCCCTCCACGGGAAGGCCCTCTGGTACTCCCCCAAAATTGCCCTTCCAAGCTCCTCTGCCCTTTCCCTGTCCACGAGGGCTATCGCAGAACCACCGAAGCCCGCCCCCGTGAGCCTCGCGCCGTAAGCTCCAAGCTCGTTCGCCTTCCGCACGAAGAAGTCGAGCTCGTCGCTGCTCACCCCGTAGTTCTTCGCTATGTCCCAGTGCGCCCTCGTGAGGATTTCCCCGACCGTCGTGATGTCGCCCTCCTTCAGCGCGTCCCTGACCTCGAGCACGCGCCTGTTTTCCCTCACGATGTAGCCCAGATAGCGGGCGTAGAGGGCCGGGAGCCTTGAGACTTCTTCCTCGCTCACTTCCTTCGAAGTCCTCTTTCCAAGGAGGCGCAGGGCCTCTTCAGCCACCTCTTTCCTCTCGGCGTAGGCGGAAGAGGCGAGCTCCCTCTTGACGCCGGTGTAGAAGACGAGAACCGAAACGTCTTCGGGGAAGGGTATGTACTCGTATTCGAGCGTGTCGGTGTCGAGAAAGATCACGTGACCCTTTTTCCCGAAGGCTATTGAAAACTGGTCGAGTATCCCGCAGGGGACGCCCACAAACTCGTTCTCGGCCTTCTTGGCCAGCAGGACCATTTCAAGTCTGGACAGATTTAAGTTGTATGCCTTATTCAAGAAGGCCACCACAGCTAGCTCAAAGCTCGCCGATGAGCTCAGCCCGGCCCCTAGGGGAAGGTTGCCGCCTACTCTGCCATGAATCCCGCCCGGTTTATATCCCTCCTCAAAGAGGGCCCAGTAGACTCCCTTGACATAGTCCATCCAGGAGCCTTCCCTAACGAGCTCATTCAGGGAGAACGCCTTCTCCTCGTTAAAGTGCTCCGAATAAAGCTTCACGTCCCCTGCCTTCTCCCCCTCAATGACCGTGTAGAGGTTTACTGCCATTGGCATTACGTAGCCAAAGGTGTAATCCGTATGCTCCCCTATCAGGTTGACTCTCCCTGGAGACAGCACCCTCATGGCAATACCCCAGAGGTTTATCATTTTCGAGTATAAAATTTTTTCCATTAAGGACTTCCTTCGTGCAGCAACGAACATCAATGGCCTCTATGGGGGAAAGTTGTCAAAAGGCAGTCCGAGCATTTTTAAGTTCAGGGTTTCCATTGAAATTTGGGGTCATGAGAAAATTTCATGGCCTTTAACTACTCAACAAAAGCCGTAGAAGGTTTGGAGGGGGAAGAATGGGCGAGAAAGTCACAAAGGGCGTCCAAATTTTACGGGGAGACCCTAAAAAAGCCATAATAAAGCTCTCAATACCCATGATGATAGGCATGTCCGTCCAGACGGTTTACAATCTGGCCGATGGTATATGGGTCTCCGGCCTTGGCCCTGAGGCGCTGGCTGCGGTGGGTCTGTTTTTCCCGGTTTTCATGGGTATAATAGCCCTTTCCTCCGGCCTCGGAATAGGTGCGAGCTCGGCGATAGCGAGAAGGATAGGGGCTAAAGACAAAAAGGGCGCCGACAATGCCGCGATACACTCCCTGATTTTAGCCCTCATCCTTGGCATTCTGCTGACCGTTACCATGCTCCCCATCATAGGTCAGATTCTGACGGCCATGGGCGCAAAGGGCAGGGCTGTTGAACTTGCCATTGAGTACTCACGCGTCCTCCTGATAGGTGCGGTGGTTATGGTTTTCAACAACGTTGGCAACGGGATTCTAAGGGGAGAGGGAGACGCGAACAGGGCTATGTATGCCATGGTCCTCGGCTCGGGTCTGAACATAGTCCTCGACCCGGTATTCATCTACACCCTTGGTTTTGG
The DNA here is from genome assembly GCF_002214485.1 of Thermococcus pacificus. Taxonomy (NCBI): domain Archaea; kingdom Methanobacteriati; phylum Methanobacteriota; class Thermococci; order Thermococcales; family Thermococcaceae; genus Thermococcus; species Thermococcus pacificus. The sequence goes on from NZ_CP015102.1 coordinate 1,486,606, forward strand.
AGTAGTTGGGGCAGCCTACGCCACGCTCCTTTCGATGATCGTGACGTCTCTCTTCATAGCATACTGGCTCTTCATAAAGCGCGATACCTATGTGGACATAACCCTGAGGGACTTCTCTCCCAGCAAGGAAGTCCTGAAGGACATACTCCGCGTCGGAATCCCCTCGTCGCTTGCACAGCTCACGATGTCCATAGCTATGTTCTTCCTCAACAGGATAGCTATCATGGCAGGGGGCGAAAACGGGGTTGCGGTGTTCACGAGTGCGTGGCGCGTCACGATGCTCGGGATAGTGCCCATCCTCGGAATGGCTTCCGCCACGACAGCGGTTACGGGAGCCGCCTATGGCGAAAGGAACATCCAAAAGCTCGAAACTGCTTACTTGTATGCCATAAAGCTCGCCTTTATGATAGAGCTCGGGGTCGTGGCGTTCATAATGGTATTTGCCCCTCAGATCTCGTACCTCTTCACCTACTCAGAATCGGCGCTCGTGATAAAAGAAGGCCTAATAGAGGCCCTCAGAACCCTTCCGATTTTTCTCGTGCTCACACCATTCGGCATGATGACCTCGGCAATGTTCCAGGGAATCGGGGAGGGCGAAAAGTCCCTCGTGCTCACGATATTTCGGACGGTAGTTATGCAGGTGGGCTTTGCATACTTGTTCGCCAACTACACGGGTTTTGGCCTTATAGGGGTATGGATGGGAATCGTGCTCGGAAACATGGTGGCCGCGGTAGTTGGCTTCACCTGGGGGAGGTTGAGGGTAAAACAGCTGAAAGAGGCGTTTGGAGATTCTTAGGCCTATTATTTCATCATTTCCGAAAAGTTTTGTTTTTCCATCTCCCTCAGAAGCCTTTCAATCTGGAATATCCCCCACTTTGACTTTTCCACTCCGCAAAAAATAAACGTCATAAAAGCCCCCGGAGAGGTTATGAAGGGGTGCTTATGGAAGCGAGAGTTTGCAAATTCTGTGCCGGGGAAAACCTGAAGGATGTTGTTAGAGCCCTTAAAGAGCGGGGCTTTAATGTGAGCGTGGCGGAATGCATAGGGCTCTGTGCAAAGTACGAGTGCGGAAACATAAACGTCATAGCCGGCAGAAGGGAGATATCCGTCAAGAGCTTAGATGAGTTCATAGAGGCCCTGGAGGGATGAAAATGGTGAAGGCCCTTGTGATAATCTCCAGCAGCGATGACAAAGCCCTCGTTGGTTTTATGTGGTCTACAAACGCCCTCAAATACAAGTGGGTGGAAGACGTTGAGGTGATACTCTTCGGCCCCATCGAGAAGGCCGTGGCGGAGGGGGATGAACGTTTTCTCCCATGGATCGAGAAGCTTAAGGAGCTTGGAAAGCTCCCGATAGCCTGTAAGAGAATTGCAGAGCTCGAAGGGTTCGAGGTTTCCCTTGAAAAGCACGCCAAAGTCGAATACGTGGGCAAAATAATTGCAGAGTATTTGGAAAAAGGCTACGTTCCAATGACATTTTAATGAAAAATCCTTCAAGAAAAGCCTTTTTAACGGCGTTATTGAGCTATTTCGGGTGAACGGGGTGAGGAGAGCGCTCTTAATATTCATGCTATCGCTAATTTTCACGGGGTTCGTCTCTTCCGGTGAGATCTCCTACGGGAGGCTTGAATTCCACGACGTTTCGAGCGAGGAGGAACTTAACGCTCTCATATCCGCCCATGAGGGGGAATACTTCTTCATTTTCTACCACTCCGAGAGCTGTCCGGCCTGTCGCTATATGAAGGAGAACGTTTTTCCAACGCAGAAGGCCAAGGAAGTTCTGAGCGGCATCAACCTGGTGGCTATTGACGTCTATAAAGGGAGAGGGCTCACTACTCTGCAGTACGTTGTTAGGGGGAAGGTTCTCGTAATCCAGCCCGAGAATTCGGGCTATTACACGCCGAAGAATCCAGGGGAGAAGATAAACGTCGGCGTCCCGGGGACGCCAACGATGGTTCTCTTCAAGGTCGAGAACGGCGAGAAGGTCCTCAAGGGAGTTGCCGTTGGCGCCCTGAATCCAGATGGTTTGGAGTTCTTTATAAAAACGGCAATTGGGGATGAGCTTCAGAACTCAACCACCAACAGTACTCAGACGGAAACCGCAAAAGAAGGAGCATCCGGGGAGGAATCTTCGGGCACAAGGCTGAGCCTCGCGGTTCTTCTCCCCATTTTCTCCGCCGGGGTGCTGAGCGTCTTCTCTCCCTGCGTGCTGCCGGTTATAGCGGGGGCGCTCTCGCTCACCTTCGCGAGGAGGAAGGTAGAGGCCGTAATAGCTGGCATGGTGGCTTCCTTTGCCCTCCTCGGTGCGCTGGTTGGCAGTCTAGGGAGCTATGCTTCCCAAATACAGGGGGCGCTTTACATCATCGGCGGGGTTGGCTTCATACTCATTGGGGCGAGCTTTGTAAGTGCTGACCTGAGGGCAAGGCTCGAGAGGCTCCTAAGCTTCTCTCCGGCCGAGGGAATAGTCTCAAAGAAGGGCATCGCCTACGACTTCGCCCTTGGCTCCGCGTTGGGGGCGACGTGGCTCGGCTGTATAGCGCCCTACGTCGGCTTCGCTGTCATTACGGCGGCCCTAACCGGGGAGATCCTCAAGGGCGTGGTCGTCATGGGCACCTACGGCCTCGGGATGGGCCTTACAGTTTACCTCATCACTATGTCCAAAGACCTGGGCGAGTGGATAAACAGGAAACTGCTCTCCCGCGGGGTCTCGCTCGGCGGAAAAAGCTCCAGGTGGGAACTGGCTCTCGGGCTCGCCCTCATAGTACTCGGCATGCTGATGCTCACCGAGGTGACCCCACTCAAACTCTGGAGCAAGCTCTTTGAATCACTCTCACAGCTTTAAGGGGATGGTAAAAATGTTCAGGTACAGGAGGAAACTCGATATGGGCCTCAAGGAGGCCGAGGAGAAGTTTAAGGCGAAGCTTGAGGAGAAAGGCTACAAGGTCGTGCTTGAGTTTACGCCGAGCGACGTTGTGAAGGCCAAGCTCGGTATTGAAATGGAGCCTTATAGAATCCTCTACGTCTGCAACCCGAAGAAGTTCTACGAGATGACCAGTGTCGAGTACGAGATTGGCTCCTTTGCCCCGTGCCCGGTTCTCCTCTACGAGAAGGACGGGGAAGTCTACATATCTATAAACACGGCTGAGGACGTGGTTGAAATAATCAAAGACGCGCTCGAAGACGTCAGGTCTGTTATTGAGGAGCTTTGATGACCCGTTTCTTTTTATTATTGCCCGGCTTGAAAATGCAAAGGAGAGAAAAGCTCAGGTCACCCTCTCAAGACCATTCCCTTTTACGATGTACGTGTCCTCATGCTTTATTGCTCCTTCGAGAATCATCAGCGGCCTTGGGGGCAGGGCCTTCTGAAGGCTACACCCATGATGAGAGGGTGTATCAAAAGCCCTCACAAAACAAAAGAAATTAATAAAAAAAAGACTTCCTATCCTTTTATAATGAAAACTCCCGAATTATCTTGTAAATAGCTGAGAAGTCAAGCTCTTCAAGGCCTTTTTCAAAGGCGACCCTGTAAAGCTCCCTAACAACTGCATTCAGAGGGACAGTTTTGTTTGCATCTAAGGCTAGATCATAGGCATAGGAAAGGTCTTTTACAAGGTTTTTAATCGAGAAGTGCGTTGAATAGTCTTCGCTGAGTATCTTCTCCTTTTTTGCCTTCAGGACTACTGAGTTTCCAGCACCGTTTTCGAGGACTTCTACGAGTTCTTCCCTTGGTATACCCGCCTTTTCGCCTAGAGCTATTGCCTCCGCAAGAGCCGCCATGAAGGCCCCGAGGACGAAGTTGTTGATGAGTTTGAGTTTTGTAGCTTTTCCTGGCTCTTCAAAATAGAATATCTTCTTCCCGAGTTTCTCCAGATATGGCAAGGCCTTTTCATAGGCCTCTTTTTCTCCACTTACGAGAATAGTCAACTGGCCGTTTCTTGCTGGTATGACGCTTCCAATTACTGGGCTCTCAAGATAGTGTGCTCCTGCACTTTTGTAGAGCTCGTGGAACCTAAGGACCTTCCTGTGGTGGTTTGTGGTAGTATCAACGATGATCTTCCCCTTGATGTCCTTGCTTAGGATTCTCTTTGAAACCTCTTCAACTGCATTGCTGTCGTAGAGGGAAAGGAACACGATGTCGGCTTTTTCGACTACTTCTTCTGGACTTTTGGCGACGTTCCTGAATCCCTTTGCCTTCTCCAGAGTTCTATTCCACACTATAAGTTCATACTCCTCCGACAGCCTCTCCGCCATGGCCCTGCCTATGTGGCCAAGGCCTATCCATCCTATCACTGCTTTCACCTCCAAAATTTTGGATAGGTTCAAGCTCTGAGAGTAGAAAGCCACTATTAACATTTCCCCTATTGACGTTCTTATATTTCTTTGGACTAAGTATCGCCAACATTGTTGGTTCCATAAATTTCCCTAACAACTCTGTGAGCCCGGGAGCGCGTCTTCATCAACGAGTACTCGGGGCACGGGTAGGCTACTATACCTTCAGCGGCGTCGGGCGGGAAGGCGTGGGCTACTCGGTTCTACGGCTGACCACAACCAAGAGCACAGTGCACAACTTCAGGGGCACGGGCGTGTAGGAGTACATGTGAAGACTTCCCACGGTTTTCATTTTTTGAGGAACTGCCGTTATGGGTGCTCTCGTTAAAACCTTATATTACCCCGGGGTGCCCAAAGGTGCTCTTTTGTACTGAAAAAACTTATATATCGTGAACCAACTATAGTGTACTAGAAGTACAATATGGTGATGACCAATGCAGAAAAAACCTCTCTTCGGGATTTTGTTGTTAGGGGTTTTTATTTTGGGAGTCGTAGCAAGCGGATGCATATCCGGAGAAAAGACCTCCACTGCAACCGCAAGTCAGTCTGGAAGCACTGAAACCGGAAAAGTAATTGAGTTGGAGTTCTGGCACGGCATTGAATCCCCAGATAACCAGAAGGTTCTGGAAGACCTCGTCAAGAAGTTCGAGGCTGAGCACCCCAACATCAAGGTAAAAGTCGTTAACTATGGCGCTCAGGACAAGGCGGTTCCCAAGATCATGGCCGCCGCTCAGGCGGGCACCCCACCGGATCTCGTCTGGCTAAATCCGGCCCAGACTGGATTCTTTGCAGAGGCCGGAGTTCTCGCCCCGGTTGAGGACTTCATAAAGAACGACCCTTCCTTTAACAAGGACGACATCTACGCGGGGCTCTGGGAGCTTGGAACCTACAAGGGCAAGATATACACCGCCCCCTTCGATACCAACAACCTGGCCATCTACTACAACAAGGAGCTCTTCAAGGAGGCCGGGCTCGACCCCGAGGCTTACATGGGCAAGGCCCTGACCTGGGATGAGTTCAGGGGGCTTGCCAAGAAGCTCACGAAGGATAAGGATGGCGACGGTGAGATCGACCAGTATGGGTTCATGGTTCCCTTCGGAAGGCTCGAGTGGACGGTCTGGACATGGGAGGTCTTCCTCTGGTCGGCCGGTGGTGAGCTTCTCTCCGAGGATCAGAGCAAGCCAACCTTCGCTAGTGACGCCGGCGTAAAGGCCCTCCAGTACTGGGTTGACCTCGTCTACAAGGACAAGGTTGCGAAGCTCAGCGAGCCCAACGCGGGCTACAAGCTCGACGACTTCTTCGCCGGCAGGGTTGCCATGACCATAAACGGGCCCTGGAACTACCCCGTCCTCAAGGATCAGGGATGGCTCGAAAAGACTGGAGTTATGCTGATGCCCTACGACAAGAGGATAGCCACCAACATTGGCGGTGAGAACCTCTTCATCTTCAAGACGACGCCCGAAAGGGAGCAGGCTGCATGGGAGTTTGCCAAGTTCGTCATGAGCCCCGAGTTCCAGGTTACGTGGGCACTCAAGACGGGCTACCTCCCTGTCTGTAAGAGCGCTCTCGAAGACCCAGAGTACAAGGAGTTCATGGAGGAGAACCCCTTCATAAAGATATACGTTGAGAACCTGCAGTACGGTAAGGCCAGGCCTCCAGTTCCGCAGTACCCGGACATGTCCGCAGCCATCGGAGAGGCCATTGAGGCAGCCCTGCTTCAGAAGAAGGATCCTGCTACTGCCCTCAAGGAGGCCCAAGCGGAAGTTGAACCCCTGTTTAAGTCCTGACATTTTTCTCTCTTTCTTTTAGTTTAGGGAGGTGTGGGGAATGGTTTCACTGCCCTCTCGGAGAAAAATGAAATATACACTGGAGGCCTACGGCTTCTTGGCTCCTGCACTTGTAATTCTCATCATGTTCATCATATACCCCATACTGAACCTCTTTTATATAAGCTTCTTCGATTGGAGGGGGCTTGGTGCAAAAGAGTTCGTTTTCCTCAACAACTACAGGATGATCCTCCAGCGCGAGGAGTTCAGACAGGTCTTGAAAAACACTTTCGTATATATCCTCGGCGTGGTTCCCACGACAATGGTTCTCTCTCTTATAGCAGCCGTTCTATTAAACACCAAAATACGGCTCAAAAGCTTGTATAGAACATCCATTTTCTCCCCGACCGCCATTTCCTTCGTTGCGACAGGTATTATCTGGGTGTGGATGTTCAACTCGGACTACGGTCTCGTTAACCGCGTCCTCGAGGCCCTAGGGTTCTCAACCTTGGACTGGCTGAAGAGCACATCCTACGCGATGCTGGCGGTGATAATAGCCACGGTTTGGGCCAGGGTTGGCTACTTCATGGTCATTTACCTCGCTGGCCTGCAGACAATACCTGAGGAGTACTACGAGGCTGCTGAGGTTGACGGAGCAACGTCCTTCCGGAAGTTCCTCCATATAACCCTCCCGCTCCTCAAACCAACCCACGTGCTGGTCCTGGTTATGCTCACGATATTCTCCTTCAGGGACTTCGACCAGATCTACACGATGACCGGCGGGGGCCCCCTGATGTCAACGACCACCCTAGCGTATTACATCTACGTCCTGAGCTTTGAGAGGTTCAGGTTCTCGGAGGGCGCCACGGTGGCTGTCATCCTGCTGTTCCTCGTGATAGCAGTCCAGTACCTTCAGAGAAAGGCCTTCGGGGAGGAGGCGATATACTGAGAGGTGAGAAAGATGTACAGGGTTAGGATACGTACAAAAATCTCGATAAAAAGCCTGCTAACCCATGCAGTCCTCTGGGTCTTCGTCGGGATAATCCTGGTTCCAATTCTCTGGACGTTCTTCACGTCTCTGAAGACCCCTGTGGAAATAGCACGTGGAACTGTCCTCCCGGAAGTCTGGAGGTGGGAAAACTACAAAATAGCATGGGAGCAGGCAGAGTTCCCGAGAAAATTCTTAAACAGCTTTATAGTGGCGATAACGGTCACCCTCGGCCAGATAGTCACCTCCGCCATGGCCGGCTACGCCCTCGCCAGGATGGAGTTCAGGGGGAGGGACCTCATATTCAACGTCGCAATAGCCTCAATGCTGATTTCCGAGCAGATCATTATAGTCCCACTCTACGTCATGCTTGCGAAGTTTGGGTGGATAGACTCTTACAAAGGCCTCGCGATCCCGTGGTTCTTCAACGGCTTCGGGGTCTTCCTCTTCAGACAGTTCTTCCTCACGATCCCGAAGGACATAGAAGAAGCAGCAATAGTTGACGGGGCATCGAGGTTCAGAATACTGTGGCAGATCATGCTCCCCCTGGCGACTCCAGCGGTGCTGACGCTCTTCATGTTCACCTTCATAGCGGAGTGGAACTCCCTCTTCAAGTGGCTGATCATCGTCAAGTCTCCGGAGATGAGGAACGTCCAGCTCGGTCTGACCATATTCCAGGAGCAGTTTATCGCCCAATATAACCTCCTCACGGCGGCGACTATACTCGTTTCCCTGCCGTCAGTGATACTGTTCCTCATCGGCCAGAGGTACTACATCAAAGGTATTGCCACAACAGGAGTTAAGGGGTGATGGAGGATGAAAGTTGCTATGGTAACTCCCCATGGTGACCCGCTCGGGAAGCTCGGCGAGCCCGATACGGGCGGCCAGTGCGTCTACGTTAAGGAGCTGAGCAGACACTTAGGGGCTTTGGGAGTGAAGGTTGACATATTCACGAGGCAGAGGGGCGGAAGGAAGGAGATAGAGTACATAAACGAGAAAGTCAGAGTTATCAGGATAGAGTGCGGGCCCGAGGGTTTTATCCCCAAGGAGAAGCTCATGCCTTACCTGCCAGAGTTCACGGACAAGGTTTCCGAGTACTTCGAGAAAGAGGGCTATGATATTGTTCACACCCACTACTGGGACGGCGGCTTCGTGGGGATGGAGCTCAAGGAGCGGCACGGGGTTAAGATGGTTCACACCTCCCACTCGCTGGGAATCCTGAAGGCAAAGGCCCTCGGCGACTTCGAGCCCTATAGGGAAAGGATAGATCTCGAGAAGAAGATTTACGAGACGAGCGACGCAATAGTCGCTACAACGGAGATCGAAAAGAGGGACATCGCGAGCCTCTACGAGATCGACGAGGGCAAGATACACGTCATCCCCATCGGCGTGGACACAACCTTCTACAGGCCCATGGGCAACAAGAAAGAGCTGAAGAGGGAGCTCGGCCTCCCCGAAGTCCCCCTGGTTTTTGCCCTCGCACGGCTCGATCCCAGGAAGGGCCTCGACCTGCTGATAAAGAGCGTCCCCTACGTAAGGGAGTACTACCAGGGGGACTTCCTCGTGCTCATAAGCACCGGTACCGGGGCGAAGGAAGAAGAAAAGGAGATGAACAAGCTCCTAAGCCTCATTGAGAACCTCGGAGTTACGGGGTATGTCAAAATAATCCCCGCAATAGAGCCAGTCAGCATGGTTCCTAAGTACTACTCAGCTGCGGACGTCTTCGTTCTGCCTTCACCCTACGAGCCCTTCGGGATAGTCATGCTAGAGGCCATGGCGTGCAAGACCCCCATCGTCGCCACGAAGTTCGGAGGCCCGGCGGAGGTTCTCCAGGACGGCTACGACGGCTTCCTCGTTGATCCGAAGGACTCAAAGGAGATGGGTAAGAAAATAGCTTTCCTGCTTGAGGACGAAGAGCTCAGGAAGGTCTTCGCCGAGAGAGCCTACAGAAAGGTCACCGAGAAGTACTCATGGGATAGTGTCGCCCGAGAAATGCGGAACCTCTACGAGGGGCTGTGAGGGAGGAAGACATGCTGGACGTGCTATCAATCGGGGAAGTGCTGGTGGATCTGAAGATTATAGACGGGAGGATTAGCATGCACACTGGAGGCTCCTGCCTCAACGTTTCCTTTTATTCCCGGCAAGCAGGGGCAAAGTCCTCATTTATAGGCACGGTAGGGGATGACTTCCTTGGGGCCCATATAAAGAAGGAGCTCAAGGAATTAGACTTCAAGCCGGCGCTCTCGGTTGTCGATCACAACACAACCCTCGTGCTAATAAAGGCAGAGAGGGAGACCCCAATCCCGATAATCTACAGGGGGGCGGACAGGTTCATAAAAAAGGAACAGCTGGAGGAGAAATGGAAGGACGCGAGGATTGTGCACACCTCGGCCTTCGCCCTCTCCCTCTCCCCGGCCAAGGAAATGATACTGGAGGCGCTGAAGTCCGCCAAAGAGAACGGTGCTTTAATCTCTGTTGATCCCAACTACAGAAGGTGGATATGGAAAAAGTGGGAGGCGGACGAGAAGGCCCTGCTTGAGGCCATTTCACTGGCAGACTTAGTCAAGCCTTCCCTGGATGATGCCAAGGAGCTCCTAGGAATCGAGGATCCAATAGACATTCTGCGGCGCTTCAAGGAAATGGGAGCCAAAAACGTCATCCTGAGCATGGGCTCGAAGGGCGTCATAGCACTCACAGAGGAGGGCAGGTACATCAGGGTGCCGGCAGAAAAGGCGGAGCTGGTTGACCCGACCGGGGCAGGGGACTCGCTTCTGGGGACGGTGCTGGCAAAGCTCTCACGGGGCCACGACATGGAAGAGGCTATAAGGTCCGGGGTAGAAGTCGCCTCAAAGGTAGTCAGTGCGGAGGGAACACTGGTAAAGGTGAGGTAATGTGGAGAGCCTGCTGGAACAGCTCAAGAAGTTTGGGTTCACAAAGTACGAAGCCCTTGCCTATATAACCCTCCTCACATACGGCCCCCTAACCGCTAGGGGTATTTCCCAGAGGGGTCAGATTCCATACAACAGAACTTACGACGTCTTAACTTCCCTCAAAGAGAGGGGCTTCGTTGAGGAGCTGGAGGGCAAGGCCAGGACGTTCGTGGCGGTTGAGCCTGAAGTGGCATTCCACCGCTACAGCAGGTCGCTAAAGGAGCTGATAGACGATATCAAGAAGTTTGCAGAGAGCATGGGCGTCGAGGAACAGAAGCACGTGATATGGCGGTTCTCATCCCCCGAGGAAGTCCTCCTGAGCCTGGAAACTATGATGAAGAAGGCAAAGTTCGAGTTCACACTGCTCGCTCCGAAGAGCTTCCTCCCAAAGGTCGAGGACGGGCTCAGAGAGCTTCTGGAGAAGGGGATCACAGTCTCCATCTACACGAACGGGGAGCCGGGCCTGGCCGCGGGGGGAAACGTCTTCATAAGACTGACCGACAAGATAGGGCACATAATCGCCATGAGGGACACCACTGAGGTTCTGGTCTCTCCCAGTCTAGTCTTCAACGTTGAGGAAGAGCTGCCCTCCGGCTTCAAGTCCAATTTCCCGGAGATAATATTCTCCTATTACATTTATCTCAGGGACATCCTCGAAGAATCAAAGCCCGTGGGTTTCGCGTTGAATGGAAACGGAGAGATGAGGTTCGCAGTGTTCTACCACGCCATTCAGGCAATTGAGAAGTTCCTCACAGGGGGTTTTGACGTGGACGCAGAAGTTCACACGACCTCCGGAGAGGTTTTCAATGGGAAGGTTGTGGACTTCACGAACACCAAGATAATAAACAACTTCGTTCTGGACACCGGGGAGAGGAAAGCCCTCATCGGAGGACCGTTCTCCATACTTGAGGAGTACGAGGCAGTCGGTGTCGTGCTCTATCCGAAGAAATCTCATCGCAGTGAAGATGTTCAGGGGTGAGTGTGATGGCTGGGGTTAGGCTGGAGAACGTGTGGAAGATATTTGGGGGGTTTGAGGCTGTTAAGGACATGAACCTTGACATTAAGGATGGGGAATTCATGATTCTCTTGGGCCCGAGTGGGTGTGGTAAAACAACCACGCTTAGGATGATAGCGGGTCTAGAAGAACCCAGCAAGGGGCAAATCTACATCGGCGACAAACTAGTCGCCGACCCAGAAAAAGGAGTCTTCGTGCCACCCAAAGATAGAGACATTGCCATGGTCTTCCAGAGCTATGCTCTCTACCCGCACATGACGGTTTACGACAACATAGCCTTCCCACTAAAACTCAGGAAAGTTCCGAAGAGTGAGATTGACCAGCGTGTTAGAGAAGTTGCGGAAATGCTTGGGTTGAGTGAACTCCTGAACAGAAAACCCAGAGAGCTCAGTGGAGGTCAAAGGCAGCGTGTGGCTTTGGGGAGGGCTATAGTCAGGCGGCCCAAAGTCTTCCTCATGGACGAGCCGTTGAGTAACCTGGACGCTAAGTTGAGGGTTAAAATGCGTGCGGAATTGAAGAGACTCCAGAAGCAGCTTGGCGTGACAACGATTTACGTGACTCACGATCAGGTTGAAGCAATGACAATGGGCGATAGGATAGCAGTAATCAACCAGGGGCAGCTTCAGCAGGTTGGAACGCCGGAAGAGGTTTACGACAGGCCGGCTAATACCTTCGTGGCCGGCTTCATTGGAAGCCCGCCAATGAACTTCATGAGCGCGAGCATTACAGAGGAAGGCTTCGCGGACTTTGGGGAGTTCCAACTTAAACTCCTGCCTGATCAGGTTGAAGTCCTCGAGGAGGCCGGCTTGATTGGGAAGGAAGTGATCTTCGGAATCCGCCCGGAGGACGTGTACGATGCGTTCTTCGCGCAGGTCAAGATTCCTGGGGAGAACATGGTCAGGGCGTTGGTTGAGATTATGGAGAACCTCGGTGGGGAGAAGGTTGTTCACCTGAGGGTTGGGGACGTTGCCCTCGTGGGTAAGTTCCCTGCGGAGTCGAAGGTCAGTGAGGGCGAGGAAGTGGACATAGTCTTTGATATGAAAAAAATCCACATCTTCGAGAAAGGAAGTGGAAAAGCGATATTCTGAATTTCACCGGAAGATCCAGACGCTTTTCTTTCCTATTATCTCCTCCCTGCTCTTCTCTTCCTTTAGATACCGTTGACCATTCAGAGGTACCTCATCTTCGCCGTAGCCCACGGATGGTTGTGGCTCTGAAAGCTCCCACACAAGGTCGCGGCCCCTGCATCATTCATAGGGACAAGCAACTTCTTTGGGTTGGGTATTGTGGTGGCGATAGCTCTCTTCTTCTCCTGCGAGCGGAGGGCCAGGATAGCACACAACTTCAGGGGCAGGGGCGTGTAATAGCGCAAGTGAAAACCAGGATTTTGAAAGTTTTTTCACCTAATTTCTTTTAAACCCGGCCCTATCATCTCCGTATGGGGGTGAGGGGCATGGACGAGCTGGAAATGATACGGCGCAAGAAGATGCTCGAACTGATGAAAAAGGCGGGAATGATTGAGGTCAAACCCAGGGAACCAAAGGTCGTCATAGAGGTCATAACTTCCCCCGGCTGTCCTTACTGCCCGATAGCGTGGGCGATGGCCCAGGAACTTGAGAGGAAGTACGAGGGCGTCGTCGCGAGAGAGCTGAGCGTCGCGACGCCGGAGGGCAGGAGAAAGGCCATAGAGCACAACATAATGGGCACGCCAACGATACTGATAAACAACCGCGTGGAGTTCATAGGCGTCCCGAACTTCGCTGAGTTTGAGAGGAGGGTTAGGGAATTGCTGAGTGCCAGTAGAAAACCTTAGGTTTGAGATTCTTTTTTAACGTCATCTCCCTAATTCCTATCGATACCTATGAAGGTCGTTATCGTTGGCAACGGGCCCGGAGGAGTTGAGCTTGCTAAAAACCTGTCCGGGGAGTTTGAGGTCGCGGTAATCGAGAGGGAGGAGCTACCGCACTATTCCAAGCCGATGCTGAGCCACTACATAGCAGGTTTTCTGCCCGAGGAGAAGCTCTTCCCCCTTCCCTCTGACTGGTACGAGAAGAGGGGAATTGATCTGCACCTTGGAACCAGTGCTGTCCTCATAGACCGGGCAAAGAGGGTTCTCGTAACTTCAAAGGGCGCGTTCCCCTACGACGCCCTGGTTCTGGCGACGGGGGCGAGGGCAAGGGAACCAGCTTTTCAAGGAAAGGAGCATATGCTCACCCTGAGAACCTTCGGCGATGCGAGGAGGATAAAGGAGAAACTTGAGGAAGAGGGCGAGATGGTAATCCTCGGCGGTGGCTTCATAGCCCTCGAACTTGCGGGCAACGTTGCAAAGGCAGGCTATAAGGTTAAGCTCGTCCACAGAAAGAGGAAC